>JBFXKJ010000213.1:0-6910 GCA_050173895.1 Mangrovibacterium sp. | reverse complement strand
GAAGGAGGCGGTCGATTGTCTTGATCCTGGCGGCAACCGGGGCTTCATCCTTGCTCCCGGATGTGACCTGCCTATGGACACGCCGGTTAAGAATCTGCAGGCTGTCACGGGAATGGTCTATGATGCTTATGAGCGCCAGGTCGTCAGGGAGATGGCGCACAGTTCCTCTCTCGGACCACTGGACCTGACGGGGCACTGGACCGAAGGAAAGGTTGTGATCGACGTGATCACACTTGATTCATCTTCCTGTGCTCCTTGTCAGTATATGATGGAAGCGGTAAGGCAGGCAGCTTCCGGATTTGGGGACAAGGTGGTTGTCAATGAACATAAGATCAAGGAAAAAGATGGTATCCGGATGATGCTCAGCCTGGCCGTACAGAATGTGCCGACCACCTGCATCAACGGGAAGGTGGCTTTTATCAGCCAGATCCCTCCGAAAACCGAAATTATTAAAGCGATCGAAAACGCCTTTTGATGAGCATTCCCCTGTATCTGGTAACCGGCTTCTTAGGGAGCGGAAAAACATCCTTTCTGAAGCATTTCCTCCGGCAGCACCGGGGGAAAGGGAGAATTGCCGTTATTCAGAATGAATTCTCTGCAGTAAACATCGACAGCAGGGAGTTATCCGGAATGGGCGGTTATCAGATCCTGGAAGTAAATAACGGATCGGTGTTTTGTGTTTGTTTACTGGGATCGTTTATTCAGTCGCTGGCTTCATTCATAGAAGAAGTTAAGCCCTCGGAGCTCATCATGGAGGCCTCGGGAATGTCTGATCCGGTATCGTTAGGGCAGATCTTTCAGGCGGAGGCAATAAGGGGGAAAGTGTATCTTTCACATGTGTGGTCGGTGGTCGATCTGGCGAACTTTGACAAAGGGATCATGCGAAGCCGCATGATCCATCAGTTGCGGATCGCTGACACCATCATTCTGAACAAGACCGATCTGGCTGGCATGAAAATGGCTGCCGTCCGGGAAGAGGTGCGAAAGATCAATCCATTTGCAAAGCTCGTTCCGGCAGTGCGTGCAAAGGTTGACGTCGGCGATCTTGTAAAGGCCCTGAATTTGTTTCCTGCCCGCCCACCGGGGTACAGCGAGAGTACTGCGCCTGAGCTGGAGTCGGTTGTGATCAAGACGAACAGGGAGATCTCGGAAGGGAACCTGGAGCGTTTCGTGGAAGCCATCAAAGATCAGCAGATCAGGTGTAAAGGTCATGTAAAGCTAAGCGGAGGAGCCCACCTTGTTTTGCAGGGTGTGTATACGGAATTCTTGGCCGAACCTGCACAAGGGCTGACCGGACCCACCGAATTGGTTGTGCTCCGTGTCCCCGGGCAAAATCTGAATCTGCAAACATTATTTGAAACTTATTGCATCGGATGATAAAAGAACTCGAATTTCGGCTTTGTGACCTGTCCCTGGACCGGAGTGCCATGGAAGCAGTTCTGGGTTTTTCTGACGGTTGTCCGGAACCTTTTCATTCCTATCTGGACGAAGCACTGCTTTTTTCGGAGAATCTGCCCGATATCCGGACAAGCTACCTGATTACTGATAAGATTGATCTGGCGGCAAAAGGAAATTCGCTGTTTACTGCCGGGCGTGAATTTCACGTGGGTCGCATGATCAAAAGGGAGATTCGAAACAGCGAACGGCTGGTTTTCTTTATTTGTACAGCCGGAGAACAGATCAGCGCCAGGTCAAAGGCCCTGATGGCCGGCGATGATCCGGCCCTTGGCTATGTGTATGATGTGGTTGGTTCCTTTATTGCGGAGGCCGCAGGCGACAAAATGCAGCAGTTGATAGCGGAGCAGGTTTCGGCGGCAGGATTCAACATGACCAACCGGTACAGCCCGGGCTACTGCCAATGGCCGGTGGCCGGACAACAGGCCCTCTTTTCGCTCTTCGGTGGAAAAACCGGAGGAGTGAGCCTTTCTGCCTCCTCATTGATGACTCCTGTAAAATCGATCAGCGGGCTGATCGGAATCGGGAAGAACGTGGTTTACAGGGAATATCAATGCGATCTGTGCAAAATGAAAAACTGTACCTACCGAAGAATCCGCAGGGTTTCAGCATCTTAGCGAACCGGCACTATTTGAAATATTTTCAAAATATTTTTACGGAGACGACCCCCTTCAAAAGGAACAAATGACGAACGGCCGATTTTTGGATGAACTCGTTCAGCGTTTGCCTGCTCCCGGTTACAAGAAGGCTCTGCTCGTCTTCCGGGTTGATTGACGCACGTTTAAGCACGATATAATTTTCGCAGGCGATCAGGTAGATCTCTCCCGGAAGCATGGCTGGCAGGCTCACTTCTTTTAATATCAGAAGGGATCCTGCAGTGACCTCAGGAGCCATCGAATCGCCCGGCCAGGTGACCGCGAAGTCACAATCAGAGAAGATCGGAATATGCAGTTGATAAGCAGGACGCGGAAATCTTATTGTTTTTTCTTTCAGAAAGCTAAGGTTGCCTCCGTAACAGGGGATCGCTCCCGGAACAGCTGAATTTTCATATTCGTCCCCGGAATCGGACGAAAACATGGTCCCTTCGCCCGTCAAAAGCCAGAAACGGTTAATCTCCGGATACTTTGCGGCGATCAGTTCGGCGAGATCCCTGCTGATTGCATTTCTCCCTTTCTTGATCTGATAAAGATTCTCAGCTCTTTTTAACCCAACAGACAACGCGAATGCGTTCGTCGTTAAGCCGGTCCATTTAATAACCTGTTCCAACCTTGTCCAACTATCCATCTCTTCCAGTTCTTAAGCGACCCTTCCTCTTCGATTGCACGGCCTGAATTTATTATGTAAAAAATAAAAATACCCTTCTGTTTTGCCTGATTACAGAGATAAATTCGGAACGCGAATATACAATATAAAAGTTAAGGCCGGAAAGAAAATCTGCGGAACAGGCGATTTTGACTATGAAATAAACTTTTTTGCGTAAATCACTTATTCAGTATATTTGATCTCTTGGTACGGATAAGGTGCCTTGAACTTTATGCGGTTATGCCGATCTGTTTCGAATGTGCATCAAAATGACACGGAATCTGGAATTGCTGAAAGTATTCACATATTTTCGTTGTGCTGCATTCATGGCACTGTTCCTGCCTCTTCAGTCTCATGCAGGGCAGGCGACCGGTGTATTCAGTGTCCGTCAGATCACGAATGCCGACGGCCTTTCGAACAGTTCGGTCAATAAGATCTTCCAGGATTCGGAAGACCTGGTCTGGATCGGTACCTGGGATGGACTGAATTTGTATAACGGATCCGATTTTACGGTCTTTCATCCTGAACCGGGTAATCCCAACACGATCAGCAATCAGGTCGTTCTCGACATCACCGAGGACTGGCAGGGAAGGATCTGGATCAATACGAATCACGGAGTCAACCGGTACGACAAGAAGACGAACCAATTCAGCCGTTACTACTTTTCACGGCGAGATATTTCCCCGACTTCTGAATATGAATTTCATATTGCCCGCGGCGATTCGGGGACCGTGTTTTGTGCGGCGAAAGACTGGGGGATCGGATACGCGCACAACGACAGTATGCTGCTGTTGTACCCGGGGGAGAAAAGCCATCAGGTGAAAAAGATGCTGTTTTTTTCACCTTCTTCCCTGCTGGTCCAGTATGTGTCGGGTGAGCTGGAAAAACTTGTGCTGGAGTTTTCAGCAGACCGGAAGGTCGGATTAAAAAGTACCGAACTGCTGATGACCGGAGTTTCGGACTTTATTGTTCATCCCGATGGCAGCCTGTTTTTGCTGCTCAGTGATCAGACCCTTTGCCGGTATGGCAGGAAGGAGCAACATGGGCCGGAGGTTGTTTTAAAAGGTGTCAGCCGGATTACCGGGATCATTAAAGAGGGTATCCTGGTGAAGAAAGGGGCTGAAATTGTGCTGACCGGATCGGAGGAAAACGCCTGGCCGCCATCTTGGCTTAGCGCTGTCAGATCCCGAAAAATCTCGGCTGTTTATACGGGTAAGGAACAGATGATCTGGATCGGGACCGACGGCGAAGGCCTGTTTAAGGTTTACCCTCAGAATAAAGTGTTCGGCCTGACTACGCCGGCAGAACTCCCCTCCCTGGACGGTGGAATTGTGCGTGCTTTTTGTGAAACACCCGACGGTTCCTTTTGGATCGGAACAAAAGGCAACGGACTGATCAGGCTGCGTGATCATGATTACTTGAACAAACGGGCGGCGGGTCGAAGTTATCACTCCGGAAACAGCAAACTGAACAATTCGGTGTTCTCCCTTTTCCATGGACACGATCACATCCTGTACATCGGGACTGACGATGAGCCGGCATTTTTTGATCTCCGGGCTCAGCGGTTGGTCTGCTGGAACGAACTGGCGGGGCGTCCGCAGGCAGACCGCTTTAAGTCGACCTATGCCATCTGCCAGGATAACGACGGTTTTGTCTGGTTGGGCACCAACGGATTTGGGCTGATCCGCTTTAAACTCCGGCGGGAAGGAGCAGAAATGGTTCTCTCCGGCTACAGGAGGTATGTGGCGGAAGAAGGGTCGATCAGCAGCAACATCATTTTTTCGATCGTTCCCGAAAATGATTCGCTGCTCTGGCTTGGCACGCGGTTGGGCGGACTGAACCTGTTCAATAAGAACAGCGGGCGATCGGTTTCCTTTCGCGCCAGCGAGAAAGCTCCGGAGAGCCTGAGCAGCAACGATATTCTCAGCATGCACATGGACCGGAAGAATAACTTGTGGATTGGCACAAGTCTGGGGCTGAATCAGTTGATCGGTCACGACCCGAAGGGGAATGCCGCGTTTAAGCATTTCACTGTGTCGGACGGATTGCCCAACAATACGATTCATGGTCTTGCAAGCGACGGAGACGGGGATATCTGGGTGAGCACCAACCAGGGATTGTCGCGGTACAGGCCCTCAACCGGGACATTTCAAAACTATTCGGCTTTCGACGGCCTGCAGAATAATGAATTTGCCGATGGCGCCGCTTATTCCGGCAGGAACGGCTTGATCTTTATGGGGGGTATCAATGGCTTCAATTTTTTTGATCCTGCTCAAATCAGCGAATACACCAACATCCCGCTTTTATCCATCTCCGAAATCAAGGTCCAGCATCAACAGGAACCGATTTACCATCAGCATGTGATCAGTCAGCACATGACAAACCCGGCTGAAGTCATCCTCAGGTATAACCAAAACTTTTTCAATATCAAGCTGGCCGTGCTGAGCTATATCAATACCGAAAAATGCCGGTACGCCTATAAATTAAATAATTTTGACAACGACTGGAATTATATTCAGAGCAGGCGCGATATTTCGTTTACCAACGTTCCGCCGGGAGAATACGAATTGTGGCTGAAATGGACAAACTGTGACGGTGTCTGGAGCAAGGAGGTCCGGGCCGTAAATTTTGAAGTTCAGCCCGTCTTTTGGCGTTCAGGCTTTGCCGCAGGGCTGTATGTAACTTTTCTGGTTTTGCTGATCTTGCTGATTTTGAATTATTTTAAGAAAAGAAATCTTCTGAAACAGAATCAACTGCTTCTCCAAAAAGAAGAAGAGATCCATCAAACCCGGCTCACCTTTTTTACGAATATAGCGCACGAGTTTCAAACACCGTTGACCCTGATTGTGAGCCCTATTCAGAAACTGATCGGCTCTGCGGCCATCGGACCGGAAGATCAGAAGCTTGTCAGAATGGTCCAGCGGAACACGAACCGGCTGTTGTTCCTGATCCAGCAGCTTCTGGAATTCCGCAAAGCAGAAAATCTGCATCTGGAGGTGAAAGCAGAGCGGTTCAACATGATCGATCTGATCGAACAGGTTTCGGAGCTGTTCGACGAACTGGCTATCCGGAAAAAAATTGAATACCGCATTGAGTCACCGCATGAAATGGTTGGTTGGTTTGACCAGGATAAAGTTGAAAAGATCCTGTTCAATCTTCTTTCAAATGCCTTCAAATACACTCCGGAAGGGGGAAAGATCAGGCTTGTGGCGGAGTTGTTGCAGGAAGAGAAAATCTGCATTTCGCTTTCCAACACGGGGAAGGGAATTCCAAAGCAAAAACTGGACAGGTTGTTCGAACGGTTTTTTATCACAAGCGATCAGGGGAAGAGCGAACCTGATCAATTCAGGACGGGGATCGGGCTGGCGTATACCAGGAGCCTGGTGACGACCCTTAACGGGACGCTCGACGTGGAAAGCGTTGAGCATGAACAAACCACATTCCGGATCACCCTTCCCTGTTGTCAGGAAAATCCGGAAGAATACTGCAACGGAGAGCCGGCTTCGGGCGTGAAAATGTCGGAACAGTTGAAAAATATGCTGGATGAGCCGGAGTTGCCAGGGAAAGCCGTACGAGATAAGGTAAAGAGAATCGAAGCATTTGAGAACGGCAAAAAGACCATTCTCATCGTTGAAGACGAGCCGGATATCCATGTGTTGTTGGGTGAGTTACTGAAAGACAGGTACTGCCTCATCCATGCCGGGAACGGAGTGGAGGCGTTGAGAATAATTGAGAAACAGCTTCCCGATCTGATCATCAGCGACATTATGATGCCGGAGATGGACGGAATTGAATTGTGCAATGCCGTCAAATCTGAGTTGAAATTCTGCCAGATTCCCGTAATCCTGTTGACCGCCAAAAGTTCGGTGCTGCATCGGATTGAAGGACTGGAGAGCGGGGCGAATTCCTACATTCCAAAACCTTTCCATCCCCGGCACCTCGAAGTCCGGATCGAGAAGTTACTGGAAGAACGCGACCGGATATACCGGCATTTCGCCATGGAACCGGATTTTCAGGATATCTCCCGGCTCCCGATGGAAGAACCCGATAAGTTGTTTATGGGAAAGCTCATCCGGATTATTTCTGAAAATGTTAATAATCCGGAATTGCAGGCTGACATGCTTGAAAGGGAATTTGGAATGAGCAGTACGAA
>JBFXKJ010000212.1:0-6910 GCA_050173895.1 Mangrovibacterium sp. | reverse complement strand
AAATAGTCGAGATTTGCCGTGAACTTATCGCCGAAGAGGGAGAAGTCCAGCCCGAGGTCATTTTTAGTGGCAATTTCCCAGGTCACATAGGGATAAGCGACCTGCGTATAACGCATTCCTGAATAAAATTTGGAATTCCCGTACTCTGCCCACTGGTAACCCGCACCGCCTCCTTCTATGAGATAGAGGTATGGAAAACGTTCATTTCCCAGGTTGTCATTTCCGACTTTTCCGTGTGAATAGCGGATCTTAAACATATTCATCCAGCGAAGCGATTCTTTGAAGAAGCTTTCTTCTGCCAGGTTCCACGCCGCCGAGTATGCGGGGAAGAATCCAAATTGATGACCGATCGCAAAATTCTCTGAGCCGGTGTAGCCGAAATTAAAATCGGCAAAATAGCGGTAATTCCAATTATAAGTTAGCCGTCCTGCCAGTCCCTGATTCCGCCTCGAGACGCCGTTTTTTAAATCACCACCCAGGTTTTGTGTCCGGATGAAGGCATCCTGCGTGTATTTAAGCGCTGCCCCGAAATGGTGATCCTTAACTCCCCGGTCGTAATTGAACATCAGGTCGAGGAATTCACGGCGGTCACCCTCTGAGCCGCTCGACTGAAACATTTCGCGCGGGTCTGCGATTTTCGTGAACACCAGTTCACCGGCCGCATTCCGGGTGCGTTCAGCTCTCCACTGTTCAGGCCATTTCCGGCGCTCAATCCAGCTTCTATTGTTTGTATCGTAGCCAAAATGTCCTACAAAGCGAAGTCCTTTGGCAATAAAATCAAAGTTCTGTTCCAGCGTGACATTCGTCTGGATCTTATTTTCCCACACTTCATTGAACCCGCTTTGGGTGGCGGCTACCCAGGGATTGGTTTTATTACCCGTCCCCACGGCAGGAACATAGCCATTCGAATATAATACCGGCGTCCGGATGGGCGTATAACCAAACAGTTCGCCCCAGACATCGTCGCCGAAGCCTGGGCTGTTCTCTTTCTCGAGTGAACCCGAGACCCCCACCTTCAATATGGTTGTTTTAGTAATGTCAATATCGGTATTCAGACGATAAGTCCATCGCTTGTAGTTGGCATTGGTATTATAGTCCTCCCGCAAGGTTTGGTCGGTATTATACATTCCCTGCTCTTCCAGGTAGCTGGCAGATACATAGTAGCGGGCCGTGGCGCCACCGCCGCTCATGTTCAGGTTAGTCCGGTAGCTCATAGCGCCGTCTTTCAGCAGCATATCTTTCCAATCCACATTGGGATACAGGTCGGGGTCGAGCCCCAGCCGCAGGATTTCCAGCTCCTCAGGCTGATAAATGGGCGCCTGGTTACGGGTGATGCGCGCTTCATTCATCAGGTTGGCGTAGGTAAAGCCGTCGACGAAATCAGGCGTAATGGTTCTGGTATTGTAGGAAGTTTCCACCTTGGCATCGATATTGATCTTGCCGGCCCTTCCGTGCTTGGTGGTGATCAGGACCACCCCGTTGGCGCCCTTTGAACCGTAGATAGCCGTAGCCGATGCATCCTTGAGCACCGAAAACGATGCGATATCTTCGATGTTCAGTTCTGTCAAATCACGTTCAAAACCGTCTACCAGCACATAAGCGCCTTGTCCGGCTCCAAAAGTGGAGATCCCGCGGATCCAGAATTCAGATACATTTCGGCCGGGCTGGCCGGAAGTTTGCATCGACATGATACCGGCCACGTTTCCGGCCAGCGAATTGACGATACTGGTCGATGTATTCGATTTCAGTTCGTCCAGTTTCACCGTGGTGATCGCACCGGTTACTGTCATCTTTTTCTGAGCTCCGGTACCGGTAATGACCACTTCATCGATCACGCTCGACTCGGATTCTTTCATTTGCACATCGATCTGGCGCTGTTCTTTCACCAAAATCTCCTGTTTTTCGTAACCGATATAAGAGAATATCAATTTATGGAAAGGCTCCATTTTAATCCGGTATTTCCCCTCCACATCGGTAATCGTTCCCAGCCCGGGTACGTCGCTCACGACGATGTTCACCCCGATCAGCGGTTCATTCTTCGTGTCGGTGACGGTACCTGTTACCGTCACTGTAGCTTGTCCAAACACTGTCGCCGGGAGCCACAGCAGCAGGACACATGCAATCAGGTATATAGATTTATTCATTCGGTTCATCTTTGATTATTCTTCGAGGGCGATTTTGCGGACACGCCGGTTTTCGGCGTCACCCACATAAAACACTTTGTTTACTTCGTCATATGCCAGTCCCTTGGGCTGATCGAAGCGGGCTTCCAGCCGCAGATCACCGTCAATATATCCATAGGGATTGTCGTTTACGCTCGAACTTCCGCGGCCTGCAAAGGTGGTCACCTTTCCTTCGGGTGTCAGGATCCGGATATCATGGTTATGCTGTTCGGTAAAGTAGAAATCGTATTCGTCTTCCTTTCCGGCATATTCGGGGTTTTTCACGAACACGCCCTGGTAAGGGTTCCGCAAACGTGCCTTCGAGCCCACGCCGTCAACCCAGTCTGCAGCCCTGGCTTCGCCGCATACCACATAAGGCTGGGTAAACGTTTTGCGTTCCCAGTTATAGTCGGTACGCAAGATATAGTGTTGGTTGATCACGACGATATAGGCATAATTGCCGGTAGGGTGAATGCGGATGTTGAACTCCCAGCCGTTGTCCTGGATCTTAAACAGTTCCTGATAATCCTTCACGCCCAATCCTTCATTGAAATAGCGGTCCATGTCGAAGCGAAAGAACTGCCCTTTTTCATAACTGTTGAAATACAATTCGCCGTTTATGGGATGAATGGATCCCCCGTTGCACTGTTTGTAGCGGGTGAGGGCCTGCGGATCCCTGAAGTTACCTCCCCTGGAAAGGATGGAGGTACTGATATCGTTGCTTCCGCCCTGGTCGTTCGAGATGATCATGTGGTCGCCGTCGAGCGTCCAGTCGATGGTGCGCAGACGGTCCCAGTTCCCCATTCCGCGGGTGATGGGCGTAGTCACGGTGCTATCGCTGAAATTAAGCAGGCGGACGTCGCCGCCGTCCTGCGCCATATAAAGATGATCGGGATCTTTGGGGTCGAAGCTCAGCCAGGAAGGGTTTCTGAAGCCGCCGCAATCGTCGAAGGGACCGTCTTTGGTTTCATATTCGCCGCGTTCGTTCTCATATCCGCAAAGGGTGCTCACCACCATTTTCCGCTGGTAATCAAAGGCCTCAGCAGCCGTTGCGACGGCCGGATTCTGTCCCTCGCCGATCCGGATCTCAATGTCTCCCTCATAGGCTTTTTCCGGAACAACACAATAGAGGCTCTCTCCTTTCACGCCAATCACTTTGGCTTCCTTGCCTCCGATAAATAAGTGGATAATGGAGGCATCATTGCCCAGGTTCTTACCATAAAGGACCAGTCTCTGCCCGGCGCCACCTGTTTTCGGGATGAAATCGGAGATCACTACCGGCTGAGACGGATCGTACGCTGCCACTGCCGCATCGTCCTGATCGTCCTTGCAACTGCCCGTGAAAAGGGCAACTATCGCCATCGCCATCCATAAGACAGGCCGGCACAAGTTTTTCAAACGTTGCCTTACGCTTCTGTTCATAAATTCTCATTTAGGAGTTAATTAATCTTTTTTCGCGGGCGACCGGCAACCAGGGGCCACCGGTTTTTCCCGACCAGGCAAAAGTAAAACCAGCAAAAAAAGGACACCGAAAATAGCTGTTCAAAAAAAGACAATAGCTGTTCAATGTGGCATCAAACAGAATCATAATTGAACAAAAAAGTTAACTTTGCCTGCTGTAAAAGCCTAAAAGAATGAGAATAACCATCAGATACTTTGCTATTTGCATATTTACCGGAATGGTCCTGCTCTCGTGCAACAGCAAAAGACAGGACCAGAAGTCGGCCGCCAAAGGGCCGGATAAGACCTATACCAATCCGTTGCTTCCAACAGGTGCGCGCCCATGGGCTACCTGGTACAAAAATCATTATTATTACCTGCAGGATTCAGACGACCGGATCATTTTGTGGAAAACTGCCGATATCACCGGTCTGAAAAATGCGCCTCAAAAAGAAGTATGGATTCCCAATGACAAGTCCAGCGCTTCGCACATCTGGGCTCCCGAAATGTACCGGATCGACGGCAAGTGGTACATCTATTTTGCCGCCGACGACGGGAACACGGATAATCATCAGATTTATGTCATCGAAAACAGCTCGGACGACCCGTTCGAAGGCGAATTTGTCATGAAAGGGCGAATTGCCACTGATAAAGAAAACAGTTGGGGAATTCACGCCAGCGTGTTTCATCACCAGAACAAATGGTATCTGATCTGGTCGGGTTGGCAAACCCGGCGGGTGGAAGCCGAAACGCAGTGCATTTATATTGCGCAGATGGAGAATCCGTGGACACTGGCTTCAGAGAGGGTCTTAATCTCAAAGCCGGAATACGAATGGGAACGCCAGTGGATCAATCCTGACGGGAGTAAAACAGGTTATCCGATCTATGTCAATGAAGATCCGCAGTATTTCTATACAAAAGACAAAAGTAAGGTCCTGATCTATTATTCGGCCAGCGGCACCTGGACCCCATACTACGCGGTGGGCATGCTGGTTGCCGATGCGAATGCCGACCTGCTCGATCCGGCATCGTGGAAAAAGTCGGACAAGCCTGTTTTCAAACAAAATCCCGATAACCAGGTTTTTGCAACCGGCACCCCCTGCTTCATTCCTTCACCCGATCAGGAAGAGATCTACTTTCTGTACCAGGCCCGGCCAACGGAGAAGGAACCATATGGATCGTTGCCATCCCGTGACACAGATACCCGCTCTCCCCGCCTGCAGAAAATGAGCTGGGATGAAAACGGATTTCCCTCCTTCGGCGAAGCGCTGTCGGAAATTGATAAAATTGCCAAACCTTCGGGCTTATAGCCCTGATTAAACATGAAGCGACTCATTTACCTGATCTGCGTGGTCGTTCTGTCCGGATGCGGAAAATATGAAAAGCCGGCCATCCTGAAAAATAATATCCGTCCGCCGGCCTACCCGTTAGTGACCATCGACCCCTATACCAGCGCCTGGTCCATGACTGACAAATTGTATGATGAGCAGGTGAAACACTGGACAGGCAAAAACTTCCCGCTAACCGGCGCCCTCCGGGTTGACGGAGCGGTTTACCGCTTTATGGGCATTGAAGAACCGGCGATGAAAAAGATCGCGGGCATATCGACCGATAAAGACTGGTGGGGAAAGTACCGGCTGGATGATCCGGGTGCAGGATGGGAAGGCCGTGACTTCGACGATTCCGCCTGGGGTGAGGGACAGGCCTCGTTCGGAACGCCGAATGAAGAAAACGTAAATACGCCCTGGCAAACTCCTGAGATCTGGGTTCGCAGACACATTCCTATCGCGGAAGATTACTCCGGCAAAAAAGTATTTCTGCGGTATTCGCACGACGACACCTTCGAGCTGTACCTGAACGGGATTAAGCTTATTGAAACCGGCTATGAATGGAACAAAAATGTGATTTTGCAACTGCCCGATACAGTCGTCCAAACACTCCAAGGGGAAACGGTCATTGCCGCCCATTGCAGCAACAGAACCGGAGGAGGCCTGGTCGATTTTGGGCTGTATGCCGAAGACGAGACCGGAACTTACCTGTCGCAGACAGCCACGCAGCAATCGGCCGATGTTCAGGCCACGCAGACACATTACACCTTCGAATGCGGACGGGTAGAGCTAAAACTGTCCTTTTTGGCGCCCCTGCTCCTGGACCGGCTGGATTTGGTCTCCAGACCTGTCAACTACATTTATTATGATGTGCGTTCGCTCGACGGGGAAAAACATGATGTGCAAATCTATTTTGAAGCCGCTCCCGCCTGGGCGTTAAATACACCTTCGCAGGAAAATAAGGGCGAGGGTTATGAAAAAGACGGTTTTGTATTCCTGAAAACCGGCAGCGTCAAACAAAAAGTACTGGGTAAACGGGGCGATGATATCCGGATCGACTGGGGATACTTTTATTTATGTGGCAAGAAGGACAAGCACTTCTATGCGACCGGGAATCCCTATGCGATGCGCCGTGATTTTGCGCAAGGCGGAAAACTTTCGGGCGATGTGAGCTTAAAAGAGGATGCAAGCCTGGCCGTGGCACAGCCGCTGGGTAAAGGAAAGTCGGCCTCAGGAATGATCATGGCCGGCTACGACGATCTTTACTCAATCCATTACTTTGGGGAGAACCTTCGCCCTTACTGGAATAAAGGGGGCGACAAAACCATTGAAGAAGCCTTTGCCGGGGCAGATCGGGATTATGCCAGTCTGCGCGGGGAGTGTACCCATTTTGACTACCGGCTGATGGCCGATGCCTGGGATGCGGGAGGCAAGCAGTATGCCGAGCTTTGTGCACTGGCTTACCGGCAGGCCATCACTGCCAATAAATTAGTGGAGTCGCCCGACGGAGAGCTTCTTTTTGTGTCGAAGGAAAACAACAGCAACGGCTTGATGGCCACTGTCGATGTGGGCTACCCCTCCGCGCCTTTGTTTTTACTATACAATCCGGAACTTGCAAAGGGCCTGTTAAATCCCCTGTTTTATTACTCCGAAAGCGGTAAATGGGAAAAACCGTTCCCGGCACACGATATCGGGACCTATCCCTGGGCTACCGGTCAAAACTACGGAGGCGACATGCCGGTAGAGGAAGCCGGGAACATGATCATCCTGACTACGGTTATTGGCGTACTTGAAGGTCATGCCGGCTATGCAGAAAAACACTGGGACATGCTCAGCCTCTGGGTCAACTACCTGACCGAAAACGGCCTTGATCCGGAGAACCAGCTCTGTACCGACGATTTCTCCGGGCATCTTGCACATAACGTGAATCTGTCGGTGAAAGCCATCGTGGCCATTGCCTGCTACGGAAAGCTGGCCGGG
>JBFXKJ010000211.1:0-6920 GCA_050173895.1 Mangrovibacterium sp. | reverse complement strand
CATTTCTTTTTCTGCGATTTCAATTTCTTTCCGGCCGAATTAAGCCAGTGAAATATCAGCGACCCTGTAGTCGGCTATGCTTTGTGTCATTGAAGTCATCGTCTCCTGATTTGTTTAGGATGCAAAGATAATCCAACAATCGGAAAGTCACAAATGAAGTGGTGGCCTGGAGAAAAGCCTTTCCGGTTCAGTCCAGCAAGTTCAGAATGGTTTCGCGGTCGCGGGTTAACTGCGACTTTAGTTCTTCGATTGAGCGGAACTTCTGCTCTTCCCTGATCTTTTCGACGAACTCTATTTCCAGCGATTTCCTGTAAAGGTTTCCTTCAAAGCCGATGAGGTGCACTTCAATACTGCGGTTATCGGCGTTGGTGACCGTCGGGCGGGTTCCGATGTTCATCATTCCCGGGTAGCGTTTTCCCTCAAAGGAGACGTAAACAGCATATACACCGTAGGCAGGGATGATTTTATGCGGATCCGAGGCCTGAATGTTGGCCGTGGGAAACTGGATCCGACGGCCCAGCTTTTCTCCTTCAATGACAGTCCCATGGAGACGGAAGCGATATCCCAGGTAGCGGTTGGCCTGCTCAACTTCACCCTTTTGAAGCGCATTCCTGATCCGCGTTGAACTGATATTGATATTGTCAATCAGCAGCACGTCAAGTTTTTCAACCGTAAAATGATGAATGGAGGAGAGCTCCTGAAGCAGCTCAAAACTACCCTCCCTGTTTTTCCCGAACTTGTGATCATAACCAACCACCAATGTTTTGATCCGGAGCTTGCCGATCAGGATATCACGGACGAATTCCGCATAACTCAGCCGGGAAAAAGCTTCGGTGAAGGGATAAACGATCAGGTGCTGTACGCCTGCTTTTTCAAGGAGTTCCTTTTTTTCATCAAGGGTGGTGAGCAGACGAAGATTTTTTTCTTCCGGAAAGAGAACCTGACGCGGGTGAGGATAAAAAGTGAAAACCACCGACTCACCCTGATTTCTGACGGTGATTGCATTGAGCCGGCGAATAATTTCCAGATGACCAAGATGAACACCATCGAACGATCCGATCGTAACAACCGGATTCTGAACGTGAAAGCCATCAATGTCCTGATAAATCTCCATCTGACTCAATCTTTCCGCTTTAACCGAAGGGTCAAAAGTACAATTTTTTAAGCGTTCGCTGACAGGATCAGCGATTTAATTCCGGAGATGCTTAAAAAGATCTTGAAAGAGCTCGCAGGAATACTGTGTAAATTATTATTTTTACCGCGTTTTAATATAAAACTTGAAGTTGTGAGAAAATTAACCGTATTCATTCTTGCACTGATTGCCTTTGCATGTCAGGATGCTTCCCAGTACACCATAAAAGGGCGAATCAGTAATGCTGAAGGAAGATATATCTACCTGGACGAGTTAAAGCTGACTTCGACGGTGAATCTCGATTCAGTAAAACTTGAAAAAGACGGTGAATTCAAGTTCAGGGGCCATGTCTCCTATCCCACTTTCTTTCTGCTGCGACTGAGTGAAAACAGGAAAAATTTTGTGACCCTTCTTGTCGATTCGGCCGAGCAGGTGAAAGTATCGGGCGATGCTGCCAACTTTTCACGCGATTACCTGGTGGAAGGCTCGGAAGGCTCCCTGCTGGTAAAGCAATTGAACAGGGAGTTGAGCAGGACCAAGCATAAACTCGACTCGATCCGGTCACTGCAATTGTCATTACGGAATGATCCGGCTTATGAGACGAAAAGAGAACAGTGGGAAGAGGAGTTTGAGCAGGTGAAAAAGGCACAGATTGCCTATTCGAAAAAGTTCGTTGAATCACATCCGTTTTCCATGGCCAATGTACTGGCACTTTACCAGCGGTTTGACGATGAGACCTACGTCATTCAGGATTTACAGTCCCTGAAGGTGGCCGCTTCCGCACTTAATTCCTTTTTCCCTGAGTCGGAACACGTCAGGGCCTTGTATAACAATACAAAAAAACTGATGGCCGAGGAGCGGACCGCGCGGCTGAGCAAGTTTATTCAGGAGACGGGGGAAAACAGTCCCGATATTGTGTTGCCTGATCCGAACGGGAAAAAGATCGCTCTTTCTTCGCTGCGGGGAAAATACGTCCTGCTGCAGTTCTGGGCCGGAGCCGACAGAGGGTCGCGGATCATGAACCCGGTCCTGGCTGAGTTGTATAAAAAGTATCATTCCAGAGGATTTGAAATATACCAGGTCAGTGTCGACAAAAACCGGTATGACTGGGTCAATGCAATCGATGAAGACGGGCTGAACTGGATCAACGTGGGCGATATGGAGGGAAGCAATGTCGCAGTCAGGAATTACAACGTAACTGAACTGCCTTTCAATTATGTGTTAGACCGCGATGGAACGATTGTCGCGAAAAACATGAAAGGGCCTGCACTCGACAAGTTATTGGGCCAGGCGTTATAGCAGACATCCTTTTTGCAACAAATGTTGACTGGAAAAAATCTTATAAATCATATCTTTGGCAGCAATAGAGCGTTCCATTAAATATACCCTGACCGGACCCGGAGCAAAAATATACTTCATTTCCGATGTACACCTGGGGGCTCCCGCGCTGAATAACAACGCCGAAAGGGAGCGGCTGTTTGTACAATGGCTTGATGAAGTCAGGAAAGACGCGGCAGCCCTTTTTCTGATGGGAGATATTTTTGATTACTGGTTTGAATATAAAAGAGTTGTGCCCAGAGGTTTTACCAGATCTCTCGGGAAAATTGCAGAGATTGCTGATTCCGGTATACCCGTTCACTTTTTTACGGGGAACCATGACATATGGGTCTTTGATTATTTGCCTGCAGAGCTTGGAATCCAGGTTCATCATCAGGAAATAAGGGCAATTCTGGGGAATAAGCGCTTTTTCCTGGCTCATGGCGATGGGCTCGATCCTTTCGATAAAGGATATAACCTGTTGAAGAAAATTTTTACGAACAGCTTTCTCCAATGGTGTTTTTCCCATGTGCATCCGAACCTGGGGATAGCCCTTGCTCATGGATGGTCGAAAAAGAGCCGGATCGCAAAAGCCGGTGGGGTGCCGTTTAGAAATGACAGGGAAGGGCTGTTCATTTTTGCAGAATCTGTCCTCAAAGAGGAAAAGATCGATTATTTTATTTTCGGTCACAGACATCTGTTGCTTGACCTGCCGATCGGTGAAAATTCCCGTTATATCAATCTGGGCGACTGGATCAGTCATTTTTCATACGGCGTGTTTGATGGCGAAAAATTCGAGTTAAGAACTTATAAAGGACAGGATAAGAAACTGTTTATCTGAATTGTGTTGGATATGGCCAGGAAAATATTTACAAAAATTATTGGCACCGGAAGTTGCATTCCGCCAAGAGTGATCAGGAACGAGGACTTTCTGAATTATACATTTTATGATCCCGCCACGGGAAAACCATTTGAGAAATCAAATGAAGAGATGATCAGGAAGTTTTATGAAATCACCAATATTTTTGAAAGGCGGTGGGTGAATGATGATCAGGTGAATTCGGATATTGGTGCGCTGGCAGCGAAAGACGCCTGCGAATCGGCGGGTGTGGATATGGAAAGCCTGGATTTTATCATTTTCTGTCACAATTTTGGGGATGTCTATGCCGGCAACACCAGCGTGGATACGATTCCGGCACTGGCAAACAGGGTGAAGAAAATTCTTGGCATCAAGAATCCCGGCTGCATTTGCCATGACCTGATCTCCGGATGTCCCGGATGGACGCAGGGCATGATCGTCGCGGATGCTTATATCAGAAGTGAAACTTACCGGCGCGGGCTTGTGATCGGCGCAGATACGCTTTCCCGGATTTCAGACCCCCACGACCGCGATACGATGATTTTTTCGGATGGTGCCGGGGCGACAATCGTGGAAGCTGTTGAGAGCGACGTACCGGTGGGGATGATCGCGCACAGCAGCCGTTCCGATTCGAATCCGTATATGAACCTGTTGACCTTCGGCCGGTCGTATAATCCGGATTACAGCGACCGTGACCTGCTTATTAAAATGCACGGGCACAAGGTGTATGTATATGCGCTGAGCTTTGTCCCGGCTGTGGTGAAAGACAGTATTGACAAGGCCGGACTTCATCTGAACGACATCAAAAAAGTGCTCATCCATCAGGCCAATGAGAAGATGGACGAGGCGATCCTGAAAGGGGTGTTTAAGCTGTATCAGGAAAAGCACGTGCCAAAGGGACTGATGCCAATGAGCATAGACCGGCTGGGTAATTCTTCGACCGCTACCGTTCCGACCCTGCTCGACCTGGTTGTTAAAGGAAAGATGGAGGGACAGCAGATCAATCCCGGTGATTATATTATCCTTTGTTCTGTGGGTGCCGGAATGAATATTAACTCGATCGTCTATAAGTGGTAAAGGACAGGTTTCCTGTTACCACTCCACCGGCGCGCTCCGGTGCTGTTCCAGATACGCATTGGCACGGCTGAAATGTTTGTTGCCAAAGAATCCGCGGCTTGCCGACAGTGGCGAAGGGTGGACGGAAGTCAGCACCAGGTGCCTTCCGCGATCGATGAATTCCCCTTTACGGATCGCATAGTTGCCCCAAAGGATAAAAACAACGTGTTCTTTTAGCTCATTGATTTTGTGGATCACGGCATCGGTGAATGTTTCCCATCCTTTGCCCTGATGAGAACCGGCCTGGTGTGCCCGGACAGTAAGGGTGGCGTTCAGAAGCAACACGCCCTGCCGGGCCCAGTGTGTCAGGTTTCCGCTTGCAGGGATCTCTTTCCCCAGGTCTTGTTTCAATTCCTTGAAAATATTCATCAGGCTGGGAGGAAAGTCCACCCCGTCATTGACGGAAAAGCAGAGCCCGTGGGCCTGACCCGGTCCGTGGTAGGGATCCTGTCCCAGGATCACGACCTTCAGCCGGTCGAAGGGGCACTGGTCAAAGGCATTGAAAATAAGCCGGGCCGGGGGGTACACCTTTTCAGACCGGTATTGCTCATGCACAAATGCAGTCAGCGCGTTAAAGTACTCTTTTTCAAATTCGGCGTCAAGTACCGCCTTCCATCCGGGTTCGATTTTAACGTCCATGTGGTTCTGTCTGATTACCGGGTACAGCTTTTTTATATTCGCTGCTTAACCGGGGTTTTCAACCGCTAAAATAATCAATCGGAAAGGTTTCATTGTTTTCATCGGGCATAATTTCTACTTTTAACAGTTAATAAAACGGAACAATGAACATCCTGTTTTTTATGGCCGGAGCGGCTGCCGGCTTTCTGATCACTTTTCTTTACCTGAAGTTCAGGGCGACACAGGCGGAGAACAGGGAGCTGGCTCTCCGTGCAGAATATGAAAAGGAACTGGTACGGCAGGAAGAAAAGCTGGGCTTTCTGCAGGCTGAACGGGACCAGTATGCGGGTGGGCTGGAGCGTGCCGCGTCGGAGAAGGAAGAGCAGATCAGGAAACTGGCTTCGGCAGAGACAGAGCTTGCTTCGCTGCAGGAGAAATTGCTTGTGCAAAAAAGGGAAGTGGAGGAGCTGCAAAAGAAATTTACAACCGAGTTTGAAAATGTGGCCAACCGGATCCTGAAACAAAACTCGGAAGAATTCACGCAGGCAAATCAGAAAAATATAAGCGGGATTCTGGAGCCCCTGAAGGAGAAAATTCAGCTCTTCGGGAATCAGGTGCAGGAGACCTATGAAAAGGGGCTTAAAGATCAGACCGACCTGAAGGCAGAGCTGAAAAAACTGCAGGATCTGAATATGAAAATCAGCGATGACGCCAACAACCTGACACGGGCGTTGAAGGGGGATATAAAAAAACAGGGAAACTGGGGGGAGGTAATCCTGGAGCGCATCCTGGAAAGATCCGGTCTAGCAGAAGGCCGCGAATATGAGAAGCAGTTCAGCATGACAAATGAGGATGGAGCGCGTTTACAGCCCGACATTGTCATATCCTTACCTGAACAAAAGCATATCGTCATCGACTCGAAGGTTTCGCTGGTGGCCTACGACCGGCTTGTGAACACGACCGATGAGCTCTTACGCCTGCAGTACACCAAAGAACATGTGCTGAGTGTCCGTAATCATGTGAGACTGTTGAAAGATAAGCACTACCAGAACCTTGCCGGTCTGAATTGCCCGGATTTCGTGCTGCTTTTCATTCCCATCGAATCGTCGTTTGGTATCGCTGTGCAGGCCGACCAGGAACTGTTTACCTATGCATGGGACCATAAAGTTGTAATCGTGAGTCCGTCTACATTGCTGGCGACTTTGCGCACCATTGCTTCGATCTGGCAACAGGAGAATCAGACCCGCAACGCGCTGGATATTGCCCGGCAGGGAGGAGCCCTGTACGATAAGTTTGCGGGCTTTGTAAGTGATCTGGAAAAGATCGGAAGTAACCTGGAACAGACCCGCAAAAATTATGAGGCCGCCATGGGAAAGTTGTATACCGGCAAAGGTAATCTGCTGCGCTCAGCGGAAAGACTGCGGGAACTGGGCGCCAAAACCAGCAAGCAACTGCCCGGGCAACTCCCGGAGGAGTAGGGCGATGGAGCCGGAACAGGAAGAATAACTGTGTTGGCGAAGCTGTGGGCGCAGCGTCATTCCGGCGCTCCCTGCTTCGTGTCAGGCAAGCATCCTGCTGTGAGGCAGGTCTTCATGCCGGAAGTCTGCAATAATCCGCATTCCGTTCTGCTGCCATTCAGGATCGTGGCTTGCGCAAATCACCGTCTTTCCGGAAGAGCAGATATAGTCGACAAAAAACTGCTTTTGTTTTTTGCTCAGGGCCGAAGTCGGTTCGTCCAGGAGCAGGACAGGACGGTCGAGCAGCATAATCAATGCCCAGCCGAGCTTTTGCCGGTCTTCACCGGAGATATCGGCCGTGTTTTTTTGCAGGATTTCCAGGGGCAAGCTGACCAGGCGAAGTTTTTCATGCAGGACTTCG
>JBFXKJ010000210.1:0-6933 GCA_050173895.1 Mangrovibacterium sp. | reverse complement strand
CATTGAAAATCCGGTTGTACTCGGCAGCTGATTCCAGGTAAAAGGTCGTGTTAATATAACGCTCACCGGGATTGTAATTAATGTATTCGGTTCCGCTGGTCGGATTAAGCCGTTCCAGGGAATAGCTGTTCTCCACCAGGTCGTAATTTCCGATGTTATAGAAAAAAGGATTGTAGTTCCGGTTCACGGAATATTCGGAGTAACGGTTCATATTGACAAGTGTCCGGAATGTGAGGCCATCGGTAATCATTTTTAAATCCTGCTTTACTTCAAACTGCGAGAGGGTGAGATTCTTGCTGTAATCGCGGTAGCCCTTCAGCGATTCAGCGTAAGGATTAATGTAGTTGGCGTCGCCGAAATTACCAAACAAAATATGTTTGGCGTAGGCAAACTGTTCATCGGGCTCGTAATAGGGCTTAAAATATACCGGGTTGGCCTGCATCACCTTGTTGTACATGGCCGTACCCCCGTCAATGGGACCGGTGTAATCGTCGAAGGTTGTGCTCAGTCGTAAAATAAGCTCTGTGGTTCCGGTCACGTTGATGTTGACATTTGAACGGACGGCATATTTTTTCAGATCGATGTTCGAGTTGAAGTTGTTGCGCTTGTCCACCTTCATATTCCCGTTATCCTGAGAAACACTGGCCGCCACATAATACCTCGCTACTTTTCCGCCACCGCTGATGCTCATGTTGACACGCTGGTTGCTGATCACATCGCGAAACATCGTCTTATACCAGTCGGTCGCAGGGAAAATATCCGGATAAGCACCGTTTTCGGTCATCGTGATCTTTTCCTGGCTGTAGAGTGACAGTCCCAGCGGATCGCGCGTTTTGACGGCCTCGTTGTGCATGCGCATAAAGGTGATGGGGCCGGCAATGTCAATTTTCTCGGTGGGACTGGAAAAGGAATTTTCCACGCGGATGTTGAGTTGCACCTTTCCCTCTTTTCCTTCCTTGGTGGTGACAGCAATTACCCCGTTTGCCCCACGTGCGCCGTAGAGGGCTGTTGCAGTGGCATCTTTCATGATCGAGAAGCTCGCAATGTCGTCGGTATTTAGACGGGCCAGGTCGTCGGTGCTTAGTTCCACCCCGTCGATCAGGATGAGCGGATCCTTTTTCGCGTCAGCCCCGAAGGTTGTTATACCGCGGATGAAAAAACTGGCGTTGTCCTCACCCGGTTCGCCGCTTCGCTGATACGAGATCAGTCCCGACACCCTTCCGGCAAATGCCGTGGTGAGGTTACTGCTGGGGACCTTCAGTTCATCAGGCTGAATCGTGGTGATCGAAGCAAGTACGCTTTCTTTTTTCTGCTTACCAAATGCCACGATGGTCACATCTTCCAGTTCTTCGGTCTTTTCCTTTAACTGAACATTGATTACCCGCTGAGTGCCCACTGTGATCACCTGGTTTTCCATACCGATGAAGGAGAAGATGAGCTTTTCGGCCGGCTTTGCCTGAATGGAATAGGAACCATCCACATCAGTGATCACTCCTCTTGTTGTCCCTTCGATTGTGATCGTTGCTCCCGGCAGCGGGCTGCCATCCGGGCCACTTACAATACCCGTTACGGGCGTATTTTGTGTAATTTCGAGCGGCGCTCCGGCGAGATCGTCCTTTGCGCTGCGATCTTTCCTGAAAATGATGATCTGTTTTCCGATGACCCTGAATGAAAGCTCTGTATTTTTAGTAACCAATTGCAGAACTTCCGATACATTCTGGTTCCTGACCGAGAAACTTACACTTTTATCCAGTTCATCGGCAATTTCATCAGAAAGAATAAAGAAATAGTCACTCTCATGCTCAATCCGGTAAAAAACCTGTTCCAGGGTGGCGTTTTCTATCGTCATTGAAAGCTTAGCATCCTGCGAATAAGCGCCACCGGCTAAAGCAGTGCTCATACCAATCCAAGACAGAAACACTCCAATTTTCATAATTTCATAATAAAAGGCCAGTTTTCTCAATATTATTTGAGAAATTTCATCTTTTCTCATAAGTTTGATTCTGATTTAATTTACTACATGTAAGTTGATTTCTTCGATCGGACGATAGGTGGAATTATCGTCCGATTTTTTTCAGGTTTAGTTATTTTCTCATAGGCGTCTGTTTTCGTTTACTCTTTTTTAGTTAGTGATTGCAGGTATGTTAGTTTAGTTTCGGTTTATTTCTGATGTAGATGATTCCATTTTCCTTGTAATAAAAGGTTTCGGAGAGCACGGCGACCGACATTAGGACTTCATCGAGATTGTCGGACAAGTACAGTTTTCCCGTACAGGTTTTTACCGACAACAGATCGTCACTGAAGTCATCAAAGCTCACATTATAGTATCTTCCGATTTTCTGAAGGACATCGGAAACAGGTGTTTTATGAAAAATGAGAATGCCGTCTTTCCAGGAGATATATTTTTCCACATCGGCTTTTTGTTTTTGCATGCCGCTGTCGTCAATCCGGAGCATTTCTTCCGGAAGCAGTTCGCTTTTACCCTTTCCCGGCATATCGACTTCCACTTTTCCTTCGGCAAGGACGACTGTTTTTTCTGCTTTCCCCGGATAGGCCGAGACGTTAAAACGGGTTCCAAACACCTGGACCCCGAAATCGAATGTGCGCACGTAAAACGGCTTGTCTTTCATGGGTGCCACTTCAATGTAAATTTCTCCTTTGAGATGGATCTCCCTCGTGTTGCCTTTGAATTCAGACGGAAACTCCAGTTCAGTTCCTGAATTCATCCACACTTTTGTGCCGTCCGAAAGTTCAAGTGTGGATCGTTTTCCGTAAGGCACGATCAGCCGGTTTACATCTTTTTTTGAGAGAATAACCTCGGATTGCTTGCTGTCATTGATCAGTGCGGCGTGACCATTTTCTTTCAGCGAGATATGGGAGTTTTGGCTCAGCTTCGTAATACTGGTCCCGGAAATAAGCCGGATATCATCTGAAGGCATAGCCTGCCCGATGTATGCACCCGCTCCTGCAGAACGCTCAGGAGAATTCCTGAAGAACAAAAGCGATGAAATTACCGCAACTGTAATGCAGGCGGCAGCAATCCAATAATGCTTTTTTTGCATACCGGAAAGTCTTTGCGGTTTAAACCTGCCTGTTTTTTTTGGAGAGGGGGAGAGCGGTATTCGCCTTTTGATGCGGTCTTTTGTTATCTTCAATGACTGTTCAATACTTTCATCATCCATGTGGTGCTGCTGTGATTCGCGCCAGATTCTGTTGATAACAGACTGTGTGTCAGGTTGATCTTTGGTGAGCAGAAGCCAATGCCAAATCGTATACCGCTGCTTGTCCGTGAGATTTCCGGACAGGCGCTTTACTACCCTGTAAATTCTTTCCCGTGTCAAATCATTGTTGTTTACAACATATGACTGGAAATTGACCGCTCACACGTAGTCTTCAGGTAAAAAAAATAAAAAAAATCTGGATAATTTTCCGAATGTCAGTCAGGGCCGCGGAAATATGGGTCTCAACTGTGCGTTTACTTAAATTCAGGCGGGATGCGATTTCTTCATTGCTGATACCCTCCCTGCGGCTCAAAACAAAAATTGTTTTGCGTTGCGGCGGCATTCGTTCAATCGTCAGGTTGATCAGATCTTCCTGCTCTTTGACCATCATTAAATCTTCAAGAGTTTCGAGTGTCGGGGTATCGGGCAGGTCGGACTGCAACTTTATCCTGCAGGTGATTTCGAAGTGAGTGTAGAGCGCATTTTTTGCCATGCGGTAGATGTAGGCATTTTTATTTTTTATCTCCTGGAAGAAAGACCGCTTCTCCCATAGCTTAATAAAAATGTCCTGGGCAAGATCTTCCGCCTGATCTTCATTCCGGAGGAATGCGAGGAAGAAGCGCTTCAGTTTTGGAAAAAACTCTTTAAACAATGAATCAAACTCTTCAGAATCAATGTTCACCAAAATCTCCATGTTGTTCTGTTCCCGATATCCATCCATTCATTTCGCTGACACAAGACGTTTAACAAACCAAACAAAATTAACTTAAATTAACAAACGGGCGTTGATAATTTTCTTAAAAAAAGTTGCTTTTGGCAAAGCCTTGCGCGAAGACGGGGGCCGTTTGCCCGGGCAGGCTCAGGCTCTGTTCTTTTGGAAAAGCAATAATCTGTAGTGTTTTTGGGGGAGAGCAGTTAGCCGCAATTTTGTGAGGAAGTTAACGAATGCAAAAAAGTCATTTTTGGAACAGGATTTGTTTGAGTATGAATGTAAAAAGAAAGGAGAAGAGCCATGAAAAGAGGAATGATGGTTTTTACAATGGTTATGTTTTCGGTTTTTGCTTTTGCCGAAGGGCAAGGTGATAAATCGGGTCTTAGCAAGAAGGAGCGGCGGAAGGCAGAAGCCGCAAAGGCCTATGAGCAGACAAAAAGCATGCTTCAAAATAAAGACTTCGTGCTGGAATCTGATTTTTTGCAGGATAAATACGGGAATCGGGTCGTGGTTAGCCCAATGATCAATTTTGTCGCCGTTGATTCTTCGGTAGCGGTGATCCAAATCGGATCAAACCGCGGTTTGGGGTATAATGGCGTAGGGGGCGTCACGGCAAAGGGAACCATCACTGAATGGAAACTGAAGGAAGATGTGAAACATAACAGTTTTACGCTTTCGATGAACGTGATGACCAGCATCGGGATGTATGACCTTCATTTTATCATTGGATCGTCCGGTAACGCCACCGCCCGTTTAACCGGTTTGCGGCCCGGACAACTCACTTTTGCCGGCGATCTGGTTCCAATCGGAGAGTCGATCGTCTATGAAGGCCGATCGTTATAATTCAATAGGCCAGGATCAGCCCGGCCCCGAATATCAGGTGCGCAATAATGAGTTGAAAAAAGAAACTGTTCAAAGAAATTTCAGGTGGATAATCGACCAGCCGGAACATGATCTTCCATCCTGTTATACCTGCGATCCCGGCAACGAAACCGAACAGCAGACCATTGAGCAAATTGGCATCAACAGCCCAAAGGTTAACAGCCAGGTTAAACAGGAAGGCAAAAGCAAAGCCGATCGCGAAATGGATTATCCAGCCTGTCAGGCTGAAACGGTTCACATGGAAAGGAATAAATGAGGAGCCGTTGATGAGCTGATTAAGCAGTTGCGGCTCCCTGAAATGGTCTTTCAGTATCACAGACATGATATAGCTGAACAGTGTCATGAGCGAGGTTCCGATAAAACCTGAAAGAAGGATCAGATCAAATTGCATATCTCAAGTTTTGTGTCCTTTATAAAAAACAACAAAAAACAAGAAACGGTTCTCACCAGTAATTTCAGGCCCGGTGTTTTTTGCCGGCCATCATGACAGCGGCCAAAGCCAGTGACGCGGCCAGCAAGCTAATGATGAGTAATTTAAGCAGATTGTTTTCATCTGGTTTAGGGGGGACTGGCTTGCCCAGTTCTCCAATCGCCTGTTGCAGTTCCCGGTAATCGGGTGCTCTGTTATATAAAATGGTTCCGTTTCTCCCCAGGACAATGAGCTCCATAGAACGCACTTTTTTTGGTGATGTTTGTTAATAAGATACATAGCTGATGAAAACGGGAACGCGTGTATGCGATTGATAACAGCAATTTAAATCATACAGCTATGAGAACAAGGAAGTTGAATAAGATGCTGATGGGTGCGGCGACCAGCGCTGTTGCTGCGGCCGCGCTGAAAATGGCGATCCGGTCACTGAATTGGTATAACCTGGAAGATAAGGTCGTCCTTGTGACAGGTGGTTCCCGGGGACTGGGTCTTATCCTTGCCCGGCAACTGGCAGAGAAGAAGGCGAGGGTCGCGATTTGCTCAAGAAGCAGGGAAGATCTGGACAAGGTCACACCTGAACTTTCGGCTGCAGCAAGGCAGTTTATGGCCATCGACTGCGATATTACCGATAAGGGGCAGGTGGACCGGATGATCACGGAGGTTGAGGAAAACATGGGCCCCGTTGACGTAGTGATCAACAATGCCGGAAAGATGAGTGTGGGACCTATGGAAGCTTTCGATGAGGAAGACTATGAAAGTGCCATGAAGGTTTATTTCTGGGGACCCTTTCACATCATCAGAAGGGTTCTTCCCCATATGAAGGAAAAACATGCCGGGCGCATTGTGAATATCGTTTCGGTCGGGGCGTTGGTAAGTTTTCCGCATCTGCTGCCCTATAGTGTGAGCAAGTTCGCCTTGTCCGGATTTTCAGAGGGGCTGACTGCAGAGCTTGACCAATATAACATCAAAGTGACCAGTGTTTATCCGGGACTGATGACAACAGGCAGTCACCGGAACATCGATGTAAAGGGAAAATACGAGAAGGAGTACGGGTGGTTCTCCGCAACCGCAACCAATCCTTTGATTTCAATGAGCGCGCAGCGGGCCGCCCGGAAGATTATCAGTGCCATACAAGGAGGAGAGAAGACCCTGACCCTTTCTTTTTCCGCCAAACTGGGAAAACTGGCTCATGCCCTGTTTCCTGATATGGTCATCTCAGTCTTCGATTTGATTAACAGGCTTCTACCTGCCTATAGGGGAACCGGGCATCAGCCGGTGAAAGGACATGATATTACGCCCGAAACGGCTTACAATGATCGCGGACGTGAAGCCGAACTGAGCTTTAATCAGGTATAGCAATAAAAAAAAGGATGGCCTCCATACCATCCTTTTCTCCTCAACCAACTCTAAAACTATGAAAAAAAACGATTCTATTACTTGTAATCCCTGATACAAAGATAAGGTATGGAATCGTTAATCACAGTCAAACATCGTTAACGAAAGTTAATAATACGCTGATAATTATTTCTTTGGTTGAAAGTCGGCCGGAAAACTGACCGGCAGCAGTACATCGTCTTCGCCGGTACGGATCCAGGTTTTAAATGTCCGTTCCCCTTCGCTGAGTTCAATGATCCTGCCTCCGTTGGGAAGTTCACTGTAGGTTGTTTTACCACCGGTGAAGCGTCCAT
>JBFXKJ010000209.1:0-6949 GCA_050173895.1 Mangrovibacterium sp. | reverse complement strand
AAAGCCGTTCGTGTAGACTTTATAAAAGCGTTTGAGTATGCTGAAGTTTTTGGAGCTTCCCCAATTTTGCTCAAAGAGGCGGGTATGGAGAAGCAACTGACGCAGTTTTTCTTCCCTGGATCGTGTTTGCGGGATTGAATTAAAAAACCAGGGATTATGGAAAATACCACGTCCTGCCATGATCCCGTCCAGCCCGTACTTCTGACAGTATTCCAGTCCCTGTCCGTAGCTAATCACATCGCCGTTTCCGAGCATGGCAATCGCCGGATTCAGTTCATTGCGGATGGCAGCCGCCCTGGCAATTTCATTCCAGTCGGCGGTACCCTCCGACTGTTGCTTTTGTGTCCGCCCGTGAAGTGTAATGGCAGCCGGCCCTGCTTCGATCAGTTGGGGGATCCACCGCTCTGTTTCATGCCGGCTGAGCCCGGTCCGGGTCTTGACTGAAACCGGCAGGTGAGTGGCCTCCCTGGTTGCCAGCACAATCTCCCTGGCCAGTTCCGGCTGACCGATCAGCGCACTGCATGCTCCCTGCCTGATCACATTTTTCACCGGGCACCCCATGTTAACGTCCAGCCCGTCGAAATCGTATTCAAGGGTGATCTGCCTTGCAATTTTATGAAAGATCTCCGGTTTGTTTCCCCATATCTGCGCTACCAGCCGGATACCACGCGATTTCAAAAGCTTCCTCTCCGAGTCGCTCACGATCAGACGCTCGGCCACCCGCTTCCTTCCAACGGGATGATTCAGCCCGTCAACGGCCGTGAACTCGGTAAAAAGCACGTGCAGACAACCCGGTTCCGAAATCAGGGCAATTGATTCCCGGAAAGAGGTATCCGTTACATCTTCCATCGGGGCAAGGGCCATCAGCGGCCTTTGAGCAGAACTCCAGAAACCGGTCTCCATTTTCTCCTCCCTCAGGCTTATCGAGCCAGCTTAAATTTAAGTTCGAGTGCTTTGCGAAAGGCCCTCCTGTTCCCGAATTTTTGGTTTAAAACCGAAGCCTGCCTGCGCCGTTCACGAAGGGGCATCTGAAGCATATCCCGGCACTCCACGCTGCAACATCCAGAATACCGGTCGGCACATTCCGGACACTGAATAAAGAGAATGTGGCAGGGATCGTTCGCACAATTGACATGCGTATCACATTTTTTTCCGCATTGGTGACAATGAGCAATCACTTCACCGCTTACCGACTCCCCCATCCGCCCGTCAAAAACAAAGTTCTTGCCGGTGAATTTCGACTTCAGGTTCAGGCGCCTGACCTCACGGGCATATTCAAGGATACCTCCATATAGCTGATTCACATCCTGATAACCATGATGTCTCAGATATGCACTCGCTTTTTCACACCGGATCCCTCCCGTACAATACAGCAGGATCTTTTTGTCTTTCTGATCCTGCAACTGTTCTGCCACCATCCCGATCTCTTCCCTGAACGTGTCGGACTGCGGACAAACCGCGTTCTCAAAATGGCCCACCTCACTCTCATAATGGTTTCGCATATCGACCACGACGACTTCGGGCCGGCCAACCAGCTCATGAAATTCCAGCGCAGTCAGGTGCGTTCCCGTATCGGAAGTATCATAAGTTCCCTCCTCCAGTCCGTCTGCCACAATGCGTGGCCGAACCTTCACCGTCAGCTTGTAAAATGACTTTCCGTTATCCTCGATCGCATATTTCACAGGTATATCCCGAAGGCCTGCATGCTTCTGAAGTTTCTCCAGAAAACTTTTTAAATGATGCTCCGGCACACTCATCTGCGCATTGATCCCTTCCCGGGCCACATAAATCCTTCCTAAACAATTCATTTCAAACCATTCACTGAAAAGCAGATCCCTCACCGCCTGCGGTTCAGAAAATGTAGTATACCGGTAGAACGAAACCGTGACCCGTCTGAAAGTCTCCTCCTCCAGCCTCCTTTTTAGCAGCTCCCGGCTGTCCTTATTATATGATCTCATATGCTTTTCAAATTATTCGCAAAGATATATTTTTTGCATCAGACAATTTTAGCATCTTTTTATCCCTTTTTGGTCGCCCAATTTTTCTTTTTGCGTTTAAATCAGGGTAAAATCTCCCTTTAATGACTGAAAAATAGCTTTCGGCAAAAACATATTATACAACATATCGTGATTTTTTAAAACTTGAAAGCCAAAAGTTTGCATAAAGAAGCTATTTCTACTTTTTCTATTCGTTAAGATTTTTTAAGGATTTTTTAACGAACCAATAAAATTTGTACTATATTAGCGTTGCATTTGCAAATAAAAGCTTTAGAATGAAATCTTTAATTGATACCTTTTCTCTTTAAAC
The DNA here is from genome assembly GCA_050173895.1 of Mangrovibacterium sp. Classification (GTDB taxonomy): domain Bacteria; phylum Bacteroidota; class Bacteroidia; order Bacteroidales; family Prolixibacteraceae; genus JBCFBK01. Next base: position 4,642 of record JBFXKJ010000209.1, on the reverse strand, counting down.
CAATATCTATTTTCTGATCTAACTAAGCTAAATTATGAACAGACGGGTTATCATGACGATGGTAACCCTGCTTTTTTTTATATAGGTCCCTGAACTTTTAACCATTTTTTTATCCGGAAGGCAAAGAGCGCCGAGGCGCAGGCCAATCCTGCGAGGTAGCCCAGCCAGATCCCTGCGGGACCGAGACCGAACACAAATGAACAAAAATAACTTACCGGAAGGCCGGTAACAGTATAAGACAGGAATGCCATCAGCATGGGAATTTTTACATCAGCGAGGCCCCGCAAAGCCGATAAAAGGATGACCTGCAGTCCGTCAAAGACCTGAAACAGCGCTGCGATGACAAGCAGCTCGGACGCGATCCGGATTACCGTGACATCGGTTGTGAACAGATAAGGCAACTGCTGTCGCAGCAGGATAAATACGAGTCCTGCACAGGACATGAATAACAGCACCAGATGAACGGAGGCCAGAATGGTTTTACGAAGGAGCGCATAATTGGCCCGTCCGAATTCATGGCTGACGTGGATGGTCGTCCCGGCTCCCACTCCCAGGCTGATCATATAGGAAAAAGTGGCTAAACCCAAGGCCACCTGATGAGCCGCAAGAGATTCCTTTCCGTGCCAGCCCATCATAATGGCTCCCAGGCTGAAGGTCAGCACCTCAACAATCATCTGAAATCCAATCGGGATTCCAACCCGGAGCAGTTCCTTCATTCGCTCCGCATTGATCCCGGCGTGGCGGGCCAGCAGAAATAACGGCCGGTATTTGTGATTTCTCAAGATGACCGGGATCAACATAAGTGGCATAAGCAGGCGCGATATCAGGGTTGCAATTCCGGCGCCGGTAAGACCCATTTCAGGAAAGCCAAGCTTCCCGTAAATCAGAAGATAATTAAGAAAAATGTTAACAGCATTTGCCGTCAGTGTAATTCCCATGGCAATCCGGGTATTGCCGATCCCCTCGAAAAACTGCTTGAAGGAGTAAAACAGCAGCAGCGGGGGCAGTGAAGCAACAAGGATCAGAAAATAAGGAAATGATTTACGGGCCACTTCGGGAGGTTGCCCCATCTGATCAAGGAAGAAAGCCACGGCTGTCATCACGGCTGTCAATGCCAGCGCCGCCATGCTGTTCACGATTATGCCGTTTTTCAGATAAGAGCCCGCCTCTCCGATCCTCTGCTGACTGTACATTCTTCCGGCCAGCGGTGTGATCCCCATGCAGATGCCAAAACCGAAAAGCATACCTACGTGAAAAATGCTGTTTGAAAAGGAAGCTGCAGCCAGATCGGCAGTGCCGGCATGTCCGACCATCATCGTATCGGCAAGAGATACGGTTATCTGCCCGATCTGCGACAAAATGACCGGACCGGCCATATTCAGATTGCGACGGTAAAGGTCAGAATAACGGATAATTGTTTCCATCTTTGGCAAAAAAACTTCAAATTTACAGAAATCACCTCAATGCTTATCTATTTTTAACAATGATTTTTTTTGCTAATCATCTGCGATCGTCAGTCAAATTCTATATTTTTACGCCCGCCCGGTTCATCAAACATTTTCAGACGAAAAGGGTTATTAGTACAGTTTTAGTAAAAAGCCGGAAAAATGCCGGTTCATGAATGATGCCGTATGAACAAGATTTACAAGATTTTGGTCGCCAACAGAGGGGAAATTGCCGTTCGTATTATGCGGACATGCCGTGAGATGAACATTCTGTCTGTCGCAGTTTTCTCGGATGCAGACCGGACATCCATGCACGTCAGATATGCCGATGAGGCCTATTATATTGGGCCCTCTCCTTCCTCGGAAAGTTATCTGAATGCAAAAAAAATAATTGATGCCGCTATTCAGTCGGGGGCTGATGCCATCCATCCCGGTTATGGGTTTTTATCTGAAAATGCCGGCTTTGCCAGGCTCTGCCGGGCAAATAACCTGATCTTTATCGGACCGTCTGCAGAAGTGATTGAGCAAATGGGCGATAAAATCAGTGCCAGAAAGGCGATGATTGCCGCAGGAGTTCCTGTTGTGCCCGGAACAACCGAGGCCATCGCATCTGAAGAATGTGCGATCGAAACGATTCGCAACATTGGCCTTCCGGTGATGATCAAAGCGTCTGCGGGTGGAGGAGGAAAAGGAATGCGGCTGGTGCAACGGGAAGAGGAGGTCCTTCAGGCGCTTCGTGCGGCCCGTTCCGAAGCATTGGCTGCTTTCGGCGATGACGCTGTGTATATTGAGAAATATGTCAGCTCTCCCCATCATATTGAATTTCAGGTGCTTGGCGATCAATATGGCCACGTCGTTCATCTTTTTGAGCGGGAATGTTCTATTCAGCGTCGCCATCAGAAAATGGTGGAAGAAACACCATCTCCGTTGCTGACCCCGGAATTGCGGGAGAAAATGGGCCTTCATGCCGTTCAGGCCGCAAAAGCAGTAGGTTACTCCGGTGCCGGCACCATTGAATTTCTGGTCGATGATCAACATCATTATTACTTCCTCGAAATGAATACCCGGCTTCAGGTAGAGCACCCTATTACAGAACGGGTAACCGGAGTTGATCTTGTAAAACAACAGATTCTCATTGCCGACGGAGAAAAACTCGCCCTGAAACAGGACGAACTCCGTCAACTTGGCCATGCCATCGAGTGCCGGATCAATGCGGAAGATCCTGATAATGATTTTAGTCCCAATGCGGGAAAAATCCATTCCATTACCGAGCCGCTCGGCCTGGGCGTACGTACCGACGGTTACGTATATGAAGGATTTGAGATCCCTATCTATTATGACTCCATGATCTCGAAGCTGATCGTCTGGGCGCAAAACCGCGATGAAGCCATCCAGCGAATGCGCAGGGCCCTTTACGAATATAAAATAACCGGGGTGAAAACATCCCTTAACTTTCTGGAACGGATCATGGATTCGTCCGACTTCCGCGAGGGGAAATATGATACAGGCTTCATTGAAAAAAACCGTGCGATCCTGTTCCGCAGAATGCAATGTGACAATGAAACGGAAGATATGGTCATTCTTGCCACCTATATTGATTATTTAAACCGTCTCAACAAGATCATCCCCTCCAAACAGCTTAATCCGGCCGAAAACCGCTGGAAAAAATACAGCTATCAGAAAAATTTTGAACGTTTGTAACCCCCTTCCACATGCCGATTGATATTAAACTAAACGAACGGATTGCCAGGGTCAGTATCCTGAACCAGAATGAAAACCTGCTGAAAGTCATGATCGATGACAAGGTATACGATGTTGATCTGATGCACAATGATGAAGGTTCCTTCTCGATCATTGTCAGCAAACATTCGCACAACATCAAGCTGGTGCCTTCACCAAAGCCAAAGCACTATACCGCTTACACGCTTTATCATACCTGGGAGCCCGAGGTGATCGATGCCGCCTCGCGCTATATCAGGAACCGGGGTAACGGAAGCGTAGCCCAGGCTGCCAACCGGATCACAGCTCCCATGCCCGGGAAAATTGTGCGCGTGCTGGTAAGCCCCGGGCAGAAAGTTGAAAAAGGACAGACGGCCGTGGTCATCTCGGCCATGAAGATGGAAAGCGAGTACAAAGTGCCCGCCGACGGCATCGTAAGGAATGTTTTCGCCGAAGCCGGCAGCACCGTCGAAACCGGCCAGCTATTGGTTGATTTTGAGTGAACTTCCTGCTGTTTATAGCCTCGTTCGCAGCCAGCGTATGCAGGCTTATTTTTCACCGGCCGCGGAATGAAATTTTTTTAACTTAACTTATCCAAGAAAACTGAATATGGATTTAAAAACAAAACTTGACAAATTCGAAAGCATCAACAAGGAAGCAGAATCCGGTGGCGGAACGGAACGCATCGAAAAACAGCATATCCAGGGAAAGAAGACCGCCCGGGAACGGATTGCCGAACTGCTGGACTACGGATCTTTCAATGAGATCGACAAGCTGGTCACACACCGGGCCACCGATTTTGGCATTGACCGGAATAAGATTCCCGGCGACGGGGTGGTAACCGGCTACGGCACCATCAATGGGAAACTGGTGTATATTTTTGCACAGGATTTCACCGTTTTCGGAGGGACCATGAGCCGGGCCAATGCCGACAAGATCGTCAAAATCCAGGAAATGGCCATCCGAATGGGGAAACCGCTGATCGGGCTGAATGATTCAGGAGGTGCCAGAATCCAGGAAGGCGTGCAGAGCCTGGCCGGTTACGCCGATATCTTTTATAACAACGTGCTCTCCTCTGGAGTGATCCCCCAGATATCTGTGATCCTTGGCCCCTGTGCCGGAGGCGCGGTCTATTCGCCCGCCCTGACCGACTTTGTTTTTATGGTCGACGGCACAAGCCATATGTTCGTGACCGGTCCGGACGTCATCCGGATGGTGACACATGAGGACGTCAGCAAGGAAGAACTCGGCGGCGCCATTACCCACAGTTCAGTGAGCGGCGTGGCCCATTTTACGGGCGAAAATGAAGAACAGACGCTGATGATGGTGCGCGAACTGCTCAGCTTTATCCCTTCCAACAATATGGCCGATCACCTCCTGCATGAGACTGCTGATCCAGCCAACCGAAGCGATGAAAAGCTCGACGGGGTTGTTCCTGCCGATCCCAATAAACCTTACGACATGAAAGACATCATCTA
>JBFXKJ010000208.1:0-6968 GCA_050173895.1 Mangrovibacterium sp. | reverse complement strand
AAACAGTCTCGGTCAGCCGCCGGAGTGACGAACAGCCAGGAAAGAGTGTATTCGGAGAGTCAGCCGGGAACGCTTCGCCTGTTCGAATAAGAGGGACCCAAAGTCTGGCTGCAGGGCATCATTTCCTGTTTTTCAACTTCAGCCTGAAAAAAGATGCAGCACTCGAAAAAAGTTTTCAGATCGAAAAGGTTGAGTTGATCTTTGCAGGAGAAAAGCGTTGGACGCTTAAGCCGGAAAAAACTTTCATTTACCGGCCGGCCCTGGTATTGAGAGCAGCAGGGCAGGATCAGTGTGATACTTACCGGATTCCGGGACTGATCACGACCAACAGCGGAACTTTGGTGGCTGTTTACGACAACCGGTACAACAACAGCAAAGATCTGCAGGAGCATATTGATATTGGCATGAGCCGCAGCCTGGATGGCGGTCAGAGCTGGGAACCCATGAAGGTGATCATGGACCGCGGACAGTTTGGGGGATTGCCTGAAGAGCTCAACGGGGTGGGAGATCCCTGTGTTCTTTATGATCATCTTCATAACACCATCTGGGTTGCAGCGCTATGGCTCCACGGGTTCAGTAAGGATCAGATGGCCTGGTGGGTTTCAAAGCCCGGTCTTTCAGCTCAGGAAACCGGACAGTTCCTGCTCGTGAAGAGCACTGACGACGGCCTGACCTGGTCCGAACCGGTCAATATTACCGCGCAGATTAAAGACCCCTCATGGCAGCTATTGCTTCAGGGGCCCGGGAGGGGCATCACCCTGAACGACGGGACACTTGTTTTTCCGGCGCAGTTTAAAGCCGATATTGGTGTAAAAGCGATCGACGGCGGACAATACACCAGCCATTCAACGATCGTGTACAGCCGCGATGGCGGCCAAAGCTGGAGTGTTGGCTCGGGGGCCAAGTCAAATACCACAGAGGCACAGGTTGTTCAGCTCACAGACGGGCGGCTTATGCTTAACATGCGCGACGACCGGAACCGGAAGGAAAAAGGAGAACTCAACGGAAGAGCCGTTGCAGTCAGTGCCGACCTGGGAAAAACATGGGAAGTGCACCCTTCATCCAATTTGCTGCTTCCCGAGCCCAATTGTATGGCCGGCCTGATAGCTGCCGATGTCCGGGTAGACGGCGGAATGAAAAAGGTCTTGTTCTTTTCCAATCCGGATAATAAGGAGCAGCGAACCAATATGACCATTAAAACCAGTCTGGATGAAGGCTTAACCTGGCCAGACGCCCTGCAGGTTGAACTCAACGAAACCGCCGGTTATGGTTATTCCTGTATGACCATGACCGACGAGAACACGGTGGGTATTCTCTATGAGGGTGTAAAAGAGTTGTATTTCCAAAAAATAAACGTATCGGAGCTGATTTCCGGAAAATGATCCGGAGCGCATATCCGCATATGAGGTAAAGTAATCGAAAAAAATATGAACAAGATAGAAGGACTTATCGCAGCCCCTTTCGTTCCGCTGAACGGTGACGGGGAAGTGAATGATGATCAGATTCCGGCCTATTACGACCTGTTGGTGAAGAACGGGGTTGTGGGGGCATTTATTAACGGATCTACCGGAGAAGGCGTTTCCCTTACACAAAAAGAAAAAACAAAAGTGACGGCAGCCTGGACTTCCCGGAACAAACAGAAAAAGGCCCTGCAGGTTATCAATCTCGTGGGAGGCACTTCTTACAGCGAATGTGCTGAAAATGCACGGATCTCTGCTGAACTGGGAGTGGACGCGATTGCCATTCTGGCGCCCTATTATTTTAAACCGGCTAATGCCGGACAACTGGTTGAATTCTGTGCAAAAATTGCCGGGACAGTACCTGAATTGCCGGTCTATTTTTACCATATCCCGGTGCTCACAGGTTGCTTTGTACCGATGATCGATTTTCTGAAAGAGGCCGTGAAAGCAATACCAAACCTGGCTGGCATTAAGTATACGCACGAGGATTTTATGGATTTTCTAAGCTGCATTCATTTTGAAAATGGCAGGTATGATATGCTTTGGGGAAGAGACGAAAACCTGCTTTCAGCGCTTGTTTTAGGAGCAAAGGGAGGAGTGGGCAGCACCTACAATTATGCGGCCCCCCTCTATTTGAAACTGATCAGCGCCTTCGATGAAGGTAATCTGCAGGAAGCCAGAAAGCTTCAGCAACTGTCGATCGATATGATCCGCCTGTTGGGAAAATACGGCGGTATCGCGACCGGAAAAGCATTTATGCGTTACATCGGACTGGAATGCGGGGAGTTTCGGCTCCCGGTGAAGAACATGACCGAAGATGCGTATATGCAATTCCGCCTGGACGTGAAGGCATTGAACATGGAAGAGTTGTTTTCCGCGCGTTGAGAAAATGACCATTTGGATAAATTCAGAAATAAAATAAGCACATGGGCTTGTTGAATCAAAAACGGTTTACCGCCTGGACCCGGGAGGGGAAAGTTTATCCATGGCTGGTTGTCGGTCTTTTGTGGGTCGTGGCTTTGTTAAATTACATGGACCGGCAAATGCTGTCGACGATGAAAATCGCAATGATGGGTGATATCCGGGAACTGGAGACCGCCGAGAATTTCGGCAGGCTCATGGCTGTTTTTCTCTGGATTTACGGACTGATGAGCCCGGTGGCGGGACTCATTGCCGACCGGGTGAACCGGAAATGGCTGATCGTGGGAAGCCTGGGTGTCTGGTCGGGGGTTACCCTTACCATGGGCTACGCCACCAGCTTTGACCAGCTGTACGTGCTGCGGGCTGTGATGGGCGTGAGCGAAGCACTGTACATCCCCTCCGGATTGGCCCTGATTGCCGATTATCACCGCGGAAAAACACGTTCTCTGGCGGTGGGGATCCATATGACCGGATTGTATGTCGGCCAGGCATTGGGAGGTTTTGGCGCCACCGTTGCACACACCTGGTCCTGGCAAACAGCCTTTCATAGTTTTGGGCTGGTTGGCGTTGTGTACAGTTTATTCCTGGTTCTTTTTCTGCATGAAAAAAGGACAACAGCGGATGAGGCTGAACCGAAGGTCCCCGGGACCCGGGCGAACAGTTTTGCTTCCATAAAAAACAGCCTGGCGATCCTTTTTGGTGCAACCAGCTTCTGGGTGATCCTTTTTTATTTTGCTGCGCCGAGTTTTCCGGGATGGGCAACCAAAAACTGGCTTCCCACACTCTTCTCAGGAAGTCTGTCGCTCGATATGGCCGTTGCCGGTCCGCTCAGCACCATCACCATTGCCTTGTCTTCCTTTATCGGCGTGATCAGCGGAGGAATATTGGCCGACCGGTGGATTGTCCGCAATCTTCGCGGCCGGATCTATACGGGCGCCATTGGACTGTCGATGACGATCCCTGCACTGCTCATGCTGGGTACCGGAACCAGCATCACCTCCGTCGTGGGCGGCGGCATGCTGTTCGGGATTGGTTACGGCATGTTCGATGCGAACAATATGCCGATCCTGTGTCAGTTTGTTTCGCCACGTCATCGTGCCGCCGGCTATGGAGTGATGAATATGACCGGCGTTTTTGCAGGGGCACTGATAACCGATCTGCTGGGAAAGTCGACCGACTCCGGCCACCTGGGATATGACTTCGCGTTGCTGGCCCTTCCTGTTTCCCTGGCTGTGATCCTGATGCTGGCCACGCTGAAACCCGAAGTGGCAGACAAAGCCCGGGACTGAAAAATATCCCCTCATTTCTCCATATATTAGCGGGATATAATTTTTAACGGACATGAAGCGATTTGGACAAATTATCGGGCTGGATCCCGAAAATTATGAAAAGTATAAGGTTTATCATGCGGCGGTATGGCCGGAAATTTTAAGTATGATCAAGGCCTGTAACATCAGCAATTATTCCATTTTTCATAAAGACGGATTGCTGTTTGCCTATATGGAATACACCGGCAATGATTTTGAAGCCGACATGGCAAAAATGGCAGCCGATCCGAAAACACAGGAATGGTGGGATGTGATGATGCCCATGCAGCGTCCGCTTGAAACCCGCGCAGCAGGCGAGTGGTGGGCGAATATGGAGGAAGTGTTCCACCTGGATTGAGTCTGCCGTTTTTTTGCTTCGCTCCTGACTTTTCCGTTCTCAGCTACGGGAATGGATCAGGCACGTCGTTTCTTTAGTCAATGGAGTGGGGCGGTTTGCTATGAACGGCAACCTGCGGCCCGGCCGACGATTCCCTGGCAACCAGTTTTGTCCTGACGGTGATGGTGCGGACCTCTTTTTTTTCGATGCTTTCGAAGAACAGCTCGGCGGCCTTCCGGCCCATTTTGAAAGTGGGGTGGGTGACCGAAGTCAGGGGTGGCTCCACGACCGTCGAGTGAAATTCGTCGGTAAATCCGACCAGACCGACCTGGGCAGGAATACGAAGGCCATGCTGCCTGATCGCTTTCATCACGGCAAAGGCAACGGTGTCGTTGATGCCGAATACCGCATCGGGTGGTTCGGGCAGGCTCAGCAGCCGGTGCATGGCTGCCTGGGCCGAATCATGACTCAGGTTACACTGTTCTGCCAGATCGCGGTCCTCCGGCAGGCCACAGGCCTTTAACCCCAGCAAATAACCTTCGCGCCTTTCCTTTGAAATGTTAAGCTGTTCGGGGCCGGAGATAAAAGCAATGCGCCGGTAGCCCTGTTCAAAAAAATGCCTGACCACCTTCGCCGCGGCATCTGTATTGTCGGCTGTCACACAGGAAACCCGTCCCTGCAGGCATACCCGGTCGAAAAACACCAGGGGGATCTCCTGCTCCAGGAGCCTTTCAAAATGGCCCGTACCATGGGTTTCCTGACTCAGGCAAACAATCAGCCCTTCAACCCGAGCTTTGAGCAGGTTTTCGACCGATTCCGCCTCTTTCTGAAAGCTTTCGTTCGAACTGGCGATCAGGATGAAATACCCTTTCTCTTTGGCATAGCTTTCAATGCCGGCGATGACCGACGCATAAAAGTGGGTGACCAGGTCGGGCACGATCACGCCGATCATCCGGGTCTCCTGCTTCAGCAGGCCCATGGCCAGCGGATTCGGACTGTAGTGGCAGGAGTCGGCCAGCTTTTTCACTTTTTCCTTCATCTCCGGACTGATATCCGGATGATCGTTCAGGGCCCGTGAAACGGTCGAAATGGAAACCTGCAGTTCCCTGGCCAGATCTTTTAACGATACATGCCGCTTGTTCATACTAAAAGCTTGTTGTACAAAAATAGCGGATCTGTTCGTCCCGCACAATGCCGGAGGAGACCACCGCTGTTTTAAAACATTTTTTTGCATCCGCAAAGGTTGTCGCAAAGCTTTGCATGCAGAAAGCTGTATATGACCGCTTGCAGATTGTGCTGCTATGGCTGAATTTTGTATGGTGTTATTTTAATGTAAATGAATTCAAATCAACTCCTTATCGGAAAGCCGGCAGGTCGGCGGATCATCTACGGCACATCCTACCTGGGCAACCTTTACCGTGAAATGAGTCCGGCTGAAAAGATTGCCCTGATGCAGGAATGGTTCCGGGTGGAAGAAGGGACTGTGATGATCGACAGTGCCGGGAAGTATGGCGCAGGACTGGCCCTGGAGGTCATTGGCCGCGGACTGGAAACGCTGGGGATCCGTCCGGATCAGGTAACCATCAGCAATAAGCTCGGGTGGTACCGGATCCCGTTGAAAGGTGCAGCACCGGCTTTTGAACCAGGCGTCTGGGCCAATCTTCAGTTTGACGCTGTACAAAAGATCAGCTATTCCGGCATTCTGGAATGCTGGGAGCAGGGCTGCCGCCTGCTCGGAGGCAACTATAAGCCGGCGCTGGTTTCCGTGCACGACCCCGACGAATACCTTGCGGCAGCTACCGATGCTTCCGGCCGGAGTAAACGGCTGCGTGACATCCTCGGCGCCTACCGGGCCCTGTTTGAGCTGAAGGAAAAAGGAGAGGTGAAGGCGGTGGGAATCGGCTCGAAAGACTGGCTGGTGATCCGCGAACTGTACGGCAAGGTCCCGTTCGACTGGGTGATGTTTGCCAATCAGTTTACCCTTTACCGGCATTCCCCGGAACTGATCCGCTTTATGGATGAGCTTTGCAGGACCGGCGCCGAAATCATTAACTCGGGCATTTTCAATGCGGGCTTCCTGACCGGCGGCGATTATTTCGACTACCGGATCACCCGTGCAGACGATCCGGCCGACCACGCCCTGTTTTGGTGGAGGGAAAAATTCTTTGCCGTTTGTGACCGATTCGGTATCGCACCGGGAGATGCCTGCCTGAAGTTTGCCGTGTCGGCCCCGCAGATTGCGGCCGTCGCGCTGAATCCGGGGAAACCTTCCCGGATGGCCCGCAACCGGCAAGTGCTGGCTGAGGAATTTGATCCTGCCTTCTGGCGGGAGCTGAAAGATCAGGAAATAATCGATTCTGAATATCCTTATCTGTAATCCTGTTTAACATGATCATCGATACCCACCAGCATTTTTGGAACTACGATCCGGTCGAATTTGACTGGATCGACAATGAAATGGCAGCCGTCCGGAGAGATTTCCTTCCCGGCGATCTGAAGAAGGCGACGGCCGGCACCGGAGTCGAAGGGGTGATCTCGGTACAGGCCCGCCAGAGTGAGGAAGAGACCGGCTGGCTGCTGGAACTGGCCGCATCGAACGAGCTGATAAAAGGAGTGGTCGGATGGCTGCCCCTGGCCGGCAGTGACATTCGCCGGCTGCTCGACCGGTATGCCGGGAACAGCCGGCTGAAAGGCCTCCGTCATGTGGTACAGGGAGAACCGGACCCGGAATTTATCCTGGGAAAAGCCTTCAACGCGGGTGTGTCGCTGCTGAAGGAGTATAAGCTGCTCTATGAAATCCTGATCTTTGCCCGTCAACTTCCGAATGCCATCCGGTTTGTTGACCGGCATCCGGCTCAGATTTTTGTGTTGGACCATATCGCCAAGCCGAAAATCAGAGATTACGAAATCGGGGAGTGGAGCCTGCACCTGAAGGAACTTGCC
>JBFXKJ010000207.1:0-6979 GCA_050173895.1 Mangrovibacterium sp. | reverse complement strand
ACACCAATGAGCCGGCAGAGAATGCTGCGGAAACTGTCCCTCACCCCCCCAAATCAAATTTCCCTCTGTCGAAGACAGGGATCCGGCCTGATGATTTTATTATGGATTTCGGATTCCCCGGCCGAACCGATCAGTACCTGCCCTCGTTCGCGGTCGATCTGATTATGAATCAAAGCGATCCGGACCGTGTTAAGATCAGGGACGTGAAACTGGCGATCCTTGAAAGTCACATGAGTAAAGATCCTGCCGTACGGATCCAGTACGCTTCGAAATATGCCAATATCAGCAACGCCTGGAAGAAATGGCAGGGTGAGATCAGAGGGCTGAAAAGACTGGATGCCGTTGGCGTGAAGAAAAATTTTGAAAAGCAGTTTACCGAATGGTGCAGTGCGAACGATTCGCTGAAAACCATCTATGGGAGCATTCCGGACCAGTTCGAAAAGCTGTATGCGGATCTGGCGCCCTACAACCGGGCATACAATTACTTCAGCGAGACTGTTACCCGGGGAACCGATCTTTTTTCGCTGATAGGATCGTTCCCTGAACCGGGCAGTGACACCGGACAACTTGATGCGGAGAAGTTAAGGAAGTTAAAAGACTACCTGAAAGGAAGGATCCAAAGCCACTTTAAAAATTATGACAAGGCAACCGACGAGGAGATGTTTGTACGGCTGATGAAGATCCTGAATTTGGGTGTCGATCCGTCATTTTTGCCTTCTGGTTTTCGGGATCTGATGAATGCAGCGGATGACGGGGATCTGCGAATCCGTTACCGTAATTCTGTTTTTACCGATCAGGATAAACTGACGGAGCTGGTTGATCATTTGAGCGAGAGGACCCTCCAAAAGCTGGAGAAAGACGGGATGATGGAGTTGTATGGCGATCTTGTTCTCCATTATAAAAGAAATATCGGGCCGGTTTATGAAGGGATCAGCGGGGAGATTGAGGCATTGCAGAAGCAATACATGAAAGGGATCATGGAGATGAAAAGCGGACAGCCGCTTTATCCGGACGCGAACCTGACCTTAAGGGTGACTTACGGAAAAGTGGAAGGCTATAAACCCGGTGATGCGGTCACTTACAAGCATTATACGACCCTGAAGGGAATCATTGAAAAGGACAACCCGGAGATCTATGATTATAACGTTCCCCGGAAGCTGAGAGAGCTGTACGCAACACGCGACTTCGGCGATTACGCCGGCAGCGACGGGGAAATTCCCGTAGCCTTTGTCGCATCGGCACATACAACGGGCGGTAATTCAGGAAGCCCGGCGGTAAATGCAGAGGGGGCGCTTGTCGGGATCAATTTTGACCGCTGCTGGGAAGGGACCATGAGCGACATCCTTTACGATCCGGGCCAGTGCCGGAACATTATGGTCGACGTTCGTTATGTGCTTTTTATCATTGACAGGTTTGCCGGCGCAGGCTATCTGCTGAATGAGATGAACCTGCTCAGGTAAGCTGAGTCAGTTGCCTCCAAAACGATAGATCAGTGATAATTGTTGGGATTGTCCCAGATCACTCCCTTCAGTGAGGTGAAAGGAGAGGTTGAACAGTCCCTGAATATGCTGCCTGCGAATGAAATGCCAGATCACATCGGTTCGCAGGTAGCTGCCAAAATTGTAAAAGCGGTCCCCGTTCATCAGGTGATGTCCCTCACCCTGATGGAGTGTTGCCCTGAGGGCAAAGCCTTTCTTCTCTCCATAAAACTCGCCGGTAAAACTCAGGGCATTGAGAAATCCGTCGGTCACATTCCTTTCCCGCAGCGCCGAACCCAGGATTCCAAGCCTGAACCATCCTTTGTCGAGCGGGATAAACTTTTCCAGATCCGTCCCCAGATACAGGACCATCCCCATGTTGTCGCGGATATGGATGCTGTCAACTTCCTGCGTTGTTTCGGCATAATGAAAAAGCGTCAGATAATTTTGAAAGAAGAAGCTGCCCGACCGGACCTCTCCTGAGAAGCCGGCCAGAAAAGCTTCGCGCCTGGAGTCCGTCTGCCGGCCGGTCCAGTCGACAAATCCAAGCTGATGGCCCCAGCCCCAGTTGTAGCGCCCGTACAAGCCTTCAATATTAGGCCTGTAATATAACAGCGTATCGGTAAGCAGGGCCAGGGGAAAACTGATCAGCTCCATTCGGGGGAAAGCTCCGAAATAAAACGCTTTCTGATTGTCTTCATACTGATAATAGGCAATCATCTTCGGCTTTTGCTCGTTGACTTCGCTCCCAAATTCAAAGAGGTGGCTCAGCCCGATGCGGAGATGATGATTCTCCTCAAGGCTGGTCCCGATTTCAAAGCTTGTTCGCTCACCCAGGATGGTTTGTGAGTGGACACCATTCCGGGCAAATTCACGATTGTCACCAATACCGTGAAACAGAATCTTATATTCCGGCTTTTGCGCAAACAGAATTGCCGGCAAAAAGACCAAAAGAAAAAACAAGACAGATCGCATAGGCCAACGATTTTGCTTTTTGCAAAGGAATGAAGAAATACGGTACAGTTGTATTGATAATCCGCTTAATCATACAAAAATATATAATCCGGTTCGGGTTGATGCATAAAACAGGCTCCGGCTTTTTCGCCGTTCGGCCCCTGGATAAAGATCCGGGCGATCCGGATTCCCTGTTCCGGGGCGGCAGCATTCTGTTTGCCCTGCGCCAGACAATAATTTTTTGTTCCGACAGATTTGTCATGGTTCAATTCGAAAAATTGTTTTTCTTTTATCCGGGAAAAGTCCTTTCATGCTTTTCCGCGAAACGGCATGCGCAGTTTCGCCCGCATAAAAGTAAGGATATATAAGACGTGTTAGGGCCTGATTTATTATATTAACAAAATTAGACATGTTGACCAGAGAATTGATCGATCCCCGAAGTATTGTTGTAATCGGGGCTTCCAATAATACATCGAAGCCAGGCGGAAAGCTGCTGAAGAATCTGATCGATAACCACTTTCCAGGAGACCTGATGGTGGTGAACCGGAACGAGTTGGAGGTGCAGGGAGTCCGTTCATACAACTCCATTGAGGAGCTTCCACTGGTAGAACTGGCTGTGCTGGCAATTCCTGCGGCTTTTTGTGTGCAGGCGGTGGATACGCTTGCCTCCCGGAAGGGAACAAAGGGCTTTATTATTATATCGGCGGGATTCAGTGAGTTGGGAACGGAGGGAAGAGCTACGGAACAACGCCTCGCGGACATCGTGAATAAACACGGAGGCAGTCTGATCGGTCCAAACTGTATTGGTGTGATTACCCCCACCCACGCCAGTGTTTTTACCACGCCCGTTCCGAGGCTGGATCCGAAAGGCTGTGACTTTATTTCAAGCTCGGGAGCCACTGCTGTTTTTATCATGGAGTCGGGAATATCCAAAGGACTGAAATTTGCCAGTGTTTTTTCGGTGGGCAATTCGGCTCAAACGGGCGTTGAAGAAATTTTAGAGTTTATGGACGAGGAATTTGATCCGCAAAACAGCCCGCGAGTCAAATTGCTCTACATTGAAAGCATTGCGAATCCGGATAAATTTCTGAATCACGCGCGGTCGCTGATCCGCAAAGGATGCAGAATTGCTGCGATAAAGGCAGGAACAGGGGAAGCCGGGAGCCGTGCAGCTTCGTCGCACACCGGGGCGATTGCCAGTGGTGATCTGGCAGTGGAGGCACTGTTTCGCAAGGCAGGCATTGTGCGCTGTTATGGAAGAGAAGAGCTTACTACGGTTGGGAATATTTTCATGTGCAAGGAAATGAAAGGCAACCGGCTGGCCATTATCACGCATGCGGGCGGACCCGCCGTGATGCTGGCCGACGCGCTCGAAACCGGCGGTCTGCAGATACCGGGAATTGCCGACTCAGAACAGAAGCGGCAGCTGAAAAATTTGCTTTTTCCGGGATCTTCGGTTGAAAATCCGATCGATTTTCTGGCTACGGGCACGGCCGAACAATTGGCCGCCATTATCGATGCCTGTGATCAGAACTTTGATGAAATCGATGGCATGGCTGTGATATATGGAAGTCCCGGCTTATTCCCGGTACACGATGTGTATGAAATGCTGAATCTGAAAATGCACACCTGCAAAAAGCCGATCTATCCTATCCTGCCCTCCATCCTGAATGTGAAAGACGACGTAGAGCATTTCATTTCATCGGGTAATGTGAACTTCCCCGATGAAGTGGTACTGGGCAGGGCATTGAGCAAAGTTTTTGATATGCATATACCGGAGGAGGAACATATTTTTCTGGAGGGAATTGTTTTCCCTGCGATCAGGAGGATCATTGAAAATGCGCCGGAAGGCTATCAATCACCTGATGTGATCCACCGGTTATTTGATGCCGCCGGTATTCCCAGGGTAAAGGAGGTGGTCGTTGTGAACGAAAAAGAAGCGCTGGCTGCAGCAAATGAGCTTGGATTTCCCCTGGTTATGAAAATTGTCGGTCCCGTGCACAAAACAGAAGTCGACGGAGTTGTTCTGAATGTCAGGAGCCGTGAAACCCTTCGTCAGGAATATCACCGTCTGATCTCGATCCCCGGAGCAAAAGGGGTGTTGATGGCCGAAATGGCCTCAGGAATTGAATTGTTCATTGGCGCACGTTATGAAAACCGTTTTGGCCACGTAATCCTGTGCGGAATGGGAGGAATCATGGTAGAGGTGCTCCGGGATGTCACCTCAGGACTGGCCCCGTTGACCTTTTGTGAGGCAGCTTCTATGATCAGGAACCTCAAGTCGTATCAAATCATTAAAGGATACAGGGGACAGGAAGGTGCCAGCCAAAAGGCCTTTGCCGAAATTATCGTTCGCCTGTCAAGCCTGCTTCGCTTTGCCACCGAAATCAAGGAAATGGATATCAACCCGCTGTTGGGTAAGGGAGATAAAATTCTGGCTGTCGATGCCCGTATTCTGATCGAAAGAACTCATAATCAGTAATTTTAAAAAGGGCCTGGCTTGAACCGAAAAGAGGAAGTCACTTCCGGTTTATAAAAATTTGCGGAGAGAGAGGGATTCGAACCCCCGGATCCGTTAAGATCAACGGTTTTCAAGACCGCCGCAATCGACCACTCTGCCATCTCTCCTTTTGAAGTGGCGCAAAAGTAGGAGAATTTTTTTAAAAGGAGAAATAAAGGACGGGAAAAAACTGGTAAGTAAAAAAAAAAAAATATACGATATGGTTTGCTTTTTTAATGGTTATTTTAGAATTTTATAAAATATAAAATTGGGGGGTCGAAAAGGGCTGATTTTACTGATGTTTTAGAGAGCTCGCCATCATTTTTAGAATAACTAATTCAATGAACAATTTATAGTAATCAGTTTATTTTTAATCCTAAACATGTTTTCCTATGAACAAAGCTCAATTAATTGACGCAATTGCTGAAAAAGCAGGTCTTACTAAAGCTGATGCAAAAAAAGCGCTTGATGCTTTTGTTGAATCGACAACTGATGCATTAAAAAACGGTGATCGAGTTGCTCTGATTGGTTTTGGGTCGTTCGCTGTTACTACCCGCAGTGCAAGATCAGGAAGAAACCCGCAGTCCGGTGCTCCCATAACGATTCCTTCAAAGAAGATTGTGAAATTTAAACCGGGTGCTGAACTGACTGACTCCATTTAGGAGTACAAAAGAAATTATGAAGGGATGCTATCGTAGAGAGCTTCCCTTTTTTTATTTTTAGCAGCTACGTTGTCTTCTTTAGAAAAGTGAGGAAGTATCGTACGCAAATTATACACAGTTAAGTTGAAACACATGAACCATGAATTGATCCGTTACCTTTCCGAGTTCCTGTCGGCCGGGCGCCTCGAGCTCTTTGAGCGTATGCTGGATCAGCGGACCCGGTACCTGACCCTCGTTCTTGAAGACGTCTATCAACCACAGAATGCAAGTGCTGTTATCAGAACAGCCGATTGTTTCGGATTGCAGGATGTGTACGTGGTTGAGAATAACAACCGCTTTGTCGTGGATCGTGAAATCGCAATGGGAGCATCAAAGTGGGTAGATGTGATTAAATTCAGGAGTGAAGAAGGGAACAGCATGGGAGCGATTCGCAGTTTACGTGAAAAAGGGTACCGGATTGTTGCGACAACGCCTCATGAAGGAGACGTATCGCTGGAAGACTTCGATTTATCCAAAGGAAAGACGGCGCTTTTCTTCGGCACGGAACTCACAGGGATTTCGGACCTGGTAAAACAGCAGGCAGATGAGTTCCTGAAGATTCCCATGTTTGGATTTACGGAAAGCCTGAACATTTCGGTATCCGCAGCCATTATATTATATGATCTGACACACCGGATGAGACTTCATCCAACTATCGAATGGCACCTGAGCCCGGAAGAGAGGGCTGAAATAAAGCTCTGCTGGCTTAGACGTACCATAAAAAAATCGGATTTGATCGAAGAACGTTTTGTACAGGCCATGAATGGAAAACAATTTTGCTAAAATGAAGATGAACGGGAAACTGGATAGCGTTTTTGTGGAGAGGTTCGCCGATGTTAAGATTTTGAGGTATGAACTGCCCTGCTTTGAAAAGTTAAGCCTGAAACAAAAGCAGTATATTTATTATCTGAGCAAAGCCGCCCTGTGCGGGCGCGATATTCTGTGGGACCAGAACAACAGGTACAATCTGAAGATACGTCTGCTGCTTGAAACTATTTTTTTGACTTACAGAGGTAACAGGGAATTGCCCGAATTTAAGGCGTTTTGCGATTATTTAAAAAGAGTTTGGTTCGCGAACGGTATTCATCACCATTATTCAACCGAGAAATTCAGTCCCGGGTTTGACCTGCCGTATTTTGAAAGTCTTCTCCGTGATTCTGACCTTGGTGGATTCGGCTTTATTTCCGAGCTGAAAGATATAACAGAAGTTATACTCGATGATGAGCGGGAAAAGAAACGTGTCAGTCTTGACAGCAGGAGCGACCTTTTGGCTTCATCGGCGATGAATTATTACAGGAATGTCAGCCAGAAAGAGGCAGAAGATTTTTATGCCGGACGCCGGAAAG
>JBFXKJ010000206.1:0-6986 GCA_050173895.1 Mangrovibacterium sp. | reverse complement strand
CTGCATTTTTGTTGACAACGGCTTGCTGCGCAAAAATGAGTTTCAAAAGGTACTCGACTCCTATCAGGATATGGGCCTGAACGTGATCGGGGTAGATGCGCGGGAAAAATTCTGGAGCGACCTGAAAGAGGTAACCGATCCGGAAAGAAAACGGAAAATTATTGGACGTAACTTTATTGAAGTATTTGATGCGGAGGCTCATAAAATAAAAGATGTGAAATGGTTGGCCCAGGGTACCATTTATCCCGATGTCATTGAATCCGTGTCGGTCAATGGCCCCTCAGCCACAATCAAGTCACATCACAACGTGGGCGGACTTCCGGAGAAAATGAAACTTAAGGTGGTTGAACCCTTAAATCTGCTGTTTAAGGACGAAGTGAGGCGTGTAGGGAAGGCATTGGGAGTGAAGGAGGAGTTGCTGGGAAGACATCCTTTTCCGGGGCCTGGCCTGGGTATTCGGATCCTGAGTGATATTACCCCTGAAAAGGTCCGGATTCTTCAGGAGGCAGACGATATCTTTATAACCGGCCTGAAAGAATGGAACCTTTACGATCAGGTTTGGCAGGCAGGCGTGATGTTATTGCCTGTTCAGTCTGTCGGCGTGATGGGTGATGAAAGGACCTATGAAAATGTGGTTGCTTTGCGCGCGGTGATGTCGACCGATGGAATGACGGCCGACTGGGTGCATTTACCCTATGAGTTCCTGGCTAAAATGTCGAATGAGATCATCAATAAGGTAAGGGGAATTAACCGCGTGGTTTATGACATTAGTTCCAAGCCACCCGCAACCATTGAGTGGGAATAGGTGTTGTAAAAGCATGAACACATTGAGAGAAACAAAAATTGTTTTTTTATTGATCATGGGTTTGTTTGTCTGTATGGCTGCCCGCGGACAGGCACAGGAGGTGGAAACAAGCATGATCAAGTACGGAAGACTGATGCAGCTGATCGAAAACTACTATGTCGACACCGCGAATATTGAAAAGCTGACAGAAACCGCTGTGGTCGAAGTTTTAGGCAAGCTGGACCCACATTCGGTTTATATTTCGAAAAAAGAACTTGCTGAAATGAATGAACCGCTGGAAGGGAACTTTGAAGGAATAGGGATCTCCTTCAACATTCTGCGTGATACGCTCCGTGTGGTTACCACCATTCCGGGCGGACCTTCTGAAAAGGCCGGACTGATGCCGGGCGACCGGATCATGGTTATCGACGAAAAGCCGGTCGCGGGAACGGGTCTTAAGAACAAGGACGTGATGGATATGCTGAGAGGGGAAAAAGGGACCCAGGTTAAACTGAAAATCCAGCGCAGCGGAGAAGAAGATCAATTATCATTTACCATTATCCGCGATAAAATCCCAATCCATAGCCTCGATGCCGCCTATATGCTGGACGCGCAGAACGGTTACATCAAACTTAGCCGGTTCTCAGCAACCACGACCGACGAATTTTCTGAGGCCATCAAAGGGCTGAAGAAGAATCCGGAATTCAAAAATCTGGTGCTTGACCTGAGAGGAAACGGGGGCGGATATTTAAAAACAGCCATTGAACTGGCTGATCAGTTTTTGGGTCCCCAGCAACTGGTTGTCTACACGAAAGGAGTGCATGAGCCCCGGAAAGACTATAAATCGTCTGCGCAAGGCGAGTTTGAGCAGGGGCGGCTGGTGGTTCTGATCGATGAAGGTTCGGCCTCGGCCAGTGAAATTGTAGCCGGTGCCATACAGGATTGGGACCGCGGCATTCTCATTGGACGGCGCTCTTTCGGAAAGGGCCTGGTTCAGCAGCCTTTCCCCCTCACCGATGGCTCCGTGATCCGCCTTACCACGGCCCATTATTACACCCCCAGTGGCCGGGGTATCCAGAAACCTTATGATAAGGGCGTAGACGAATACCGGCGGGACTACCTGAATCGTTTTGAAAACGGCGAACTCTTCACCCGCGACAGTATTCATCTGGATAAGGCGCAATCGTTTAATACCCTTAAAAACAACCGTCTTGTGTACGGTGGCGGCGGTGTTATGCCCGACGTTTTTGTACCCATGGATACTTCATCCAATTACAGATTCTATAATATGCTGATCCGGCAGAATATTCTTTACGAGGTGACTATGGATCACCTGATTTCGAACCGGGAGCGGATCACGAAGGAGTTTCCCCGTTTTGAGGATTTCAGGCTTCATTATGTTGTTCCGGGAAAGGTGGTCGAAGAGATGATCCGAAAGGCAAAAGAGGAAAAAATTGAGGCAGACAGCACGGCTACCGGTTTTGCAAGGCCCCTTATCCAAAAGCAGGTGAAGGCGCTTCTTGCCCGCGATCTGTACGGAATGGATCATTATTTTAAAGTTTTGAATGAGGATGAACCGGTGATCCGTGAGGCGTTAAAAGTACTGAAAGAACCGGACGAATATGAACAGTTACTCGCTGACACCGGCCATGCTCCCGGAGATCATTAACTGGCTTGTGAAGAACTATGTGGAAGCGGGCGGTGCAGTCCTTGGACTGATCTATATTTTCCTTTCGATCAGACAGCGCATATGGACCTGGCCCGTCGGCCTGCTGACCTCATTGTTGTACTGCGTCGTTTTTTTTCAATCGAAGTTTTATGCAGATATGGCCCTGCAGGTTTATTATGTAGGGGTCAGCATTTACGGCTGGTATCACTGGCTTAGGGGAAACACCGGGAATCCGGGTAAATTGCAGGTTACTGCCACTCCACGCCGATACTGGCTTCCTCTCCTGGTGGTTTCACTGCTGTTGTTCCTGCTGATCAGCTTTGTCTTGAAAACTTTCACCGACTCACCGGTTCCGGTTGGCGACGGCTTCACAACGGCATTCAGTCTCACCGCGACATGGATGCTTGCCCGTAAATACCTGGAACATTGGCTGATATGGGTTGTTGTTGATCTGCTGTCTGCCGTGCTCTATGCCACGAAGGATCTTTGGGCTACCGTCCTTCTTTTTGCCGTTTACACGGGGATGGCCGTCGCAGGATATCTGGAATGGAAAAAAGAATTAACGAACCGAACACAGCCAACATACAGTATCGAATGACAAAGTTTATCGTTCTTACAGGTCCGGAATCGACGGCCAAGAGTACGCTGACCCAAGCGCTTGCCGCTCATTATCACGCTCCTTTCTACCCGGAATATGCCAGGGAGTACCTGTCGGCAAAGCAGGGAGCCTACTGTTTCAACGATGTGGAGCAGATTGCCCGCGGACAGATCGGGCAATATGACGAAGCAATCCGTTCCGGCGCCGGTCTCGTTTTTCTGGATACCTGGCTTATCATCACCAAAGTGTGGTTTGAATGGAGCTACCACCGGGTACCCCACTGGCTGGAAAGCAGCCTGGCCGACCGCCCTGTCGATCTGTACCTTCTTTGCCGTCCGGATATTCCCTGGGAACCTGATCCTTTGCGTGAACATGGCGGTGAGCAGAGAAAACAGTTGTTCGACCGTTATAAAAGCGAGCTGAACACGGGGGGATTTGCGTTTTCAGAAGTTTACGGTCTTGGCGAAGCCCGCCTGTTCAGTGCGGTTTCCGCCATAAACGGAAAATTACAGCTTTAGCTTGCTTTTGGCCGGCTCATCCACTATTTTTAGGCATCGAACTGATGTCGCCGGTGCAGACGGCTCCCGGAAAATACAGGACAGAGATCGCGGTTTGTAAATACATGAATCAAGTGAAGATCATATGCAATCAGAACAAACAATTATCCAGAAGATTAACAGGGCGGTAGACCAGCTTTCCGACCCGAGGACCTATGACCCCGTTTGCCATGACCACCGGCTCGGTGAGCCACTCCCCTCGACTCAGAAGCTGGATACCATGGTTGGAATGATCCGGGAGATTCTTTTCCCTGGCTATTTTGGCAATACCAGCCTCCGCCCTGATACCATCAGGCATTATATGGGCGTGTATGTGGACGAATTATTTGAGTTGCTCGCGGAGCAGGTGCTGGCGGGTTTGTGCTTCACCTGCAAGGATCCGGCAAACGCGGATATTCAGGAACGAAGCAGACAAGCCCAGGGAATTACGGCCGATTTCATCGCTTCGCTTCCCGAAATACGCCGGGTTCTTGTAACTGATGTTGAAGCTGCCTACCTGGGCGACCCGGCTACTTTCGACCGCAGTGAGGTGATCTTCTGCTATCCTGCAATAAGGGCTATTTCCAGCCACAGAATAGCCCACCGCCTTGTCGAACTCGGGGTTCCTCTCATCCCCCGTATGATAAGCGAAATGGCTCATTCTGAAACGGGAATTGACATTCACCCCAAAGCACAGATCGGCGAGTATTTCACCATCGACCACGGAACGGGCGTGGTGATCGGCTCCACCAGCGTGATTGGGAACAATGTGAAATTATACCAGGGGGTTACCCTTGGCGCCAAGAGTTTCCCGCTCGATGAACAAGGAAATCCCATCAAGGGCATTCCCCGTCATCCGATCGTCGAAGATAACGTAATTATCTATGCGCAGGCCACCATCCTGGGGCGGGTGCGGATCGGCCGGAACTCAGTGATTGGAGGTAACGTATGGGTGACCTCCAATGTACCGCCCAATTCCAGGGTATTGCAGACAAAAGCCCGCGAAACATCCTATACCGATGGCGCAGGAATTTAATCAGCTTATTGCTGCAACCTATGCAGGACTAGAGGAGGTCCTGGCTGGGGAACTGATCGGACTTGGAGCAGATGAGGTCAGTGTGCTGCGCCGGGCAGTCAGCTTTAAAGGAGACCTCCGTTTGGTTTACAGGGCAAATTATTCACTGAGGACAGCCCTTCGGATTCTGGTCCCCTTAAAGACATTCAAGGTTTTCAAGGCTGAGGATCTTTATTTTCAGGCATCGAAAATCAGATGGGAGGACTATTTTGATCCTGACCGGACCTTTGCCGTTCAGGGAACAGTTTTCTCTGATCTCTTTCGAAATTCTATGTTTGCCTCGCTGAAACTGAAGGATGCGATCGTAGACCGGTTCAGAAAAACCTGCGGGAAGAGGCCGTCGGTCGACACCCGGAATCCGGATGTCCAGATTAATCTGCATCTGGCGAATGATACCTGCACCGTATCGCTCGACAGCAGCGGGGAGTCGCTGCATAAGCGCGGATACAGGGTAGGGAGCCACGAGGCACCGATCAGCGAGGTGCTGGCTGCAGGACTGTTGAAACTTTCCGGCTGGAGCAGACAGGAATCAATCACCGATCCGATGTGCGGGTCAGGAACGATCCTGATTGAGGCGGCCATGATGGCGAAAGGAATTCTTCCGGGAGCTGTCGGACGCACTTATGCTTTTCAGCAATGGAAAAACTACGATCCCGGGCTGTTTGAACAGGTTCGCAAAGAACAATCCGGGCAGCAGCCTGATTTTCTTTTATATGGTTCCGATCATTCCAGGCAAAGCATTGCTCTGGCCTTGAAAAATGCAAAAAAAGCCGGAGTTGAGGACATTGTCCGACTGGAGGTAGCTGATTTCAGCACCCTGACAAAAACCCCGGAATCTTCGTTTCTCTTGTTCAACCCTCCCTATGGAGAACGGCTAAAACCGGGCGACGAAGTATTCTATGCCATGATCGGAGAGCGGCTGAAACACGCTTTCTCCGGTTCGGAGGCCTGGATTATCAGCACTCCTTCCTGTTTTAAATCAATTGGCCTGAAGCCTGCAGGAAAAATCAGCATCTTCAACGGCCCGATTGAATGCAGCTTCCGAAAGTTCGAATTGTACCAGGGATCAAGGAAAGCGAAAAATTAAATTAAAGTCCGGATCCGCTAATATTACCGCACTTTCGGAAAAAACTTCTGAATGCGAATTGTTGTTGCTTACATTCTGCTAACAAAGGATAATTAAGAACTTAAGTACAACAATTAAAAAACAAAGAATACGAACTACAAATCAAAACTAAAAAACAAAAAACTGATCAAACTAAGCTAAAATCAACAAACGAATTAAAAAGGATAAGGAATTTTCGTACAAACTAAAACTTGCCGGTATTTGTCATTTTATTTTTCAGTATATCTTAATTTACGCAGGATCGCTGATGCCTTTTCGCTGTAATAGCTTTTCGCAGCGACAATCGTTTTAAATTTTCTGACCGCATTTTTTCGGTCATCATTTTGCAGGTAACACAGCCCCGTGTACCATTCCGCCTGATCAATAAAGAGGTTATTCCCCGTTTGAATGACCAGTTGATAGTAAGCAATGGCTTTGCTGTACTTTCCGGTTTCCTGATAAGCCTGAGCCGTGTAGAAGTTGGCAACAGGATTGCCGGGATCCTCTTCAAGGGTCTTGCTGAACAGCAGGATGGACTGGTCGTAATTTTTCTCATTAAATAAATGCAGCGCCTGATTGATGTCCTTGTCCAGGGATGTTCCTCCGGTCCGGGAAACACCAGCTCCCGGATACACCGAATAATACTTGTTGTATAGTTCACGCACATCGGTGTTGCCTGCCTGATTCATCATTCCGTTGATTCCCAAAAGGAGGGTAAGGGAAGCAGCGGCTGAAACAGCAATGGCTTTTTTCCTCGGAATCCGTGTGGCAAATGAACGTTCCCGGCGCTTGTCATTGATAATATCGTTATTAATCCCTTCCAGTCTGGCCCTCAGACTCATGACGTCCTCTTCGCGAATAGCTGCATTGACATCCTGGTACAAGTTAACTTCTGCTACCAGATCCGGATTTGATTCCATCTCGGATTCAAAAGCTGCCAGTTCAGCTTCGGAGAGTTCTTTTTGGAGATAGTGGTCAATATCATTCTTCTTCCTCGAAGTCGAGGTTTCCCTGCCGGCAATTTCGCTGAGCGCAGCCCTCAGTTCGGTAATGTCTGTTTCAGCCATTGCGAGGTCCGTTTCCCGGTAGAGCAGGGTATCTTTTTCCAGACCGGAATTGTGTTCCAGTTCTTCATTAAATTCACTTAATTCAATGTCGCTCAGATCCCCCTCCAGATAACGGTCAATATCTTCCACAGAATAAGGATGTGCCGGAATAT
>JBFXKJ010000205.1:0-7063 GCA_050173895.1 Mangrovibacterium sp. | reverse complement strand
AACCATGCTAATGGCCTCTTTGTTTGTTTCTCGATGACAACATGAAAATACCAATTTTATACCTGATATACAAATATTTAACCTCTATTTTTACTCCTTTTTTAATGTGTTAAAGTAGAATTAAATTCTTTTGAAATAAATAGTCCGGTCTGTTCTTTACAAAAAGAATATATTAATTTCGTAACTAAAGTAGTAAATACTTCCTTAACAAAAAAGGAGAACACATAATTTAAGCCATGTCAGATATAAGAATTCAAACTGCACAAAACACGGTGTTGCTGCAAAACAAAGCCGGTCTGGGCGAACGGATGCTGGCCAGCCTGATCGATCTGGCTGTGATTGCAGGTTATGTGTGGATGGGAGCACTGATTGTTTCGGCTTTCTCTCATAAGCCGAGCTTTTGGCTGATCTACTCCCTGCCGATTTTTTTCTTCACACTGGCGCAGGAACTGCTTTTTCAGGGGCAGACGCTTGGAAAGAAGATTATGAAGCTGAAAGTTGTTCATCTTGAAGGCAGAGAAGTTCCTGTTTCTTCCTATCTGTTGAGGTGGCTGCTGCGGATCGTCGACATCTGGATTTTGTTTGGCAGCATCGGTATGCTGGCAATTATCTTAAGTAAAAACGGACAACGCATTGGCGATCTTGCTGCGAATACAACTGTCGTGTCGCTCAAAGACAATCCCGGATTGCCGGATCTTTTTCTTAACGGTCAAGGCACTGAAGAACGCGTATTGTTTAGTCAGGCAGGTTTGCTTAAGGACGAGGAGGTTGAGGTTATCCGCGAGGTTCTGGCCTTCGGAAAACAGAATGGCTATTACGGGAAAGCAGGAGGGATGATTATGCAGACCAGTAACTCGATCAAAAGGAAACTGTCGATCGAGACCGACATGAAACCGGTCCAGTTTCTCGAGCAGCTTCTGAAAGACTACTCCGTTTTGTTCAAATAGAATCTGTATGAAGAAAAAGAACATTTTGCAAACAGTGCCTTGTTGTCTTCTTTTAATTGTTTTCGTTGTTTTTGGCTGTAAGAGCGCCAATAAAACCCCGACTGAGCAGGCGGACACAGCCGGCGGCTTTGTTCCGATTTTTGACGGCAAAACGCTCGGTAACTGGGAAGGAGATCCGGCATACTGGCGCGTTGAAAACGGGTGCCTGACAGGAGAAGTTACGCCGACCACCCTCCTCGACCGCAATACGTTCATTATCTGGAAGGGAGGAGCGCCAAAAGATTTTGAGTTGAAGCTGGAATTCAGGATTTCGAAGAACGGGAACAGCGGCATCAATTACCGGAGCGAACCAATCGACACCATTCCGTTTGCCTTGAAAGGTTACCAGTGTGACATCGACGGACAAAACCGCTATACCGGGCAGAATTACGAAGAACGGAAACGCACCACCCTGGCTTACCGCGGACAAAAGGTAATTGTAAAGGTTCAGGCCAATCCGGAAATGCCCGGCTCATTGAAAAGCAATATTCAAAATAATGCATGGCAAAGTGTTGAAGTAACCGGATCGCTGGGTGAGCCCGACTCGCTTAATAGGTATATTCATGACGAAGACTGGAATACCTGTCATCTTGTGGTCAGCGGAAACCGCATGCAACATTATATCAACGACGTGCTCATGAGCGATGTGACCGACAATGACAGCATGAACCGGAGCTTCTCGGGTCTGATTGGCGTACAGGTCCATGTCGGCCCGCCAATGAAGGTGGAATACCGGAATATCCGCTTAAAGGAAAGTAAGCAGGATCAGTAACATGAACCGACGCTTATGTGGCTCAGATAAATGGAGAATGTATCTGCAGATCAATGGACGATATTTGTCGTACCCAAGTACTGAGATTGTCGCATTTACACCGCGCCGGCATGGCCTTTATTGGCGAAATTAGCATGGTAACAAAACCCTTTTTCAATAAAACAAAAGAGTGAAGAAATGACAAAAAGTAAGTTACTTCAGTTGAACAATGTCGGCATCGTCGTGGAATCGCTCGATAACGCCATTTCCTTCTTTGAAGAAATAGGTCTTGCACTTGAAGGACGAATGATGGTTGAAGGGGAATGGGCAGGACAGGTAACCGGACTGGGAAACCAGTCGGTCGAAATAGCAATGATGGTTACGCCCGATGGACACAGCCGTTTAGAACTTTCACGGTTTATAAACCCTGCAATCCTTTCAGACCATCGGACAGCACCCGTTAATTCGCTGGGTTATCTGCGGGTCATGTTTAAAGTTGACAACATCGACGAGCTGGTTTCCAGGCTTATAAAGAACGGAGCCGAACTGGTTGGCAAAATCGTTAACTATGAGAACCTGTACCGCCTTTGTTACATTCGTGGAGCGGAAGGAATACTGATTGGACTGGCAGAAGAACTTTCATAAACAAATAAATAAACGATACCATGAAAAATCGAATCATTCCAAACTTGTGGTTTGACGGCAATGCAAAAGAAGCGGCCGAGTATTATGTAGCTGTTTTTCCGGACGGGAAGATCATAAACACCACGTATTACCCCAAGACTGAAGCCGAGGGATTGGCAGAGTTTCAAAAGGACTTCGCAGGCAAAGTGCTGACAGTTGAATTTGAAATATTGGGAATGCAGTTTATTGGTATCAATGCGGGACCGTTGTTCAAATTCAATGAATCCGTTTCGTTTATGATTCCCTGCAAAGATCAGGCAGAGGTTGACTACTATTGGAACAAGCTCACTTCTGACGGAGGAGAAGAAAGCGTTTGCGGATGGCTCAAGGATAAATATGGTTTGAGCTGGCAGGTATGCCCTGAAAATTGGGAAGAAGAACTAAGCAAAAAGCCAGGTGCTTTCAAAAAACTGATGGGCATGAAGAAAATCATTATTGCCGACTTTTAAGTATTCCAGTCCGTTACAATCATGCTTTCCGGTTGAGAACTTGGCGCCTGCGCATATCTATCTGTACAGAAAGAAACCTGGGATATGGATTTTCACTTTCCTGCGAGGGCGGCATGACCGATTGATGCCATCCGTGCGAAAGCAATAAAACCGGCGATGGTTTGTCCGGTTTGTAAATCACTGCTGCAAATTTCACACCTTCCGAAACGGTTGACTTTACCCGTATAAAGTCGACTGTTTTCGCGGTGAAGAACCGTGCGGTATCATTTCGGAACCTGATGTCTTCAAACAAAGAATCGACCTTGTTTTGACCTGATCCGTTCAGGCAAAATCCCGCTAAAAACAAAAAAGATCAAATATTTTTGCATTTCCGCCTTTTTCAAAGTTTGTATTCCGTCCTCTCCAAAGACTCTAATCAGTCTCCCTGGCTGCGATCCTGGGATCAAACTCAAATGGTTCAATGCCGGCAACCGATAGCCGGGGGAAGTCTGGATGAGTGGTGTTAATGACCATATTCCATTCCTGGGGAACAATTGCTGAGGGAACCCGAAGAACAACTGCATCGTTCCTGGTGATAAAATCATCTCCAACGGCCTGACAGAGTCCCCGTGCCAACTCGTCCATCTTGTTCCAACCCTTTGGTAGCAGATTGATATCAAGGGTTTGGATTGAAAGTTCACCCGGGATGTCAATAACCATGGTCACGTATCTGTCCAGAATCGGGATGACCGGGTTGTGTGCGATGTTCTCCAAAATCGCAAGGCTGCGGTGTTCTGCTGCATAGAGCACATACATCCCCTCTGAGTTCCACCTGCCGGGATATCCGGAGGCAGAGAGGGTAGTAAACTTCTCCCTGGTAATTCGGTAGACTTTCATCAGATCGGCATTCCGTGTTCGATTGCCAGTAATTCATCCATGACCATCCCTACTCCTGTGACAGTCTGGATCAGTTCAAAGGGAACCCTGCGATTCAGCCCGGGGGCCGGGAGGGTCATCCACTGCTGGAATCTCTTCAGGCTTCCGAATGTCTCCTTGCCGTGCTCGTACAACTCCATGATTTTGATGGCCAGTTCTGCTGTGAGTGGGTTCAGTTTCCGGTCTGAATTTCTGTAACTGCTAAAGGTCTTCTCAGTCATGGCGAACACAAAAGCCAGAGATTTTTGAGACAGTTGTGTGTCCTGCATCAGCTTGCTAAGCAGCTGGTTGGAAACAGCATTGAAAAACAAACTGATGTCTGTAGCGTGTGTTCCGGGGCGTCTGGAACGGGTTTGGTATGTTGCTGCCTTTCCCATGTGAGGTAATTTTACTATTACTATTGCGCAAATTTACCACATTTATGAGTCTTATGCAAATGTTTTCAATTTGCCTAAGGGTTCCCAACACAGCCGGTTGCTACTACATGATATCGTATATACAGATGTTTATTTATTTTGGAGGAAGGTTTTTGGCTGCAGCCCCCTATTTTCAAATCTGAGATAATGTTTAAAATATTATTTCCTGTGACAAATTATTTATGCCATAATAGATGTATTTTCGCAGCATCATTTGCTCCCGGGCCCCTTCCCTGGATTCCTAACCCGCCGATAAACTTGCCTTGCCGTGAGAACAGCAGGATGGACTGTCGTTTGATACGCTCAATCACAACAATGATATCATCACAGAATAATAATTTGTCGATATCCCCAATAAGGGCGCTCGTGTCGGTCTCCAGACGGATATAATACATACTGTCCATTATTTCATCCAGGTTAATTCCTGATTCTGACAGATTAGACGGGATACGGATGGTAATCAATCCTCCGTTTTCGGGGACGATTTCGGGAATGGAATCCTTGTTCTTAATAATTTTCTCATAACCTGCATACTTCTGCTCTGCCATCTTTTTGATGGCTTTATCCCGCGAATGACAGCCGCAGAGAGAGACGACTGTTTAATAGCAAAGCGAGTATCCCGGTTGAATGGCGATACATATTCAGATGTAAAGCCGATATCCTGCAGATAGTCTCGTTTGAGGATTTAATAATAAACAGAAAAGGATAGATATATTGTCGCATAGCACTTATTTTGAGTTTTTCACACATCGAAATCCTGTCATGTGGGATGTGGAATTCAAATATTGGATTAAATAGCTTTTGGGACTTAACCCCTCCTCACAGAAGAAACCTCCTTTTGATTTCACATATTTGATTTGCTTGTAAATGTGAACCG
This sequence comes from Mangrovibacterium sp., assembly GCA_050173895.1. Taxonomy (GTDB): domain Bacteria; phylum Bacteroidota; class Bacteroidia; order Bacteroidales; family Prolixibacteraceae; genus JBCFBK01. The sequence continues at coordinate 1,985 of JBFXKJ010000205.1, read as the reverse complement.
GATTTGTCCATTCGGATGCGTTTCCCAGTAGATCATAAATCCCCAGTTCGTTTGGCATCAATCTACCTACGGGGCTGACATCTCCATTGGAGTTGTTCGCATTCCATGCAACCTGATTTTCTCTTTTCCGGTTAAGAATGGCTTTATTAACATTGTTCCCGTAAGATGCCGCACAGGTCCATTCTTCTTCTGTCGGTAGTCGTTTCTTTGCCCAATGGGTATAGGCAACCGCATCGTTATAACTGACATGAATGACCGGTCGATTATATTCATTCTTAGGACGAAGCTGACCTTGGGCATTGCACCTCCATGTAACATTAGGAATACTGTCGCCGCCGTAACAGACACTCTTGCCTTTCCTCTCAGCGTCGGTTCTGTACCTTGTTGCCATCACAAATTTCTCAAAATCTGTGACGGTGACTTCATATTTGTCCATATAGAAGCGTGGTATCTTGATAATACCGGATTCTGTTTGGAGTTCCCCTTCCGGAATCAGTATCATTTCATCAGGAGCTTGACTCCAGGCGACCTGAAAGATTAAAAGCAAAACTAAAACAAATACAAGTCTCATTGTCGTCCATTTTTAGGGGTCATTTTTACAATTACTGGATTATCGTCTATTCGAATGTGATCAAACCTTTTCAGTTTGTTATACTCATAGGCTTCGGTGATCCCATAGAAAGACTTACCATCTGTAGCATATGGGATCGCAAATGGCGCTCCATCGACTAAATCATTATAGAAGGGATACACAGCGCCATCGTCTTTTCCATATTGAAGGTAAACATCAAAAAGTTTCGCACTTTGCTTGTTGTAGAATACAAAATGATAATAGTCTTTATGGCTATAAGCGAAAAACAAATGGGTTGATGTTATTGACATAGCAAGCAGGTTACATTCGTCATGAGTCAACCGGTATCGTTCCATATGCCTCAAAGTCGTTGCGGGGTTATAGGACAAAGAATAAAACGATTGCTTCTTTTTCATCTGTCCAAAATCTATGTAAAATTCTCGCTTAACGCTCTTCGACGTAATTTGGTATATTGTATCATTGTAAGGTACTATCAATGCAACGGTACCATCATGATAAGATGAAAAAGAATTAGCCGTTGAGGAAAGCGCACTGAAGTTGACGGTTGAAGGGAAAAAGAGGTCCAAATAATGGACTTTATAGCCTTTTGTATCAGTGATCAGTAAGTTCGGTGTTGCTTGATTTTTGGCATACCTTTCGTTTCTCGTATAATCACCAAAGAAAACCGCGATATCGTTGTCCATATAAGAAAAATCGTTTGCCCATAGATCAATTCTGTGCGACCGGATATAATTGCCTTCCAGATGGAAAACCAGAACTTGATGTGATTTTGCACAAAATAGCAGCAAATTGTTATTGTCGTGATCAATACTGATCCTGTTTACTTGGCTATATTCCCCAGGCCCCTTCCCTTTTCTGTCTATTTTATACTGAAACTTGCCTTCTTGGGTGAAACAATAAACCGACTGGGTTTGATCTTCATCTAATACATAGAATCTGTCCTGATAAACCAATAACTGATTAACCGTTCCAATCAAGTTTTCATCTGAAGTTTCAAGGGGAATATAACTTACCTCTGAAAATATTTCGGACATCGGCAATGTTGTCAATGCCCTTTCAGTATTTATGGGTATTCGGGTATATTCCAGAATTCTGTTGGCGTTTCTTGGATTGCAACTCCAGAATAAGCAAACCAAAATGAAAGTAAACTTTCTCATGCTTGAATATTTAGAATAAAGACTGGCCATTTTAAAGCCAGTCTTTTAATGGCACATCTTTACAGTGGAAGTGAACCTTTGCAGTCGGTTTGTTTACTGGGATCACAGCACCAACATTATTGTGGACGGGCTGCATGTCAGCAGGTCCGTAAGGATAAATGGGAACGGGAAAGGTCCCGGTCAGATCCTGCTTACCTGGCCAAACGGAAGCTTGCAAAAAAGAACTGGTACCGGGA
>JBFXKJ010000204.1:0-7072 GCA_050173895.1 Mangrovibacterium sp. | reverse complement strand
GCCAAGATAATCAGGCTCCTGTTTGAGAGGGATGGCTCTCGTGGCTCGTTTCATCTAAAAGTCCGATATCATGGCAAAATACTCGAATGAAGTTTCAAGAACCTTTAGTGAATACCTGCTCATTCCCGGATTAACCTCAAAAGAGTGCAACCCTTCGAATGTTTCGCTCAGGACTCCGCTGGTGAGCTTCAGGAAAGGAGATGCGCCGGCGCTGGAGTTAAACATTCCCTTTGTTTCGGCAATCATGCAATCGGTCTCGGACCACAACCTGGCCATCGCCCTGGCCCGAAACGGAGGCCTTTCGTTTATATTCGGGTCCCAGCCCATTGCGACTCAGGCAGAAATGATCAGACGGGTTAAGAAATTCAAGGCCGGATTTGTAATCAGCGACTCCAATCTGACTCCCACGCACAGCCTGAAAGATGTGCTTGAATTAAAGGAAAAAACAGGGCATTCCACTCTGGGCATCACGGAAGACGGAAGCGCTAACGGAAAACTGCTGGGAATCGTGACCAGCCGTGATTACCGGACAGGGCGGGACCCGCTCGACAAAAAGATCTCGGAATTCATGACGCCGTTTGATAAGCTGATCACAGGAAAACTGGGGATCAGTCTGAACGAAGCCAACGATATTATTTGGGACCATAAGCTGAACACCCTCCCCATCATTGATGAAAATCAAAATCTTAACTTCTTTGTTTTCAGAAAGGATTATGAAAGTCACAAAGAATATCCCAATGAACTTTCGGACGAAAACAAAAAGCTGCTTGTGGGCGCGGGGATCAACAGCCGTGATTACCGGGAACGCGTTCCCGAACTGGTCAACGCAGGTGTGGACCTGTTATGTATCGACTCATCCGATGGCTTCTCCGAGTGGCAAAAGGAAACCATCGAATATGTGAAACGCGAATATAACGGAACGGTGCGGATCGGCGCCGGGAATATCGTCGACAGAGACGGATTTCTGTATCTGGCTGAAGCAGGTGCCGACTTTGTCAAGGTGGGAATCGGAGGCGGCTCTATCTGTATTACGCGCGAACAAAAAGGAATCGGGCGCGGACAGGCGACCTCCGTCATCGAGGTGGCTGCTGCCCGTGACGAATATTATCGCAAAACAGGCGTGTACGTTCCGATCTGCTCTGACGGAGGCATCGTTCAGGATTACCACATGGTGCTGGCACTGGCTATGGGCGCCGATTTTATCATGATGGGCCGTTATTTCGCCCGTTTTGATGAAAGCCCCACACGGAAAATCATGATCAACAACCGGTATGTGAAGGAATATTGGGGCGAGGGATCAAACCGTGCACGAAACTGGCAGCGTTACGACATGGGCGGCAGTGAAAACCTGAAATTTGAAGAAGGTGTGGACAGCTACGTACCTTACGCGGGAAAAATGAAGGATAATCTCGACATCACCCTCGGGAAGGTCCGGTCCACCATGTGCAGTTGCGGGGCGCTCTCCATTGCCGAACTGAAACAGGAAGCCAAGGTCACCCTGGTTTCAGCAACCAGCATCGTGGAAGGCGGTGCGCATGATGTGATCCTTAAGGATGCGAATATGTAGAAACATAAGAATCAAGATAAAAGAACCAAGAACCAAGAGGCAAGATAAAAAGACAGGAAATGGAAAACGGGAACCGGGAGACGGGTTCCCGTTTTTTTATGCTGTTTACTTAAAATATTCTTTGGAGGCGTTGCAAACCGGACAACGGTAATCGTCGGGCAAATCTTCGAATGGCGTTCCGGGAGGGATGCCCGCAGAGGGGTCCCCTTCCTGAGGGTCGTAGGTAAAGCCGCAAATCACGCAGACATAACTGCGGACGGTGCTCGTTTCGTCCGGCTTGTGATCCGTTTCGCCCGCTGCAGCCTGCTGCTCTTTCTCCAGCAGATCACGGTCCAGGTAAGTGGGCGAGTTCGCCGGCGACAGAATCCTGAATTTCTCCCTGTACCCGGCATAGGTCAACGGCTCCTGGTCGGACAGGATATCACTGTCTTCCACTTCGCCAATGAACAGCCAGTGAGAACCCAGGTCTGTCACTTCCCTGATCCGGCAGTCAAACCAGGCCAGCGAATCGTTCAGGACAACCGGGACACCTGTCCTGCTCCGGATAATCTGCAAATCGCTATATTTATCCATATCCCTGCCCGATTTAAAACCAAAGTCGCTGATCAGTTTAGGATCCGTATCCTGTCCAAGCACGGAAACGGAAAATGCCCCGGCCTGGCTGATGATCTCCGCACTGGCGTTGTTTTTATGGCAGGAAATAGCTATGCGGGGAGGATCGGAGGTGACCTGAAATACCGTATTGGCGATGTATCCGGTCTTTCTGCCCTCAAATTCAGACGCAACCAGGTAGATTCCGTAACTCATCTGATGAAATGCCCGAAGCTTCATAAATTTACTGTTTGATGAAATCTAAAGATGCAACTATTTTTATGAACCTCCAAAATTCACTACCCTCCTGTCTTGTATCTTATATCTTAAGTCCTATATCTTAAGTCTTGTAAGTCTTGATTCTCGATTCTTGATTCTTGATTCTCGATTCTCGATTCTTGTGTCTTGCGTCTTGATTCTTGATTCTGTTCCGGATCTTATTATCTTTGTCCTTTCATCAGTTAATCAATTAAAAAAGGAATGATCAACAAGTTCAGTATTTTACTCGCCGCAGGTCTGATTTGGACAGGCGAGGTTTTTTCATGCACCAATTTTCTGATTACGAGAGGTGCCTCGGCGGATGGTTCAGTGATGATCACCTACGCGGCCGATTCACATACGCTTTACGGCGAGCTTTATTATCAGCCTGCTGCTGATCACCCTGCCGGATCGATGCGGGCCATTGAGGAGTGGGACACGGGGAGGCCATTGGGCCAAATACCCGAAGCGGCACACACCTACAGTGTGACAGGTAATATGAATGAGCATCAGCTGGCTATCGGGGAAACGACCTTTGGCGGCCGTGAAGAGCTGGCCAGCCAAAAAGGCGCGGTCATGGATTACGGAAGCCTGATGTACGTCGCCCTGCAACGGGCCCGGACAGCCAGGGAAGCCATTGAGGCAATGACATCACTCGTTGCCGAATATGGGTATGCCAGTTCCGGCGAATCATTTTCAATCGCCGATCCGAAGGAAGCCTGGATACTGGAAATGATCGGCAAAGGAAATGATGAGAAAGGCGCTGTATGGGTAGCCATGCGCGTTCCCGACGGATATATCAGCGGGCATGCCAACCAGGCCCGGATCACGACCTTCCCCCTTGATGATCCGGAAAACTGCCTGTATTCGAAAGACGTAATCTCCTTCGCCGTTGAAAAAGGATGGTATCAGGGGATCAACAAGGATTTCAGCTTTTCGGATGTCTACGCACCCGTAGGCTTTGACGGAGCCCGCTTTTGCGATGCCCGCGTATGGGCCGGCTTCCGGAAAGTAGCTTCGGAATTGGATCAGTACGCCGGTTATGCGGCGGGTGATGTGGCCTACGACGAAAAATACGGCTTCGCATCAAACAGGTTGCCATTATGGGTGAAACCCGACAAGAAGCTGACGGTTAAAGATGTAATGGAAATGATGCGGGATCACTTTGAAGGAACGGAACTGGATATGACACAAGATCTTGGCGCAGGGCCTAATAAGCTGCCCTATCGCTGGAGGAATCTTACCTGGAAGGTCGACTCAGCCACCTATTGCAACGAACGGGCCATTTCCACCCAGCAAACCGGCTTCTCCTTTGTGGCCCAGTCCAGGTCCTGGCTGCCCGACCCGGTTGGCGGCATCCTTTGGTTTGGGGTCGATGATACGTACAGCACCTGCTATGTTCCCATGTACTGCGGGATCGACAGCATTCCCCGGTGCTTTGCAGTCGGCAACGGCGACCTGCTGACCTATTCGGAAACTTCGGCATTCTGGACATTCAACAAGGTTGCCAACCTGGCTTACCTGCAATACGACCGCATGATCGGGCACATCAGGCAAAAACAATCCCAGTTGGAAAGCGGGTACATCAGCGAAACACCCGCCATCGATGAAACAGCCAAAAAACTTTATGAAACAGAAGGCCCGAAAAAAGCAAGCGCATTTTTGACAGAGTATTCCGTCAGGGAAGCAGACCACATGACCCGCCAATGGGAAGATCTGTTTCGTTACCTGCTTGTTAAGTATATGGATGGCAATGTAAAAAAAGAAAAGGAAGGCAAATTTGAACGGAATGAGTACGGTTTGCCTGCCGCTCCTGAACATCCCGGTTATCCCGGCTGGTGGTATGAGGCCATTGTGAAAAGCACCGGCGACCATTTCAGGGTGAAAGGCGAAACGCATTAGAAGAACTTCATCTCTCCTGCCTTGGCGGCATTTAGGCAGCGGCCGGCAAAAGGAAGGAGATCATGGTCAATTTATTTCGCCTAAGGCTTTGGACTTGTTTTATTTTTATTACTTTTGCGCCACAATTTGCAATCTCTTGCACATGAAATGTGTAATATTGCCCTAAAAATAAAGAAAATGGATCTGATTAAAGTTGTAGAAAACGCATTTGCCCTGGAAAGCAAGCTTCCTGAGTTCAGCGCCGGCGACACGATCACCGTGCACTACAAGATCAAGGAAGGGAGCAAGGAACGTATTCAGGACTTCAGAGGCGTTGTTATGCAGGTGAAAGGAACCGGCGTAACGAAGACCTTCACTGTCCGGAAAATGTCGGGTAATATCGGAGTGGAAAGGATTTTCCCGGTAGCTTCCCCCTTTATCGACGGCATTGAGGTCAACAAGAAAGGAAGTGTGCGCCGCAGGCGTATTTACTATCTGCGTGGCCTGACCGGGAAGAAAGCAAGAATTAAAGAAAAAAGGGTTTGATCAAGCCCGGATGATATTGAATGAGGTCTCCCTGTCGGAGGCCTTTTTTTTGCTCCGGATGATGGCCAGGATTACTGATAAAAATCAACAGTTTTTTCCTCTTCAGACGTTAACTTTCAAAAAAAATTGGTTATGGCCTTTCTGACAAAAGAAAAACTCTTCACCTGGAACTGGTTTCGGGAATACAGTTATATCACCATCGGTGCTTTTATTCTCGCGGTGGGCTTTGTATTCTTCATTACCCCGCATAGAATCGTTCCGGGTGGTGTATATGGCGTTGCCATCGTGGTCCATTTTCTCACCAAGGGAATGTTTTCCTTCTGGCCTGACGGTTTCCCGATCGGGTTATTTGGCCTTTTACTGAATATTCCGCTCACCATCGCCGGTATCCGGATCCTGGGACCTCGCTTTGGTGTCAAAACAGTCGTCGGTTTTGTGCTCTCTTCGGTTTTTATCGATCTGATCACTTATTTGCGTGTGGACGGCGATGCACCCTTAGTGCCCGATATCCTGCTGTCGTGCGTCTTTGGAGGCGTGCTCATCGGATTTGCGTTGGGACTGATCTTTAAATCCCGGGCCACTTCAGGCGGATCTGACATCATCGCCATGATTCTGGCCAGATATACAGGAGCACAGTTAGGGCATCTGATGATTTATGTTGATTCAGCCATTGTGTTGCTGGGACTGGCCGCCTTCGGGGATTGGCAGATCCCGCTCTATTCGTGGGTCGTGATCTATATTACGGGAAAAGCCATTGACATTACGCTGGAAGGAGCGAATTACAACAAGGCGCTGTTCATTATCTCTGACAAACATGAAGAGATCAGAAAAAAAATCCTGGTCGATCTGGAAAGAGGGGGAACGTACCTGAAAGGAAACGGCTTATATACCAATGAAGAAAGGCAGATTATTTACACGGTGGTCAGCCGTCGTGAACTGGCCATTCTGGAGCGCTTCATCAGCGAGATTGATCCGGATGCATTCATCACAGTTATGGATACCCGCGAAATCCTCGGGGAAGGCTTTCAGTCGCTGAAAGTGAAAACAGAACAGTGAGCCGAAATACTTTTCCTTTTTCCCGTCTTTTTTTTAATTTTGACATACCGTTGCCGGTTCTTCACATAAGTTTGCATGCCATGAAATGCCTGATCCTTTTCGTCCTGCTTTTTTTCTCTGTTTCAGTCTCCCATGCGCAGTCGGTAGCACTGGTGCTGAGCGGCGGGGGCGCAAAAGGACTGGCCCATATTGGCGTGATCAGGGCCCTGGAGGAAAACAACATTCCGATCGACTATATCGCCGGGACCTCGATGGGTGCGATCGTCGCAGGCCTTTATGCGGCAGGTTTTTCGACCGATGAAATGGATCAGCTTTTCCGATCCGAACAGTTTAAGTTCTGGTCGACCGGATATATTCAGGAAGAATACCGGTACTATTTTAAGAAATCGGCCTCAACACCGGCATGGCTGAGTTTCGATCTTGAAAGGAAAGAGGATAAACTGAAGCTGCTCCTGCCCACCAACCTCATTCCTGAAGAGCAGATGGATTTTGCTTTCATGGAGCTCTTTTCCAGGGCCAATGCCATTTGTCAGTATGATTTTAACCACCTCTTCGTTCCTTTTATGTGCATCGCCACCGACGTCTACAATAACAAGGAAATGGAAATCCGAAGCGGCGATCTGGGAGAAGCGATCCGTGCATCAATGACGTTTCCCTTCTATTTCAAACCGATCGAAATAGACGGAGCTCTTGCATTTGACGGAGGAATTGTTAACAATTTCCCGGTTCAGAATACCATGAATGCCTTTAACCCGGATATCATTATTGGTCATAAGGTAGCCAACAATGCCCGAAAGCCTGACGAAGATGATGTGATGGCCCAGCTGGAAAACCTGATCATGCAGAAAACCGATTACAATGTTCCTTCTCAGAAAGGCGTTTTGCTCGAAACCTCATTTACCGATATCAGCCTGCTTGATTTCGACAAGATCGATATCATCGAACAGGCCGGATATAATAAAGCACAAAGCGTGATCGACAGCATTAAATCACGGATCAGCCGGCGGGTATCGATGCATGAGATCCAGAGAAAGCGGGAGGAATTTAACCGGAAAAAGCCGGAACTGCAATTTCAAAATATACAGGTGGAGGGTGTATCCGATCCGCTGCAGCGAAAGTATATTATTCAGAGCCTGAAGCATCGTTCCAATACAATCAGCCTGAACGAACTGC
>JBFXKJ010000203.1:0-7130 GCA_050173895.1 Mangrovibacterium sp. | reverse complement strand
CGCCATGGCGATCTTCCTGGTATCCCGTTTTGTGTGTACTTTTCTGCTGAAATATATCTCCGCAGGGAAGTTACTCATGAGCCTGGCTTTCGGCGGCATTGTCCTCGCCCTGGGAACGATCCTGCTGACCAATATCGCAGGACTTTATTGTCTGGTAGGGATTTCCGCCTGTATGTCGCTCATGTTCCCGACCATCTATGGGATCGCCCTCCGGGGAATGGGAGAGGATGCGAAATTCGGGGCCGCCGGACTCATCATGTCGATCGTGGGGGGAACTTTTCTTCCGATGCTGCAGGCCTCCATCATTGACCTGAAAAACGTATTTTCCATGCCCGCGGTGAATTTTTCATTCATTATTCCTTTATTTTGTTTCCTGGTAATCGGGTATTTCGGATACCGGACATTTACGGTTCATTTTCCGGAGAATTGAAACATTCATTACAGCCTTGGAAAACAGGCTGTAATCTAAAAAATTGACCAATGAGTTTTCATTTTAAAGTCGACCCGGTCTCCAGCCAGACCAAATTGCAGCAACTGATCCATGCTGTCAATGAAGCGATCAGCAACGGCGTTCTGAAGGAAGGAGATTTTCTGCCTTCAGTAAATCAGCTGAGCAGGGAGAGCGGTTTGTCACGCGATACGATTTTTAAGGCATACACCATCCTGAAGCAACGAAGTGTCATCAGCTCAACCCCGACCAGAGGCTATTTTGTCAGTTCCCTTTCTTTTAAAGTGATGGTTTTGCTTGATGATTTCAGTGCATTCAAAGAACAACTGTACACCAGTTTCCGGAATAATCTTCCTGAAAGTTATACGGTGGACCTGCTTTTTCATCATTACAATACCGATGTGTTTAACCAGCTAATTCTAAATGCTTTAGGCAGATACAGCATGTATGTGGTCATGAATCTGAATCATCAGCGGATCGAAAATACGGTCAAAAAAATTGATCCGAATAAATTGTTGATTCTCGATATGGGTACACCCAACAGTCCTGATATTGCCCATGTCACACAGGACTTTACCTATGGAGTGCTTGACTGTCTGAAAGAAGGTCTCCCTCTGATCACAAAGTACAGGGAGTTTCATCTGGTCTTTCCCGAATCGCTCTTTCATCCGAAAGAATTTGTGCAGTCGTTTAGTTATTTCTGCAGTTCGAACCAGATCAGCCATTCGGTGATCCGCACCTTCAGCCGCCATCCTGTAGAAGCAGGTCAGGCTTTTCTGGTGATCAGGGAAGACGATCTGGTGTCGGTGATCAAGCAATGCCGGAAAAAAGGGCTGGAGCCCGGGAAAGATGTCGGACTGATCTCCTACAACGACACGCCGATGAAGGAAATCGTCGGAAACGGAATTACCACGATTTCGGTCGATTTTGCGGAAATGGGGCAGAAAGCGGCTCAGTTTGTTGAATCGAAGAAAAAAATATTTGAGGTCCTTTCGCCCAAACTGACCGTCAGAGGATCACTCTGACGGCTATTGCTTTTCGAGCTTTTGGAACTGCCGGAGGATCTCTTTTCTTTTTCCCAGTTTATAAAGATATTGCTCTGTCTGCGTGTGGTATTGCGTTTTATAGGAATCATTGGCCCGGCGGATCGCTTCATCGATCCTGCCCAGCATCTCACTTGCCAGAGCGAGGTTATACTGAGCCTTGCTCCTGAGGGCCTTTTTTGCGCTCCGGGTATAGGGCAGCCAGTAATCGTATGCCGATTGCCAGTCGTTCTCCGAAACCCACCTGGAAAGCCGGGCAGCATCTCCTTTTTCGATCATGAAAAAGCCGCGTTTTTCCTTTGCCCAAACGGGTGATAACCTGCTGTCCAGGTCCAATGCAACCTGAACGCCGGTCTGAATAAGACATTCCCTGACCGACGGCAGACTTGTGAATAATTCTTTCACAGACCATTGGAAATCAGTCCATGAGATCGTGTCCCCGACAATGATCTGTCGCACTATTTTTTGCCGGTATGGATCATATACCTTCACCACCGCATCATATTTCGAATCGATCAGCGCCGAATAAAGATATTGGTTCTCTTCTGTCGGCTGAACATTGTATTTGGTGATAAGCTTGTTGTAATAACGCTCCATGACAAGCAGCGCATCCGTTCTGTACTCATCACAGATACTCCTCACTTCGTCCCAGTCAAGCTCTTCCGGAATTCTAAAAAATTCCGGTTCCCGCATAAAATTTCTGTCCCTTGGGATGACCACATCATAGCGCCCCGATGAATACAGCAGATCGCCCAGCACTTTCAGGGTCGTGTCAGCCGCCAGGCTGTCCAGTACAATAGTGCTGACATTGAAGTCCCGTGCATAGAAATAAGATTGAAGGCTATCCTTATTGAAATTGCGGAACTCTTTCGAAATGCTCCTGTTCATCAGCGTAAGGCTGTTGATCCCGGAAGGCAGCAATGCCTGCGAAGGGTGCGCGGTTTCTATAGTTAAGTTTTGATAGGGGGCGGAGCAGGACAGCATTGTAACCGTTAACGCGATCGTTCCGCCGATCATGAGGATATATCTTTTTTTTCTCATATGCCGGATCAGATAAACAGTTTAACCCAATCAAAAATTATTCCATCATTTTTCGTAAAAGTATCACAAATCGGCTCAGATTTTTCCGCTTGCCGGAAAAATAAATCTGTATTCGCCGTTTGGCCTGCAAATTTCATTGTCTTTGTGTATCTTTCTGCCATCATATCGATCATTTTATGCGTCTGGTTAAACTGATGGCGATTTTTTTTATGCTGGCTAATCCGGCAGCCGCGCAATATTTTTCGACCGGCGAGGAGCCCGCAAGTGTCAGGTGGACGGAGATCAATACCCGGAATTTTCAGCTGATTTTTCCCCGTGACTACAGGCCGCAGGCGGTGAGACTGGCCTGCATGCTGGAAAAGGTTTATGTATCCGGGTCCCGGACCCTTGGCTATAGTCCCCGGAAAATCTCAGTCATCCTGCACACACGGACAGTCGTTTCGAACGGGCTGGTGGCCTGGGCTCCGCGAAGGGCCGAATTTTATACGGTACCCGATCAAAAGATTTATCCGCAGGACTGGCTGGAACAGCTTGCCATCCATGAATTCCGCCATGTAGTCCAGATGGACAAGCTGGAATCAGAACTTCCTTTGCTTTTGAAAGCGCTTTTCGGGCAGCAGGCTGCGGCCTTGGTCGCCGGACTCTACCTCCCGTTCTGGTTCATCGAAGGGGATGCCGTTATGGCTGAAACGGCGCTTTCCGACGCAGGAAGGGGAAGATTGCCGTTTTTTCTAATGCAACACAAAGCCCAGGTTACCGAAAAGGGAGTCTTTTCGTACGATAAAGCAGTATTGGGATCTTTTGCCGACTATGTACCTGACCATTACCGGCTGGGATACCTGCTCGCTGGGACAATACGGGAAAAATACGGTGCAGGCATATGGGAAGAGGTCATTCGTGAAGTTGGCCGCAAACCTTTCTCCGTCAATCCGGTCAACCGGGTGCTGAAAGCAAAGACAGGAGCCGGTAAGGAAGACCTGTATGCTGCTGTCTTCGACGGATATGCCCGGCAGTGGAGCAGCGAAAGGGCTTCCCTGTCAATCACTCCCTGCCGCGACATCAGCCCCGAAAAGCACGACTATGTGAATTACAGATATGTGCATGCCCTCAGCGATTCTTTGTTTATCGCATTGCGTTCGGCCAGGAAAGATATTGACCGGATCGTACTGGTTGCCAATGGGAAGGAAACGATTGTCACCACCCCCGGAATTGTGCTGGAAGAATCATTGTCGGCGCGCAAAAACCTGGTCATCTGGGCCGAACTTCGGGCCGACCTCCGGTGGGAACATGCCAGAAGGTCGGTTGTGGTCGTGTTTGACCGGACAAGCCGGGAAAGGAAAGAATTCCGTACCGAATACAACCTGCATAGTCCGGCCATTGCCCCGGACATGAAATCGTTCGCCGGAATCGAAAACAACTTCACCAATGGCTGCAGCCTCGTACAGTATGACCTGGAAAGCGGACAGAAGACCGCATCATGGAAAGCTCCTGAAAACCAGTATCTTTTCACTCCGGCATGGCATTCCGATAATCAAACGGTCTTTTTCGTTGGCCTGGATCAAAAAGGGAAATACATCGGAGCGCTCGATACCCGGACGGGTGACATCAGCACCGTTGTGGAACCGTCCAGAACCGATATCCGGAATCCGCTGTTCCGGAACGGGAACTTATATTATACCTCGTCGCTGACAGGCACAGATAACATCTTTTGTAAAAGCCTGAATACAGGCGAAATCACACAGATCACATCGGTCCCTTTTGGTGCGGACTATGTTTCCGCAGCCGACAGCAGTTTGTTATTCAGCAATTATTTCTCCGATGGCTATCGTGTGTCGGAGCAGAAAATCAGTCCGGAAACAAAAACCCAGCCTGCGGGACCCGCCCGGTATGAACTTGCTGACGTGCTTGCACGGCAGGAAAGCAGGATACCGGAACTTTCCGATATCCAGGATACCACAGCGTACAGGATCAGGCCCTACCGGAAAATGGCCCACCTGTTCCACTTCCACAGTTGGGGCCCTCTCTTCGTGAATGCCTCAGGTTATGAAATCCGGCCGGGCGTATCTTTCCTTTCACAGAACAAGCTTGGTACGGCCTCAACCTTGCTTGGCTATGATTATGAACCTTCGGCAGGTACAGGAAAATTCAGGTTTGACTTTGAATATTCCGGCTTTTTTCCGGTATTGAAGAGCGAGTTCAGTTACGGACGCAGGAAATCGGTTTATTACATCCTGTCAAATGCGGGCCGGGATACGGTGGCACAGGGATATTCACGCAGGGAACTCAACTGGAGCCTGGATGTACGCCTTCCTTTGATTTTCAGCCGGGGAAAATACACCAGATTGCTTGTTCCTGAAGTTGAATACCGTTTTGAAAAGATCATGCAGGATTCTTCGACACCCGCCCAAATTCCCGGTGGACATATCCATTCATTGCGCTACGGAATGCTGTTTCAGAATATGCTTCGGAAAGCAGAACTGGACCTGGTCCCGGCATGGGGCCAGTCAGTGTCCCTTCTGTACAGCCACAGCCCCGGAGGGGGATGGCCTGTGAACGATTTGGCAGCCGCAGAGTTAAGCCTGTTTTTCCCGGGCGTTGTCAAGAATCATGGAATCCGGATCTATAGCGGTTTTCAGATGAAAGGAACGGACCATCTCTACACATTTGCTGACGAGGTCCGTTTTCCGCGCGGTTACGTTTCTGTGCAAAACAAGGAGCTCTTCAGTTTCGGTGCCGATTACCTGATGCCGCTGGCTTATCCCGATCTGGCTCTGGGCCGCTTGTTTTATCTGAAGCGGATTCGTACAAACCTTTTTGGTGATTATGCACAGACGGAGTCAGTCCTCTATGGCAGGAACCACTCCGTATTGGGAACGATCCGAAAGAATTTCAGTTCAGTGGGGCTGGAATTGATGGCAGACGGACATTTGCTCAGGCTTGTCACTCCTGTTTCGGGCGGCCTGCGAGGAATTTACCGCCCTGAAATGAAAGACTTTGCACTGGAATTTCTGCTGTCGGTCAGTTTTGATCTGCTGTAACGGAATGATTTTCTTTGCTTAGCAGAGTGATTACGGTGATTTCCGGCGACATGTCAAGCCGGGCAGGAAAACCGACACATCCGGCACCTCTGTTGACGTACAGGTATTGTCCGTTCTCCTCGTACAGGCCTCCCCAGCGCCTGCTTACCAACCAGATCGGACTGAATTCCAGTCACGCGATCTTCAGGCCAAACTGTCCGCCGTGCGAATGGCCGGAAAGAGTCAGCGCGATATCCCTCTGACGAAGAACCTGATCTTCCCAGTGGGCCGGATCATGAGACAGGAGGATGCGGAAAGAATGATCAGGAACGTGCGCCAGCGCCGAATCAAGCCGTGCATACTGAGGAAAAGGAGGATGCCCCCAGTTTTCCACACCGGTCACGTAAAAACTTGTGTCGCGAAAGCTTATTTTCTGAGATTCGTTTAGCAGTAAGCGAAACCCGCATTTTTTGATTCCTGCCTTAATGGCCTGCAGGTTCGATGCCTTATCTGCGGGACTGTCCCAATCCGAATAATCCCCGTAATCATGATTTCCAAGGATAGCCAGTTTTCCGCTGTGCGCCTCCATGCGGCCGAGCACGCTCTCAAATCCGCGGATTTCCTGATGGAAATTATTCACCATGTCGCCGGTAAACAGGATCAGATCAGGCTTTTGCCGGTTTACCCGTTCGGCCAGCCTTTCCATAAAACGGGTATTGCTGAAACCGGCCAGGTGAAAATCGGAAATATGAACGATTTTTATTCCGTTTAAAGTCTCGGGCAATGAGGGGACAACAAGCTTCACCTCCTCCTGCCGGATAAGTTTTTTCCCTGCAATAAAGCCGGATAAAATTGAGATGAACACTCCTGTACTCAGGATTATGCCGCTTAATATGACCGTCAAGGAATCCCTTTTATTTCGTAAAAGTCTCACCGGCAGAGACAAAAGAACAAAAAACGACAGCAGGGCTTTGGGAAAAAAATTTAGCATCAGACAAAAAATAACGAAATAATAGAAGCCGTAATTTACCGTATGCCTGATTTTGCCGGGATCGAGAAAGGCATAAAGGAACAATCCAAAGCAAACCAGCCCTGTTGTCCAGTAAAGGAAAGACATTTTCCATTTCCGGTCCTTCCGGTCCATCAGCTGAAACAATCCCCAAAATGCAACGATCTCAATGAATAATAATACAACTGTGACCAGGGTGATCCCTGAACTAATCCCGCGCATAAAATAAAAATTGAAACGAAACGAATATAGCGACTTTCTGTCAAACCACGAAAAGCAGAATTTCTTCGTGTGTGGCAAGTAGGCATGCTTCGTTGCAGCTAAACTGAAATAAAGATGAACGGATCAGTCGCGGATGACAATTCACAAAATTGAATTGTGTAATTTTTATACAAATGTAAAATCTGACGAATTCAAAAAAGTACCCATACCCTGATTTTGTTTTAGTTTACAAATCTATAATGGAGAAATTTACAATTAAAGAAGGAAAAGAAGAAAAGGTAATTTAAAGTTTTAAACAATGCTTTCTTATTCATATGGATAGACATATACTATTAGTTTTCAGTATATTA
>JBFXKJ010000202.1:0-7148 GCA_050173895.1 Mangrovibacterium sp. | reverse complement strand
CAACAACAGCAGACTCCCGGATTTTCGGAAGCGCAGGCTTCGGCTGTAGCTATTGAGGTTGACACAGCGACGGCATATCAGTCGATGGATGGCTTTGGCTATACCCTGACCGGCGGCAGCGCCGCACTGATCCATCAGATGGAGCCGCAGGCACGGCAAAGCCTGCTGCATGATCTTTTTTCGGCAGAAGGTAACGGCATAGGGGTCAGCTATCTTCGGATGAGCATCGGGGCATCGGACCTGAGCGATCATGTGTTTTCCTACTGTGACGTGCCGGCCGGACAAACAGACCCGGAGCTGAAGAATTTTGACCTTGGTCCCGATAAGGAGCACCTGATCCCGGTGTTAAAGGAAATCAGGACGATCTTCCCTGAGCTGAAGATCCTGGGTTCGCCCTGGTCGCCGCCGGTATGGATGAAAACCAACAACAATTCGGTGGGTGGAAGCCTGAAACCGGAATTTTACCCTGCCTATGCGCAATACTTTGTGAAGTATATTCAGGCCATGGCTGCCGAAGGGATCCCGGTCGATGCCATCACCGTTCAGAACGAACCGCTTCATCCGGGAAACAATCCCAGTTTGCTGATGCCTGCGGCCGAGCAGGCAGCGTTCGTGAAGAATCACCTGGGACCGGCATTTCAGGCGGCGGGAGTCGGTACAAAGATCATCATTTACGATCACAATGCCGACCGCATCGATTATCCGACCGAGATTTTGAGTGACCCGCAAGCGGCGCAGTATGTGGACGGTACGGCTTTTCACCTTTACGGCGGCAAAATAGGGGACCTGTCGCAGTTGCATGACGCATTCCCTGACAAGAACCTGTACTTTACCGAACAGTGGGTCGGGGCGCCCGGCGAATTCGATACCAATCTGTCGTGGCATGTGAAAAATCTGATTATCGGGGCCAGCCGCAACTGGTGCAAAACCGTGCTGGAATGGAACCTGGCCTCCGATCCAAATCAGGATCCCCATACCGAGGGCGGATGTACTGAATGCCTCGGAGCCCTTACTATCGACGGGAATCAGGTCCGGAAGAATGTAGCCTGGTATATCATTGCCCACGCTTCGAAGTTCGTCCGCCCGGGTTCGGTGCGCATCGCTACGAACATTCCTGACGGCTTGCCCAATGTGGCGTTTAAAACGCCCGACGGAAAGAAGGTGCTGATCGTACAGAATGAATCGGACGCGGAAAAATTGTTCGCGATTCGCACCGGCGCCGGAACCCTTCAGACAAAGTTACCCGGCCGGGCCGTGGGGACTTACGTGTGGTAGCAGCCCTCTGATATTTGACAACGGCTCAGGTGATTTTTCATCTGGGCCGTTTCTGTGTGAACCAAATGATGCCGGTTGGCATTATCTACTTATTATAGATATCAGTCATGCCAAATCAGGATACGCTTTTCCGGTTAAAGATCGTTCTGTCGTTCGCCGCTATTTATATTGTTTGGGGATCGACCTATATGGCCATTATGGTGGCACTGCGATCATTCCCGCCATTTCTTCTGGCCGGATTACGGTTTCTGACGGCCGGTCTGATCATGTTTGGCTGGTGCTGGTTCAGGAAGGAAAAAATGCCGACGCTGCACGATGTGTTCAAACTTTCAGTGACGGGTATCCTGTTGCTTTTTTTCGGAACAGGCGCTGTTGTCTGGGTGGAGCAGTACATCACCAGCAGCCTGGCGTCGATTGTAATATCGACCGTGCCGATCTGGTTTGTAGTTCTGGACAAGCCCCAGTGGTCTTTTCATTTGTCGAACAAGATGATCCTGCTTGGACTGATCATGGGATTTGCCGGAGTTATTTTGTTGCTGGGTGACCGGAGTTTAATGAAGTCGGACGACAAATCAATTGAACTGCTCAGCTTTTTTATATTGTTAGGGGGAACGCTCATGTGGGCCACCGGATCGCTTTTTTCCAGGTATTATCCGGCCAACGGTTCGCCTATACTGAAAGCTTCCATCCAGATGATTGCGGCCGGAATACTGGCCATATTGACCGGAGCATTCACAGGCGAACTGAGTCGCGTTGAAAGCAGCTCTGTCACCGGTGAATCGCTTTTTGCAATGATCTATCTGATTACGATGGGCTCCATGGTGGCCTATCTGGCTTACACCTGGCTGATCCAGGTGTCCCGTCCGTCGCTCGTTGGTACGTATGCCTATGTCAACCCGCTTGTTGCAGTTCTTTTGGGATGGCTTATTCTGGGTGAGCAGGTTACCTCCCGTCAGATTGTGGCACTGTTTGTGATCCTGAGCGGAATATTTATCATTAATGCTTCGAAATTCAATTTTCTGCTCCGCCCGGGAGTTATTCGGAAAAGATAACCCCTTATTATTCATGCTGCCAGGCTCTGGCCTTAATTATCTTATTCCCAAAAAACAGGGATGATTTTAAACTGGTAAAAATGATTTAAATTTGGTGAAACGTCAGAAAACTCAATCAATAAAAACAAATCAGATATGGGAAAAAGAATCTTCAAACGGATGACGGCCGGATTGCCTTTGCTGGCGCTGGCGTTGTTGATGTGGGGCAATACTGCGGGTGCCGGCCCGGCTTCAGACCGGAAAGAAAGCAGCGGTGATCAAAATGAGTGGCGCCAGCTTTTTAATGGGAAGGACCTTACCGGATGGAAACATGTCGGACCGGGAGCGATGGTTGTCGAAGACGGGATGATCAAAGGACAGGGCGGAATGGGTTTGCTCTATTGGACAGGCGGGAAGTTTGGTAACTGTACCATTCATGTCGAATTCAAAATGCAGGAAACCAACAGTAACGCAGGCGTCTTCATCCGGATTCCCATTGAACCCTACGAGGAATGGATGCCGGTGTTTTATGGATATGAAGTTCAGATCGATAACCAGCCTGAGCTTTCAGGTGAAGATGATTATCATTACACCGGAGGACTTTATTCTTTAACGAAGCCGCTTGCCAAGCCGGGAAAACCAGGGCCGGAGTGGAACAGGATGGATATTACCCTGGACGGACTTCGAACGATTGTCTACGTGAATGGCGTGAAAGTGACCGATTACAAAGAAGGCGATCCCGTTCCGGAGCGTAAATTTGACTTCGAACCTTTTCGGGGTCCCCGTCCGGAATACGGCTATATCGGTCTGCAAAACCATGGTGACAAGGATGTGGTGTTTTTCAGAAAAGTTGCAGTCAAACAGTTGAAAAAATAGATGCAAGATTCAAGACATAAGGCGCAAGAGTCGTAATCAATATCAAACAATTGAATTCAATAGCAAATGAAGATAAGCAATCCCAACCCAAATGAAATTTCGCGAAGGAAGTTTGTCGGAATGGCTGCCTCGGGCGCTGCTGCCGTGACTATTCTTCCGAGCTATACGGTCAGCGGACTTGGACATGTGGCTCCAAGCGACAAACTCTACATCGCTGCTATCGGATGCGGAGGCGAGGGCACGGCCGATATTCATACCCTGATGAAAACACCGAAGAAAAACGCGGTGATCTCTCATTTATGCGACGTGGACGACCGGATGGCAGCAGATATGCGCAAGGAATTTCCTAAAGCGCCGTTTTATCACGACTGGCGTGAATTATTTGAAAAGGAGAGCAAAAACTTTGATGCCGTTACGGTTGCCATTCCCGACCATAATCATGCTGTTGTGGGCCTGGCTGCGATGCAGCTTAAGAAGCATTTGTATCTGCAAAAGCCATTGTCGCACGATATTTACGAAGCCCGCATCCTGACCCAAGCTTCCAAAAAATATAAAGTCGTCACCCAGATGGGAGACCAGGGCGCTTCCTGTGAAGGGATGCGCACTTTGCGCGAATGGCTGGAAGCGGGAATACTGGGGGAGATCGAAAAAGTGTACTGCTGGACCGACCGGCCTGTATGGCCTCAGGGAATTCCCTGGCCAACTGCCCGTCCGGCTGTTCCAAAAGAGCTGAAATGGGATCTTTGGCTGGGAACAGCAAAAGAAACCGGTTACATTGACAATCTGGTACCGTTTAATTGGCGCGGATGGTGGGAATTCGGCACCGGCGCCCTGGGTGACATGGGGTGCCATATCATGGGCCCGCCGTTCAAGTTACTTGAACTTGAGTATCCAACTGAAGTTTCGGGCAGCGCCAGTACCGTTTATGATGGTATCTTTTCTGAGGCACAGTACCCGCAAAGCGGGCCGGTCTCCAGTTCGATCAAGTTCAGGTACAAATTGAAAAACGGCAAAAACCTCGACCTGTACTGGATGGACGGAGGCATCACTCCGGAACGTCCGGATGAATTGGAAGGTGAAGGCAACATGAATGAAATCCTCGGAGACTTTACCGCCTTGAATGATTATGAAGGCAGCACCCTGTTTATTGGCTCCAAAGCAAAAGCGGCGTGCGGCTGGGGTGGGAGAAGCCCTGTCCTTCTGCCTCTCTCCATGAACAAGGAAATCCAGGTTCCAAAAAAATACCCGCGGGTTGAAGGTGATATGGATGGCCATTACTGGCAGTGGATTGATGCCTGTATTGCAGGCTATGGCAATGCGGAAGTCGATTCTCCTTTCGAAGGCTATGCCGGGCCGCTTACCGAAACGGTGCTGATGGGAAATCTGCTGCTGCGCAGTTTTAATATCCGCGAAAAGATAAAAAGGACCGATCCGGTATATGGCGAACTGGAGGCATTTGTGTATCCGGGACGGTACATCAACTTTAAATGGGATGGTGAGAATATGAAGATAACGAATTTTGATGCGGCCAACCAGTTCGTGAAAAGGGAATACCGGACGGGCTGGGGAGACCTCAAATTATGATTTATGGAAATTGAAACTTTAGCGACTTATGAAGAGCTTAGCCAGAGAGCAGGTGATCTGATCATTGCTGAAATTCAAAGGAAAAAGAGTCTTTTACTTTGCACGGCAACGGGAGGAAGTCCTGCGGGAACATATCGCCTGCTCGGGCAAAAGTATCGGGAGCAGCCTGATCTGTTTGATCAGTTGCGCATCATCAAGCTGGATGAATGGGGCGGAATACCGATGGATCATCCGGCGACATGCGAGACCTATTTAAAAACACATGTGACCGGTCCCCTTCAGATTGGCTGTGACCGTTATATCGGCTTCAACAGCAACCCGGAAGATCCCGGCGCGGAATGCAGGAGTATTCAGGACAAGCTGAACCGGGAGGGACCGGTTGACCTGTGCATATTGGGAATCGGAATGAACGGACATATTGCTTTTAATGAACCCGCCGGCTTTTTGCAGCCTCATTGCCATGTTTCTGCACTTTCGGCATCATCGTTGCAACATCCGATGGCTTCAGATCTGAAAGCAAAACCTATATTTGGGTTAACATTAGGAATGTCGGATATATTCCATGCCAAAATGATCCTGATGCTGATCAGCGGGGCTCAAAAAAAAGGTATTGTGAAAAAGCTGTTGTCAAAGAAGATCAGCACGGAGGTACCGGCTTCATTTCTGTGGTTGCATTCAAACGTTTGCTGCCTGATCGAAGAAAATGCCATGGATAACTAGACCGGCCATGCTCTTTACTACCTTACACTGCAAAGTGATAGCCGATGCCTTTGACGGTGATGAGTTCGATCGAGGGATCGCCTTTCAGGTAGCTGCGGAGCCGGGTGATGTAAACGTCCAGGTTTCGTGAGTTGAAAAATGAATCATCACCCCACAACTGCAAAAGAATGTCCTTCCGGTAGACCAAAGAATTACGCTTATCCGACAGCATCTTTAACAGGGTGGTTTCGCGGTAGGACAACTTGCGGATGGTGTCATCCAGACGCAGCTCGTACCGCAGGGGATCGAACTGATAATGTCCTATTGCGATTAGATCGGACGGTACCTGTTTTCTTTGCTGAACCAGGTTCAGCAGGTTCTGCATGCGGACGATCAGCTCTTCAATGCTGAAGGGCTTGCGCAAATAATCATTTCCTCCCGCTTCAAAACCTTTCAGCAGATCTTCCGTTTTGGTCTTTGCCGTGACAAAAATAAGCGGCGTTTCGGGATTGACAGAATGAATTTCACCGGCCAGTGTATAGCCGTCTTTCGAGGGCAACATGATATCCAGCACGCAAATGTCCGGCTGCAATTCCCTGAAAGCGGCAAGCACATCTTTTCCGTCGGCGATCATGGTCACGTCAAAACCACGGCTTTGCAGGCTCTCTTTTACGATCCGGCCCAGTGAGGGCTCATCTTCAACATAAAGTACTTTTGTCTTCATCCTTCAATCGTTTTTCATTTGGCTGTGTAACGTCTTTTTGCGGATCATGCAGCTACCGGGCATTGATGGTTTTGTTTCAACTTTCCGGTTTTTTTGGAAGCGACACGCTAAAGCAGCTTCCCTGCCCGGGAGCACTGTCGACTGTTACCGAGCCGCCATGGCCTTTTACCACTGCCGAAACATAGCTCAGTCCTATACCGTATCCTTTCACATTATGCACATCGCCCGTTGGTACCCTGAAAAACTTCTCAAACACTTTTTTGTGAAATTCCGGTTGAATGCCCATGCCGTTGTCTTTAACCGAGAGGAGCAGATGATCTTCCTTTTGTTCCAAACGGATCCGGATGAGGGGTTTTTCGGAACTGTATTTTAACGCATTATCGATCAGATTATAAATGACATTTGTAAGATGTGTGCGGCTGCCCTCGATGATAAAGCGACCATCTTCTTTTTCACCTGCAGACAGTTTGTTTCTTAATGGCCGGACGGGAGCTGTATCGCCTGAATTCCCGTTTCGGCTGCTGTTCGGGATACCGATGTCTGTTTTGTATTCGACATTGGCTTGTTTCTTTTCAAAGATCAGTCTCATCGATGCCAGGACCTGACGGATCATCGCGTCAAGATCGATTTGTTCCGGATTAAAAGTCATGGTTCCCTTTTCAAATGAGGAGGTGCTCAGAATTTTATCGGTCATCAGGCTTAACCTGTTTAGTTCATTCTGAGCGATCTCCAGATATTCGTCGGTGAGCTCGGGGTTATCCAGGGCCTTAAAATTTTTTAATGCTTCGATAGCAACACTGACGGTTGCCACAGGCGTTTTCAGTTCGTGGGTAATGTTGTTGATGAAATCGTTTTTCAGTTTCATCAGTCTTTCCTGCGAGCGGATACTTCGTTGCATCACAATAAAGGCGCTTGCAATGAGCAGTGTCAGGAACACAGAGAACAGGATCTGGGGCATG
>JBFXKJ010000201.1:0-7161 GCA_050173895.1 Mangrovibacterium sp. | reverse complement strand
ATAATGTAATTTGACAACCTTAACCTTATTGCCTGCGTCGACGGCCTTTTTTTCAGTCAGTCCCACCGAAGCAATTTCGGGGCCTGTGTAAGTACATCCCGGAATATTCTCATAATCGATCGGATGCGGATTCATCCCGGCGATTTTCTCCACACATGCAATGCCTTCGGCGGAGGCTACATGAGCCAGAGCCGGACCGGGAATGATATCGCCGATGGCATAGACTCCCTCCACATTGGTTCTGTAAAACTCATCCACTTTAACCTTTCCCTTTTCCACTTCAACCCCCAGGGTTTCCAGCCCTATATTTTCAATATTGGAGGTAATTCCAACCGCAGAAAGAACGATCTCCGCTTCGATGACCTGTTCTCCTTTCTTTGTTTTTACAGTTACTTTACACAGCTCGCCTGAGGCATCAACCGCCTCGACTGAGGCATTGGTAAAGACCTCCATCTTATTTTTCCTGAATGCGCGTTCCAGTGCTTTCGATACTTCTTCATCCTCATTCGGAACGACATTGGGCATAAATTCAACCAAGGTTACTTTTGTTCCCAATGACTGGTAGAAGTAAGCGAATTCGCTGCCTATTGCTCCCGAACCAACCACGACCATCGATGCGGGCAGCTTCGGCAAAGCAAGCGCCTCCCTGTAGCCGATAATTTTCTTCCCGTCCTGTTTCAGGTTCGGGAGTTCTCTTGAGCGGGCTCCTGTTGCAAGAATAATATGGTTAGCCGTGTAAGGCTGCTTTTTCCCGTCGGCGCCTGTCACTTCAACTGTGTTCTTAGCGGTAAGCGCCCCGGCTCCGTTAATGATGTCAATTTTGTTTTTTTTGAAAAGAAACTGAACTCCCTTGCTCATTCCATCGGCAACCTCGCGGCTGCGTTTTACCATCGCTTCAAAATCAGGCTTTAATTCGCCCTGAAAAGAAACGCCATAATCAGAAGCATGTTTGGCATACTCAAAGACCTGTGCGCTCTTAAGCAGCGCCTTTGTGGGGATACATCCCCAGTTTAAACAAATCCCTCCAACATTTTCCCGCTCAACGACGCCGGTTTTCATTCCCAGTTGGGCTGCTCTGATTGCAGCAACATATCCGCCGGGACCACTCCCGATAACGATTATATCGTAATCCATATTTATAGTATTTTATTCATTAAAGGCACCTGAATTTTACCCATCCGGCTTTCCTCATGCATTCAAAAGACTTACAAGAAAACAGATCAGCCGTCAAAAAGTTTTCGCGGCGAATTCCTCGTTTGCTCCTGTTGCAAAAAAAGCCGGATAAACCGGCTTTTCTTCTCTCAGGGCATCAACTCCTTTAGTTTTTCATGGAGAGCTTCTCCTCTCAGATTTTTTGCTATAATTTTTCCTTCCCTGTCCAACAGAACAGAATGGGGAATTGAATTTACACCATACAAACGGGCAGCCGCATTTTGCCAATACTGCAGGTCCGATACCTGCTTCCATGTCAGTTTATCTTCGCTGATCGCCTTTAACCAGGCCTCCTTATCACGGTCGAGCGATACACCGAGAATTTCGAAACCCTTATTTTTAAATTCATTATATGCACTTACCACATTGGGGTTTTCTGCGCGGCAGGGGGCACACCAGGCTGCCCAGAAGTCAATCAACACATAATTGCCCCTGAGTGAGGAAAGGGTAACCGGGTTTCCCTCCTGATCGTTCATCGTAAAGTCGGGGGCCACAACGCCAACGGCTGTTTTCGACTGTTTGGAAAGGATGGCCCTTAACTCTTTCATATACACGGTGCTGTCTAACTTTGCAGGGAAAGTATCTACCAGCGACTTGAGTTGCTGGTATTCAAGTTTTGGCGCCAGTTCGGAAAGTGTAATGAAGGGGGCAACGGCTGATGTCCGGTTTTCCTTCACAAAATTCTTCGCATAAATCTCCATATTCTCCGCTGTAGCATCGGCGTCAACCTGTATTCGCTCCATTTCCTGCTGGTTTCCCTCTGCCCTTGCTTTGGAATAGTCCTTGCGGTACTGGTTCATTTTAGCGCCAATCACCTGTAATTCAGCCAAATACGAGTTCAATACATCCGTTTCAGACGAACCTGTCACTTTTGTTGCGTCCAGGCTGTCTTTAAAGGCAGCCACCTGAATGTCCTCATTGTCCAGAAATAACTGCGCAAAATAATCCCTGTCATTTAAACGGAGGTAATGAAGCTCCGGCATGCCCGCTTTTCCCTCGAACCGGAACCGCCCTTCCTTGATTTCTGCCGTATCAATCGCTACCGGCTGGCCTTTTTCCACTTTCACCAGGTACACTTTCCCTGTACTTTCACCTGTAATGGACCCTGAGATACTGTATTTCCCGGCTCCGGTCTGACAGGAAGTCCAGGCAACAGCAAGAACAAACAACAAAGCAAGATTTTTCATATGTTTTTCATTTCAAATTAGTTTCCTTGTCGCGCAAATGGTAATAAGCATCCAGCAGCTGCCGGGCTGCAATAAAAGAGCTCATTTCGCCTTCCAGGACCTTCCTTTCAAATTCGGGAATCTCCTCCCTGATCATTTTTGTCTGATAGAAATTATTCCTCAGTTGTTCATGAATGGTTTCGTACATCCAGAACTTCGACTGCTCATTTCTCTTTTGCTGAAAATAGCCGTTGCTGTTCACTTTGCTAAGGTATTCCCCGATCGTTTTCCAGATCTGATCGATCCCGGCTTTCATCACTGCGGAACAGGTAAGGGCGACCGGCTTCCATCCTGATTCGGAAGGAGGGAAAAGATGGAGTGCATTCATATATTGCACCCGCGCCATTTCCGCCCGGGCGATGTTATCTCCGTCAGCTTTATTGATGGCGATGGCATCAGCCATTTCCATAATTCCTCTCTTTATACCCTGCAGTTCATCGCCGGCCCCGGCCAGCATGAGCAAAAGGAAAAAATCGACCATCGAGTGGACCACCGTCTCACTTTGTCCCACGCCTACCGTTTCAATGAAGATGATATCGAAACCTGCCGCTTCGCAAAGAATGATGGTCTCGCGGGTTTTACGGGCCACTCCTCCCAAAGAACCGGCGGAGGGTGAGGGGCGGATATAGGCGTTGGGGTCGGAAGCCAGCTCTTCCATGCGCGTTTTGTCGCCCAAAATGCTCCCCCTGGTCCGTTCGCTGCTCGGATCGATCGCGAGCACGGCAAGCTGATGCCCCTGCGAAGTGATATATTTCCCCATCGATTCAATAAACGTGCTCTTCCCCACTCCCGGCACACCGGTAATCCCGATCCTGACCGATCTTCCGCTGTGAGGAAGACACTGCATAATAATTTCCTGTGCAATGTGCTGATGTTCCTTCCTTGAACTCTCCACCAGCGTCACCGCCTGGCTTAGGATCGTTCTGTTTCCCTCCAGAATTCCTTTCACATACGAATCGGCAGAAAGCAGTCCCTTCCTCTTATTTTTCAGGAAACGTTTCACTGAATTTGCATTGAATGATTCCGGATGATCGATCCCGGGATTAACGGTCAATCCTGCATACTGCTCATCATTCTCAATATGGTTATGTTCCTCGGCTGAAATCATCATTCGAAATTTTTACGAAGGTAAAACTTCATCAGTGATAAAAAAAATAAGCCGCTTCAAAAACTGAAACGGCCTCAAAATTTATCTTTATCCTTTTCAGGAATCGGCCACATTCGAAGATATTCTCAGAATACTTGTCGGCCTTCGGGGGTCGTTGCTAATAATGGTAACAGACTTGTTCTGCCGGCCTCTTCTTCCATGAGAGTCAAAGACCACCTTTAAGGGAATTTTCTCACCCGGTCCGATCACCTTCTTTGCCGGTGAAACCACCGTACATTCGCAATAGGTTGTGATATCCCTGAAAATCAGATCCCTTTTCCCCATATTCTGAACGATAAATTCATATTCCACGCGCTGGCCCTGTCTGATGTTCCCAAAATCGTGGCTCATCGTGTTAAAAGAAATAACCGGTGCAGAGGACAGTTCTTCAGGACTGAGCGAGGAGAAATCTTCCTCGATGGTCGCTGTCACACCTATCGAATTGTTGTAGTCCGATTTTCCGTTTACCTCCAGATAGATCCGATGGATTACAAAACCAAAGCTGTTCACTTTGGAGGCATCGTAGGTGATCACGATCGTGCCCTTCTGGCCTGCCTTAAGTACCGCAGGCTCCACCTTCACTTTCAGATGAGCAGGAGGAGTCCGGAACGAGAGCCGCACGGCTGAACGGGAATCGTTGATAATCTCCATGCTGTCAGTAAGTACCTGGTTTTGGCGGATCGAAGGAAAGCTGATATGATTGGTCCGGGCACGGATCGGACCGATCTGCCGGGGGTAAAGCTCAGCGACCGTTTTTGGCCTGGGCTCAGCCACTCCGCTGATCCGCAGAACGGCATTCCCGGCGTTCGTCGAAACGGAGATCGTTTTATGAAAAACTCCGGGCCTTCCCTCGGGATTATAACTAACCTTTATAAATCCCTTTTCTCCCGGCGCAACAGGTTTCTGTGTCCACTCCGGGGTAGTACATCCGCAGGAGGCCATGACATTATTGAGGATCAGAGGTGCCTTGCCTTTGTTTTCAAAGGTGAACGTATAACTTTGCACACCCGCCTCTTCCCTAAAAGTGCCGAAATCATGTTCCAACTCCTTAAATACAATCTGCGACTGAGCGTGAACCTGCACGGAAAACGCAGCGATCGCCAGCAAAATAAATATCTTCATCTTCATATTTTTTCCTCCACAGCGACCGGCGTTCTCCGGCCAGGCTTGTTTCGTTCCCGCAAAGCTATAAAAGATGCGCGGGAAGGCCCCCTCCTTTGTGCAAACTTTTGTTAACAATTTGTTAACGAGCGGATATGATTCTTTTTTTGATTAGATTCGCAGGTTAAATGAGTACAAATCACATGGGAAGGAATACAATTCGCATTGTCATCATATTGGCCACAATTTCTGTGCTCGGTATTCTCCTGATCCAGTTTTTTTTTCTCAAAAATACGGCCGACCTGAATGAGGCACGGTTTCACGACCTGACTACCCAGGCGCTGAAAAATGTGGCCCGCCACCTGATCGAATATGCCAATAAAACAACCGGCAGGACGAGCAGTACCAGTGCGATCGAGGTCGATCAGATCTCAAACAACTACTATGTGGTGAATGTCAATAATGAGATCAGCCCTGTCTTACTGGAACATTTTCTGATCAAGGAGTTCAGGAAATACAATCTTAGCCTGGATTTTCAGTATGCGATTTATGACTGTGACAGTAAAAAAATGATTTATGGAGCCCCTCTTTCCGGAAAGGAAATGAAAAAACCTGCCGGAAAGGCCGGATGTGATTCGGATGAGGAATTTTTTGAAGAACACAACCGGGTTAAAGCGGAAAAAAAGATATGCCCGCTCCCGACCAGCAAGAAGTACACCTATTATTTCGGCGTTTATTTCACAAACCGATCCAAATATTACAGCACCAATATTCATACCTGGTATATCGTCAACGGTATCCTGATCATCGTGATCCTGTTTTTCAGTTATACGCTGTATGTAATTGTAAAACAACGGCGGCTGAGTGAAATTCAAAAAAATTTCATTAATAACCTGACCCATGAATTTAAAACGCCGATCGCATCGATCGATCTGTCAGCAAAGGTTTTATCCGACCCGGCCATAATCGGTCAGCCCCAGAGGCTGGAAAAATACTCTTCCATCATTCGCGACCAGACGCAGAGACTTTCGCTTCAGGTTGAAAAAGTGCTCCAAATGGCAAGCATTGAAAAACAAAAGCTCCGGCTGAACAAACAGGAGATCGACTTGCCGGTATTTCTAAGCAAATGCATCGATGATTTCAAAAGTGCACAAAGCGGGAGTGATTATTCCATCGGGCTCGTCACAGAACCGGGATTAGAAAAAATCACTGCCGATCCGCTGCATTTCTGCAACATTGTTTTTAACATCCTTGACAATGCCTTTAAGTACAGTGATGAGCAACCCCACATTCTGGTACATGCCGGCAGGAAGAAAGGGCATACCACCATCAGCTTTTCAGACAACGGAATAGGGATCCCTAAAGAGTACCGGAAAAAGATTTTTGATCGCTTCTTCCGTATCCCGACAGGCAATATCCACAATGTGAAGGGGTTCGGGCTCGGACTTGATTATGTGAAGAAAATCGGCGAACGGCACGGATGGAAAATTATGGTGAAGGAAAATTTGCCAAAAGGGAGTATCTTTACAATTTTGATACCTGACTAATATGGATTATACAGGGAAGAAAATTCTCTTGGTTGAGGACGACAGCACGCTGAATTTCATTATCACTGATCAGCTTACGGAAGCAGGTTATCAGGTAAAGGAAGCCGCAGACGGGGAAAATGGGTTCCGCTTATTCTCGGAAGAGAATTTTGATTTATGCCTGCTGGACGTGATGCTTCCTAAAACTGACGGATTCGCGCTGGCAAAAAAAATCCGCCAGGTCAACCAACTTGTTCCTGTTTTATTCCTGACAGCCAAATCGATGCCCGAGGATAAAATCAATGGTTTTACGCTCGGCGCAGACGACTACATCACCAAACCATTCAGTATGGAGGAATTGTTGCTTCGGATACGGGTTTTCCTGAAAAGAAGCCAGCCTCCCGAGAGTCTCCTGCAAGGGATTAAAAGCTGCAGAGTGGGGCAGTTTGATTTTTACTACGATAACCTCACCCTTTTTTTTCAGGATCAGAGCAAGACACTGACCTACAAAGAGGCCCAATTGCTCCGGTATTTTTGCGAACACCCCAATACCGTGCTCAGCAGATCGGAGATCCTGAAAAATGTATGGGGTTCGGACGATTACTACCTTGGCCGCAGCCTTGACGTTTTTATATCCCGCTTACGAAAATATCTCAACAGTGACCCGGAAATCCGGATCCTCAATATTCATGGGATCGGATTCCGTTTCAATGCCAACATTGAAACGCAGTAAGCCCGGGTAGCTTTGCCGGGCACGCCGGCATTCATACCGGGCACGCCAAAGAAAGCCATCTTTATTCGTCCCCGAATGAGACGCCCATCTGACGGCCTTTACAATTAAAGCATGATCCGGTTCGACGAAACGGATCCGGTCGCTGGTTTCCTTCAAAGGTATGGTCACCAAATTATTGTTCTTCATGGCCACCATGGTCCCGTAATTGCCCTGCGC
>JBFXKJ010000200.1:0-7218 GCA_050173895.1 Mangrovibacterium sp. | reverse complement strand
GTTGCCGGTGAGAGCAGTTAAATTGGTGATTCCGTTGAGCCCGGAATTCTCGATCGTACTTTCGTAAGCCCACTGATCGATGTCGATGGCCGTCACTTCCCTGCATCCCCGCGTGGAGGCCAAAATGCCCAGAATGCCTGTTCCACAGCCCATGTCCAATACCATTTTTCCTGCCAGGTCGAGCTCCAGCAAATGTTCCATCATCAGGGTGGTTGTTTCGTGGTTCCCGGTTCCAAAAGCCATGTTGGGTTCGATAATGATCTCGTAACGTGCCCTCGGAAACTCTTTGTGAAAAGGAGCCCTGATCACGCACTCATCTCCTATAAGCAGGGGCTGAAAATAGTTCTTCTCCCATTCTTCGTTCCAGTTGATATCAGGCATTTCACTGACTGAAAATTCGACATCAAAGGCAAGCGCATTGATCATCCGGCCGGTACCCTGAGGGTCGGCTTTTTCCTTCGGAACGAATGCATGGAAACCTGACGAATCTTCCTCGAAAGAATCAAATTCCAGTCCGGATAAATAGGCGGTCAGGATTTCCCTGTTGACAGCACTGTCCGGATTCAGCTTAAATGTGTATTTCAGGTATTTCATCCGTAAATAATTCATTTACATTAGTCGTTTTTCACGCTCGGCAAAGCCGCAAACTCCGTTTGGCCTTTGCCCTCGCTTAATCAAAACGTTTGTTTTTTAATGGCCGGATGGAACTCGCATAGCCAGGATTTTCATTCCTGTTTGTGCTTGGCGCAATCATGCTCGTTTCATTTTTGCTTTTAAACAAAGTTTCGTTCTTTCTTTATCGTTTCGTAGGCGTCGTTTACCTTTTGGAATTTCTCTTTGGCTGCTTTCTGAATATCTTCGCCCAGGTAGCTGACCTTATCGGGATGATATTTCATGGCCATTGTCCGGTAGGCCTTTTTAATTTCATCGACCGATGCATCCGGCTCTATTTCCAGGATTTTATAGGCCGCCTCACCATTGCCGAGGAACATGGACCGGATCGATTCAAAATCTTTTTCCCCGATTCCCAGGTTTTCGGCCATTTGGCTGAGTAACTCCTTTTCGTTCACGCTTATGTTTCCGTCGGCCTGTGCAATCCCAAAAAGAAAATGCAATAGTTGCAACCGGGCAGAATAGTCCATATTTTTTTGGATCTGCCGGCATACATCTGCTACAGGAATGGTTTGTTTCAGCAGGTCGCGAAGCATGTTTACCGCAGTCCGCGCCGATTCAGGTCCAAAATTTTGGACGAGAAATGCTTTGACGTAATCAAGTTCTGACTTCAGAACTTTCCCATCCACTTTCATCATTGCCGAGACCAGTACCAGAAGGCTCATCACATAACCGCCGGTGGTAGTCCGGCCGCCTTGTCCTTCCGGCTGCGTCGGTCCCATTGTGTCTTTATCGAGCATGGAGCCCAGAACGAAACCCAGGATGCCGCCAAGCGGCCCCAGAAAGGCCCATCCCAATCCTCCGGCTATCCATTTTGCAAACTTATCCATCTGATCTGAATTTTTTATCAAGTTCGATTAGCTGAGGAAGAATGAGTTCCTCATTATTGTTTTGAATCACATAATCGGCCAGTTTTGCTTTTTCCTGATCCGGCCACTGCTGCTGAATCCTGCTCTTCACATCCTCTTCCGTAGTTTCCTCTCTGGCCAGTACCCTCCGGATCCGTTCTTCTTCAGGCGCTGTCACCAGGATCGTAAAGTCCATCATTCTGTAATAGCCTGTTTCAAACAGAATAGCCGCTTCATAAACCACATAGGCAGCGCTTTGGTTTTGCACCCATTGCATAAAATAATTCCTTACTTCCGGATGGATAATTTCGTTGACCTTTTTCAGCAAATCGGGTGAATGAAAAATAATTTCAGCCAGTTTCCTGCGATCAGGGAAAGAATCCTTCCCATAAATTTCCTGACCGAACAGGGTCGTCAGCCTTTCACGAATAAGCGGAGATCGGTTCATCAGCATTTTTGCTTCTACATCGGCCATGAAGACAGGGACTCCCAATATGCTGAAAAATTTGCAGATGGTCGATTTTCCGCTTCCGATCCCTCCTGTAATGCCTATTTTTAACATTTTATTTATTTTTCAATAAGATATTCGATTTGTTCCGGAGAAACAGATACCGATTGGATATAGGCAGGTTGCGCATCAACTTTAAGGTCGAGCATTTCTTTCTTACTTTTTATGTCCTGAAATTCGACGGTAATCTTAAAATCGGCCGCCTTTACTTCCTTGAAACGGCTAAGCGCGATCATAAAGCTGACATTCACTTTGTCGGGGAACAGGTTTACCTGGGTCCCGGGAGGCAGATTCCTGACTGTAACAGGCACGGTAACCTGTTTTTCCGTATACTCTTCAACCGGAATTTCGAGCAGCACCCTGCTTGTTTTCAGTACGATATTTCTATATTCCTTTAATGGTATGTTTTGCCTGATGGTCCGGCCTACGTCGTTATAATGCTGATAGCTGGTGCTGATAAAAGACAGGGTATCCAAAATTGAATGCGGCCCTGAAACAAGCACGGAATCGGGAATAGTTGTGACCGCATTATTCAAAAAATGCTGTTGCTTAAGTTCAAAACTGACATCGGGGCGAATCTTAATTTTCCGGCTGGCCATTTTGTCAAAAAGAAAGAGCAAGGTATCGGGATAAATCCCCGTAATATTCAGTTCGTTGCTGACCTGTTCCGAAAAACGGCTTATAAACTGTCCGGTAGGAATCGCGTATTCTGATTTTGATGAAGCTTCCAGTTTCCGTTCTGTAAATTCATTTACATTAAAAATCAGTGGCGAGAACGCGAGGCTTAGCTTGTAACGCAACAGCGTAAAACCGAACGAGCTGACCCGGAGAATAAAATGATCGGGCGGATGGTTGATCAGAATCTTGTTTTCCGGCCAATTCGTGTATTTCACCGGAAAGGTAAGCAGAACAGAATACTGCTTGTTCAGCGCGTTCAGGAACCAGAATATGGTGGCGATGCATACGCATACCATATATATGACCAGCTTACGGTTATTTTTCATCCGGAGAATGCTTGTCAGTTTTGGTGCTCTGCTATTTTGCCGGTTATTATTCACAGGTTCAAAGATAAAAAAAGGGCTGATTCAATCTCAGCCCCTTCCGAAAGTTTTTATTCCGGTTATTTTTGCGGAGCGACATCGGTCATGTCTTTCACCACCGCACTTTTGTCTACCCTGATCTTCACATTGTCGTCAACCTGCAGTAAAACATAGGTATCTTTGATCTCAACGACCTTTCCGTAGATACCGCCGGTAGTGACCACTTTATCTCCCTTGGCCAGGGATTCACGGAATTTTTTAAGATCTTTCTGTCTTTTCACCTGTGGCCGTATCATGAAAAAATAGAAAATAACCATGATCAGTATTAAAGGTAGAAAAGCTGTAAAAGGGTTTGCTTCAGTCCCTTGCTGTGGAGCCATTAACAAATAGTTCATACATTATTTTTTAAAAATTAAATTCGACTGCAATTTACGTTGTTCCGTTTCATCCTTAAGGCGTATCGTTCATACCCCGACCATATCCGTTTTTCCTCCCTGGCCGTGCTGCATTTTCCTTCATCAGCGAACTGTTCATTTTAATCAGTTCGTTCTCAACTTTTGCTGCTATCCCCAATTTCGCCTTTTTCTTGCTTGGCACATTGGTTGTGAGGACGATTTCTTTATAGACCTTCCCGGCTTCTCCGGCCGAATTAAACAGAATATCGACAAAGGCTGAATCTCCCGGTGCAATTATTTCTTTCGGATAGTCAACGGAAATACATCCGCAATCCGTTTCGGCATTCTCTATTTTTAATCCGGCTGTTCCGGTGTTTCGGATACAAAATCCGTACGAAACGATTTCACCTGCCTGTAATGATCCAAAATTATGGAATTCTTCCCGAAACACAAAGTCTGCCAATCTGCTGTTTTTTTCCTGCGC
The DNA here is from genome assembly GCA_050173895.1 of Mangrovibacterium sp. Taxonomy (GTDB): domain Bacteria; phylum Bacteroidota; class Bacteroidia; order Bacteroidales; family Prolixibacteraceae; genus JBCFBK01. Next base: position 3,271 of record JBFXKJ010000200.1, on the reverse strand, counting down.
TGCAGGTTTTTTCCCGCCCGACTGGCATCCGGCTAAAATCGCCAGGACCGTTATACATGCGATGCATTTCATCTGTTTATCATTTACTGGGGTGTTGTGAAGCAACATGCCCGTTTAAACGCATTCTGGCCGGATGGAAGCCGCTGTTTCCGTGCTTGTTCATGCAGGCGTTAATCTTCGTTCATCTCCTCGTTAAGCTCGCCAATCAGTCCACGCCCCGTTTTAATCACTTTCTCTTCTTTCTTGAGCGCCTTCAGGGATTTATCGAGAATACCGTTAATGAAATTCCGGCTTTTTTGGGTGCTGTAATATTTTGAAAGCTCGATATATTCATTGAGTGTGACCTTGGTAGGGATGGAAGGGAAATAAAGGAACTCAACAATAGCAAGTTCCAGGATCATATTATCAATGAAGGCGATTCGCTCCACATCCCAGTTCAGGGTATGCTGCTCCACGATCTTTTTCAGTTCGGGATGGTTAAGCACGCTTTTCCGGAAGAGGTTTTTGGCAAACTCCCGGTCTTCCTCATCTTTGAAAAAAGGAAGAAGTGCATTGTCTTCTCCGGAATATTCCTTGAATTTCTTTATGGTTTTGATCACCATGCTGATCACAAAATCAAGATCATCGTTCCAGTAAATGCTCTTCTCCTCAAGCAGAAGATTCACATCGTCCGATTGCAGGATCACCTCTCCGAGCATCAGCTCAACAAGCTTCCGGTCGTCGGCGTAAGCTGTTTTTTCAGCAGCCATGTAGTCGGCGTAAAAATCGGTTTCGATGAGAGCATTATAGAGCTTTTTTACAAGTTCAGGCTCATCGCTCCAGCCCAGCTTGGATTGCTGAAGGTATTTTTCAAGGCTTTTGTTGATCCTGATTTGCTGAACAACCGGATTATTTACAAAGCGCAGGTTTGGATTCAGATCTTCTTCTGTCGGAAAGTGCTTCTTTCTTCGAAGTTCAATAAGAGAAGCGGCATAGTCTGCGATTTCGACGGGAAGCTGGAGGATATAGTGGTAAAGATCGTAAGTCTTTTGTATACTGAAGAAAAGCTCTTTTTCAGTATTGTTAATCGATTTGTCCGGTGAAGTGTAATAGGCGTATAACACCTGCAGCACCTTAATTCGGATAATTCTTCTGCTAATCATTCTTATAGAACCCGTTACTTTTAGAGGGTGGCAAAGTTAAAAATTTTATCCATGTGTATCCCCATGCAGATAAAGTTTTTTAAGGAGCCTGCGGATCGGAATGTTCATCAGACTCCGTATCTTCCTTTTCTTCTTCTTCGGTTTCATCTTCCCACTCATAGCGGGTGCGCTGGGGGCCCCTGGTCCGGTATAAGATGCTGAGGGTAAAACCGCTCATGCTTCCCCACAGGTGACTTTCCCATGAAATATCCGGTTCGATCGGGAAAATACCCCAGAACATGCCTCCGTACAAAAAGACCACGATAACAGAGATGGTGAGCAGGCGGACATCATTTCGAAAAATACCGCTGAAAAACAGGAACGCTCCCAATCCGTAGATTAAGCCGCTTGCTCCGATATGCCAGGCTTCGCGCCCCCCGAGCCAGACGCACACTCCCGAGAGAAAATAAATTAAAAGAAAGATCAGCCAGGCCAGTTTCCGGTAGAAATAAAAAAGGGAAAAGGACAATACAAGAAAGGGCAGGGAGTTGGCCGACAAATGAGTCAGGTTTGCATGGATAAAGGGTGAGAGAACAATGCCCTTTAGTCCTTCCGCATGCAGCGGATAAATGCCATACTTTGTGAGATCAAGCTGAAGGACCACCCCGATCAGAAAAATCATCCAGAATCCCAGGAGGAATAAGCCAGGCATGAGGAGGCTGTAGCGGAAGATCTTTTTTTCCATCTCCGGATCAGCTTCGTGCCTGTAGGGATAATAGTTGAATACATGCATGGGATCGTCCTTTATGGCCTTTTCTCAATTTCGGCTGATGATTTTCTTCAATGCACCGACGAATTCGTAAACGTCTTCTTCTGTTGTATCGAATGAAGTGACCAGGCGGGCTTCGGAGATCGCATCGTTCCACATGTAAAAGAAATAATCCTGCCGGAGCGCTTTCACCGCGTACTCAGGTATGATTACAAAAACGCCGTTTGCCTCGGTTTTTACCGATAAGCTTAGCCCCTCTATTTTTGAAAGTTCGCCGGCTAAAAGGCTTGCCATGGCATTTGCATGGGCCGCATTTTTTTTCCAGAGGTCATTTTCAAAATAAGCCAGGAACTGAGCACTGACAAAGCGCATCTTGGAATATAGCTGCATGGCCTGCTTCCGGATGTAGGGCATCCATTCTCCCTGTTCCGGATTAAAAAACAAAACAGCCTCTCCCAGCATCATTCCGTTCTTTGTGCCTCCGAAGGAGAGCACGTCAACGCCGGCATCACGGGTAAAGGCGCGAAACGGCAGGTTCAGAGCCACCGCCGCATTGGCGATTCTTGCGCCATCCATATGAACGAACATACCATATTGGTGGGCAAGCGTAGTAATGGCTTTGATCTCTTCGACGCTGTACACGGTTCCCAGTTCGCTTACCTGCGAAATGGAAATCACACCCGGTTGCGAATGATGAGGAAATCCAAATCCCTGTAAGTGAGGCCGGATCATTTCAGTACTGATCTTTCCCCCGGCCGATTTGACAGGAATGAGCTTAAAGCCGTTGAACCGCTCGGGTGCGCCGCACTCGTCTACGTTAATGTGTGCAGTATCGGAGCAGATCACGGAATGAAAGCTCCTGCTTACCCCCGAGAGTGCCAAAACGTTTGCCCCTGTGCCGTTAAAGGCAAAGTAGACTTGTGTATCATTCCCAAATTCCTGTCTGAACTGTTCAATGGCCCGGGCAGTCACTGAATCTTCTCCGTAGCCGGGTTCGTGACCGGTATTCACAGATGCAATGGCATTTAAAATATCGGGATGGATTCCCGAATTATTGTCGCTTCCAAAACCTCGCTTCATATGTCAGATTTTAAGTCCAAATTTCTTCAAAGCAAACCATTTTGCAATTTGCAGATAAAACGCCATCAAAAATAAAGATTTTAGCAATTTTGTCTACATTTATATTACCCTGGATCAGGAATCTTTGAATAACTTTTTACAGTCTTTGCTGTTTATAAATCGGAAAATATTATAATGGAAGATCAAACAATCAATATTTTTTGGTTCCGCCGCGATTTACGACTGACTGACAACCATGGGCTTTTCCGTGCGCTGACATCATCCGGCAGGCCTGTTCTTCCTGTATTTGTATTTAATACCT
>JBFXKJ010000199.1:0-7335 GCA_050173895.1 Mangrovibacterium sp. | reverse complement strand
GACTTTCCCATCATCAGATTCAGCATTACTGAAAATTAAAAAATGATCCGTTTCCAGAGTCCGGTTATCATGTTCAAAGGGTTCAGAAAAATTTTTGATAAAAACGAGACCGGAAACCCAATTCCCAGTGAAATGTACTGATGAATTGGCCAGGGCCCAAGAGGTGGAATTGACACCATTTCCATCTGTAACTTCGGCTTTAATAATCTGGTCAACATCAGCACCAATTCTCCAATTCACTGAAACCAAGCCATCTTGATCGGTTTGATCTATATTCCGATCCAGTGACCCACCACCGATAATGATTGAAAACCGAACTTGTAAGTCAGATAGCGGTTTTCCCATTTTGTCCGTAATTTGAAAAATAACCGGCGCGTTTAGAAATTCTTGCGGTTCAGCGAACTGGTTGTTTCCTGAATATACATTTATCAGGTATGAGCCTACATTTTTTGACTCAGGGTCGGTACCACATCCAAAACCAATGATAAAAAAAATCGCAATGATTTGACATGAAATTTTCCGTTTTGAAAAAGGACTTCCCATCATATTTCTCCTTAGCCTGTATATTTGAAATGATAATCAGGAACCATCGTGGTTTATGAAGTATACGGTTCGACAATGTTCTATACCAAAGTGTTGAGTGCAAAGTTGTACAAGTTCAAAAAATAACGAACATTCATTTGGACTCTCAACAGTACGATTTTTACCCAACCTCCAGAAAAATTTGACACCTGGCCCACGACAATTCTAAATAAAAATAATATGAATGAAACAAAATGAGCGTGTAATTCCCTCTCAATCTAACTATATTCCTCTGAAAAAGGACCGTATTCCTTTGGGGTATCATAAAAATGAATATATTTTCCCCAAACCGGAGCCATGAAAAGATGGCTGCGATTCTCGATTGTCGAACTTCAGCTTTTCAAAACGAACAGGAAGTTTTTCAGGGGTCTCTTGGAGGGGGACCAGTCTCATTTTTCGAAAAAAGTGGCATGACACCCAAATCAAAGCGCTTTACGGGCGTGCAGGATGTACTTGCCGCGGTCCAGGGGATTGACGCCGCGATGGGAACGGACGGTTCCGAGTTCCGCTGCGCAGGAACGGTATCCAGCGAAACTGGTGGACAAGCGGGCCCGACCGCCGCTCATGGAACTGAGCCGGATGGCATATTCCAGCGAAGTGGCTACCGGGCATAAGCAATGCAATCGGGTGAAGTCCCCGACGATCCGGTTCTCCGACACCTCGCCCCGCATCTGAATGATATCCCCCGTCACCCGGGCAACCAGTTCATGGGGCACCTCGATGGTCAGGATCAGAACGGGCTCCAGAAAGCCCGTTCCCCCGTCGACCAGCCCCCGCATCAGCGCCATGGCCGTGGCAATGGCGAAATCACCCGACCGGGAATGAACAACGTGCTCCTCGGCCCATTCCAGGATGATCTCCAGATCCGTTACCGGCCAGCCCAGCGGTCCCTGTTTCAGACAAGCAGGGAGGCATCGTTCGATCTCCTGCCGATAAGAAGCGGATAAATCGTCCTGACGGCTCAGGTTGCGATACACCACTCCCGATTCCGGTTCCCCCGGCTTCAGACGATAGCGAACCCGGGCCCAGCAGGGTTTGGGCATGGTGTACTCCTCCTCCACCACCACTTCCCGGAGAAGAGTTTCCCGATAAAGCACCTGAGGCGGACCGAATTCCACGGCGATGCCGAAACGGCTTTCCAGAATTTGGGCCAGAATTTCGATCTGCACCCGCCCCATGACCTGCAGGTGAAACTGCCGTTCATCCCGCCGCCAATCCAGATCCAGCTGCGGTTCCTCATCGCTCAAAGTCGACAAGGCCGCTGCCAGACCGGCATAATCCGTTTCTTTCAACGCCTTCGCCTCCACCGAAATCAGGGAGGTATCGATGGCGTCGGATCGTTTCCCGGACAGGTCCAGCCCCAAAACATCACCGATCCCGGCCGACTTCAAACCGTAGAGGATCGCCACCTCCCCGGCGGAAACCTCCGGAATGCTCTCCCGCCGACCCGGCAGAGGCCGCTCGATGCGGCTGACTTTTTCTTCTGTCTCCGAACGGGAAACGGCGAGAAGGTCCCGGGTCTGGATGCATCCCGAAAACACCCGGACCCAGGCGGCCCGTCCGGCACCAGCGACATGATCCAGCTTGAAAACGAGAGCCGACAGGGGATCTTCCGAACGCCCCATTGGAGCGGGCAAGAAGTTCACCAGGGCATCGAGCAGTTCCACCACCCCGAGATGGTGGATGGAAGCCCCGAACAGAACGGGACAGAGACGACCCATGACCAAGGCTTTTGCCAAAGCGATGACCCAATCGTCATACGCAATGGGCGCTCCATCCAGATAGCGGTTCAGCAAGTCTTCATCCTGTTCGGCGATGCCCTCGATCACCTCGTCGGCCATCATCGTTTCCGTGAACAGGGAACCGATCCGGACCCGCCGCTCCCCCTCCCCCTCCGGGCGGTTCAGGGCCAGCATGGGCATGCCGAATTCCCGTTGCAGATCAGCCAGCACTTCCCGGCTTTTCGAACCGGCCCGATCGATCTTGTTGATGAAGACCAGAGTGGGAATGGCCTGGTCCTTCAGACGGGCCCAGATTTTCCGGGTCTGAGCCTGTATGCCCTCCACCGCCGAAACGATCAGCACCGCCCCATCGAGGGCCCAAAGGGCCCGGGAAGTCTCCGCCGAAAAATCGGCATGTCCCGGCGTATCGATCAGATTAATCCGGTGATCCTTCCAGTGAAAAATCACCGTATCGGAACGGACCGAAATGCCCCGTTCCCGTTCAATGTCCAGAGAATCGGTTCGGCAGGTCCCCTTGTCCACCCGGCCCGGAGAGGCGATGGCACCGGCGGCGAAGAGCATCTGTTCGGTCAGGGTGGTTTTTCCCGCATCCACGTGGGCCAGCAGGGCGACGTTTCGTATTCCTTCGATCATCGCCCATGATACCACAGCCCGTCCCGAAGGATCATTCTTTTGAACAGCAAACCTCTTGGGGGTCAGTCTCTTTTACTGTCGAAAATTTTACCTTCCAGAACGATAAGCGTAAAAATTTGGTATCCCTTTCTTGATACTTGTGTCTCATGGTTTTAGATTTTAAAAATAAACCCTTTCAGTTCGAGATGGCAGTGGGTGATACGACTATTCGGTGTAGGCCAAAATACCTGTGAAAAATCTTTCACTGCTCACTGATCTATAAGAGACCTGAGTCTGGCCAAAACATCCCCAATGATATTCTGTGGTAATCTGGCGATGAAGACGGCAGAGCGAGATCGCCAATCCATATTTTTGATATGATCCACCAGGATCACCCCCGACACCGGCAACTTGGCTGGCAAAGGGACTTCAAAGGGATATCCTTTGACCTGGCTGGTGACTGGACAAAAAAGTGCCAGTCCGGTTTTTTTGTTGTAGATCTCGGGTGACAGCACAACAGCAGGTCTTTTACCCGACTGCTCGTGACCGGCTTGAGGATCCAAGTTGAGCCAGACCACATCCCCTCGCCGGGGTACGTATTCGTTTACCACACTTCATTCCCGACCGGAGCGCCGGTATCGGTTTCTTTGTGCATGTTATCATCACTGATCATATCGATCATCTGCTTGAGATCGTATTTCTTTTTCTCCGGTGTCAGGATGATAGAACCGTTTTTGACATGCAATTCGACTGGAGTATTGTTCTCGAGGCCGATGTCTTCAGCATAAGACTTGGGTATCCTAACGGCCAAGCTGTTTCCGCTTTTCATCATATGCGAGCGCATGACGCCTCCCTGCTGTATATACATAATATATACCTTTGTTTTTTTGTCAACCGTTAATGGGGCAATGAATGTAGTTTTTTTTAAATTACAGTGCCCTTTTTTTCGTCCTCGTCCAGTTGGTTCATAAGGGCCAACTGTTCATTAAACTCGTGGTTTTGAATATCCGCCACACTGTTCTCGCCGTCATTTAAAATCTGGTCGGCACCAAGGGCAAACACTTTCACTACCGTTGCACAATTCCCGTTCGGCTTAGGCTAGGCCTACGTCGTCACTAAGCTCTTAGGTTCTGCTTTTGTAATATATATGCTTACGCTGAATTTAAAATCCAATGTCTTCACATAAACTTCTACTCAGTTGAAAAGGTAGGAAAGAAGTAGAAAACAAAACCATTAGGGGTAAAACTCACATAGTGCGACTATGCCTGCAGGGAGCTCGGTCGCATGCCTCGCATCCATGCCCATCTTCGTCATTTCGCTACAATTCTTGTGAGAATTGCAGGTTGAAAGCGGTGGTCAAACGGCCTGTTCTAGGGATAGCCGTTTTTTTTCAGGAAACCAGCTCGGATCTCCGCCACCTGCTTGGCGTATTTCCCAAACCAGATGAAATGCCCGGCGCCCTCCAGGGCGTGAAACTCGATATTATTCCCCCTTCGTTTCATTTCATCGACGAATGTATTCGCCGTCGCAAACGCGACGTTCCGATCGCTCGTACCGTGAATGATCAAGGCTGGCGGCAAACCTTTTTGGAACAGGCAGTTGGGAGAGATCTCCTTTACGAGATTTTCATCCCGTTGATCGTCCCGTAAATCCTTGCGTACCCAAGAGTCCTCGTCAGTCAAGTCGTACACCCCCGAATTCACCATCAACAGGTCGGGAACGCAGCTGTACGCCAGGTCGTCGGTCTCTTCGTTCCAGCCTTCCACCAAGGCCAGGGCGAGAACCAGATGCCCGCCGGCGCTGTCACCGGACGCGACGATTCTGTCCGAATCGATATGATATTCATCCGCGTGTTGCCTCAGCCAGCGAACGGAGGACTTGGCATCCATCACCGCTTCGAACGGAAGCGAACCGTGCCGGTACGCCAATCGGTATTCGACCGCGACACCGACCCAGCCGTTTTTCGCCAACTTTTTGCAGGCGGAGAAACTCCAGTCCGGCTTCCCTTCCGACCAGCTTCCACCGTGAAAATAGACCATCACGGGATGTTTCTTTTGCGCTACATCTTCCGCAGGCAGGAACAGGTGGATATCCAGGTCATACGGCCCGACGGTTTTGTACGTCTCGACCCGATGATCCGCTCTTCCGGCGATTTCCTTTTCGTAAACCATCTTGATTTTATCGATATAACCGGGATTCCTGCAGTCGGCGACGAAGGCTTCGTACACCCCACCCATATTCTTTACGCCGAAATTCTCCATGTGGTCGTTGAGATAGGAAAAACTCAGGTAATCGATGACCTCCCGATTGGTAATATATTCCGGAATCAGATTCAACGTCGCGTTGAGCCGTTGATTGTCGAGGGCTTTGTACCGTTCTTTACCCAGCTCGATTTTCGACTGATAGTACAAAAACGCTTTCAGATATTCGACAAAGCTATCGATCTGTAACAATTCCGGCTCGTCGAACTCCGTCCGATTGACATCGAGTCTGGCATGGATGGCCTTCTTTTCCCCCGTATACCGCTCGTGATAGTACGGATAATCCAGGATCAGCTTGTCCAGGGAAAATTGAATGTCTTTCGATTCCCTGAAGAGTACGGCACGATCGGCATCGGGGCATTCCTTTTGAAAATCCGCCAAAAGATCCGTGTACTTCTTTCTCCAGGAATCGACCAGCTTGATGTATTCCGCTTCGTCCAATGCGTACATTTCCGCCAATTTCCGGTAAAATTCCTGTTCAAAGGACTGATTCAACTCTTTCTGCTTCGAAAGGTAGTTTTGGTACGCGAGATCTTTCGAATTTTCCTCCCGGGCGTATCCGGCCGAACCGATCAGCAGAACGCAAAGTGTCATCATCAAAATTATTTTCACGATAACTCCTCTTTTAAACTTGGTAATTCACATGTCCGTGTTTCAACTCGGATTATTCGGCGATCATCACGGAATGTCAAGGAAACGGATACTGTCACTTTAACACATCGAATACTTTAAGTATTCATAATGAACGAAGCCCGTTAGTGTTACATTAAAATCTAAAACCGTTTTTATTAAAACAACAGCTCCCGCCCACATCTTGGGGGCCCCCTAATAGAGCTGCATCCTACAACAGTATAGTAGACTCATTGATGATAAAATATGAGCTATAAGAGGTCTTATGTGTCAAAACCATCTTAATTCATGTGATCATGATAATGATCATCTGGAATCTTTTTTTCTTATGTATTAAAGTTGTTTTGGGCTAAAGCATCCCATTTAGAAGTAAATGGCAAGGAAGGGTTATGATTAAAAAAATAATTACTTCTCTCAACGTTTTTCGTAATGAAGATATGAACATAAAATCTAAACTTTCACATATTCGAAATCAATGGACATTACTCGCCGATTCCAGTGGTATTGGTCTTTGGTATTATGATTATCAGAACAAATTGCTTGTTTGGGATGAAAACTCACGGGCTATTTTGGCCGGAAAAGACAAGCTTGCGTCTATTGATATTGAATACCTGAAAAAAAGAGTTCATCCGGATGATATTCATTTCTTTTTGAGTGAAATGAATAAGATGAAAGAAAAGGATTATGGTCTTACTGTAAATTTTCGGATCATAAGGTCTGATGAAAGCATTCGGAATGTGAAATTGCATGGTATGGCAGAACGGAACAAGAAAGGGGAATTAACCAAAATTATTGGCATCAGTTATGATGTAACGGAATATGTTCAGGCAAAAAACGATTATATGAAACTGAAAACTCAGTTGCTAAGAGCCAATAAAATGGAATCTTTGGGGAATCTGGCTGCAGGAATTGCCCATGATTTTAACAACATGTTGGCTGTTATTGTCGGTTCGCTCGAATTGGCTACTATTGGTACGGATATAGATCATCAAACTGTTCGTCATTTAAAGAACATTCGAACCGCTGCGGAAAAGTCCGCGGAGTTGACGCGGCAATTATTGGCATATTCGAGGCAACAGAATGTGGAGCCCAAGGTATTGGATATCAATAGTTCAATAGAAAAGGCATTAACCATATTGAAGAGAATACTGACGAAAGAAATTGACTTGATTTGGGAGCCTGGAAAGGGTTTGATGCCGGTGAAAATAGATCCAAGTCAGGTTGATCAATTGTTGACCAATTTATGCATAAATTCGCGTGATGCGATCAATGGGCCGGGTAAAATTATTATTGAGACAAACGAGGCAATTCTTGATGAAATGTATTGCGAAATGCATGCAGGGGCTACGCCAGGAAAATATGTGACTTTATCGGTGAGTGACAACGGTCACGGTATAGATAAAAAATTGATAAAAAGAATATTTGAACCCTTTTTCACCACCAAGGAGCTGGGGAAAGGGACGGGGCTCGGTCTTGCTACCGTGTATGGTATTGTCAAGCAGAACAAA
>JBFXKJ010000198.1:0-7394 GCA_050173895.1 Mangrovibacterium sp. | reverse complement strand
CTTACACGGTTTTCACATTGAAATGCCTGTACTCACTTTTCGCCGGTTTGCCGTTCTTAAAGACCACGCAGGCAGCAACCGGATTGGTGACCTGAAGATTGGAGTTGTCGAAACACTCAATATGCACAGGAACTTCTTTTAAGCGTAAATCCTTTTTCATCGTGTCCAAAATTCTCGATGCGCCGGGCCGGGGATTGGAAAGAACCAGTTGCTTTTCCTTTTCCATCCTGAAGTACTTTGCATTTCGGACGGAAAGCTCGATCAGCTTTTTTTTGTCTCCCCGGTAGGGAACTTTGAAGGTCAGATTTTCGAGACTGATCCCCGGATCAAAGGGTACGATCAATTCCCGGGCGTTTGAAAATATCTTTTGCCGGATGTCCACAATCGCATAAGCCAGTAACTCTTCAGGTGTCTCGTCGAGCGCCTTTTTTATCTCCGTTGTATAAGTCTGGACAATGGCTCCGTTCATTACCTTCAGATAATTTACAAAAGCGGAGCACTCTACCACATCGATTCCAAAAACATCCACATCGGTAATTGTAGTGCTGACTACCGTGGAGCGGCTTTTAAATTTTTCAAGAATTTCGACCTTTTCCTTGATCTGTCCGGCCTCTTCGAAACGATACTCCACCGCATACCTCCCCATCAACTCCCGAAGATACTTGATAACACCCGTAATATTCCCCTTCAGAATATCCCTGATCTGATCGATCGATTCATTATATTCGCTTTCCTTTTGCATACCCTCACAGGGTCCCAAACAGTTTCCGATGTGATATTCGAGGCATACCCTGAACTTTCCGGCCAGGACGTTCTCTTCCGACAAATTGTATTTGCAGTTACGAAGCTTGTAGAGTCTTTTAAATAGATCCAGCAAAGTGCGAACAGCCACCACCGACGTATAGGGTCCAAAGTACACCGATCCGTCCCGAATCACGTTTCGGGTTTGAAAAACACGGGGAAAACGTTCATTTTTTATGACGATCCAGGGATAGGTTTTATCATCTTTTAACCGGATATTGTACCTCGGCTGATATTTTTTGATCAGGTTATTTTCAAGCAGCAGCGCATCCTGTTCGGTCTCCACAATCATATGGCGGATCTCCACAATATTCCGAACCAGCATGGCCGTTTTCCGTGAATCGTGATTTTTTGAGAAGTAAGAAGAGACCCGTTTCTTCAGATTTTTTGCCTTCCCCACGTAGATAATCCTGCCGGTATTGTCAAAATACTGATAAATCCCCGGCTGATCGGGTAGCACCGCAATCTGCTTTTTCAAATACTCTGCCCGGTCCTCTTCATTCATTTTGCCTTCCTTTTCTTGTTCCACGTGGAACATTATCTCCCCAGCATGATCAACAACACGTTAATATCGGACGGATTTACTCCGGAAATGCGGCTGGCCTGTCCGATTGTTTTCGGATTAATCCTGGCCAGTTTCTGCCTTCCTTCCGTCGATATGGAGTGAATTTTCTCGTAGTTAAACTTTCCCTCTATATTAATGTTTTCCATCCTCCTGAACTTTTCGGCCATCAGCTTCTCCCGTTCTATATACCCGGAGTATTTCACCAGAATTTCGGCTGATTCAAGGATCTCCTCAAAGCGGTTTTTCGGGATAAACTCCAGAAACTCTTTAAAAGGGGTGACCGGTTCGATCAGATCAAACACGGAGATCTGCGGCCGGGAAAGCACATCTCTCAGCTTAACGGACTGCTTTAAAACCGAAGTACCCCTGCTTTCCAGTAGCGGATTAATGAAGCGGGGTTTGATTGAAAAATCAGATACAAAACCGACCACTGCATCCCTGAATTCCAGTTTCTCCTCAAGAAGATCCATTCGCTCCCGCCTTGCCAGGCCCAGTTGATATCCCTTTGGCGTAAGCCTCGAATCGGCGTCATCCTGTCTTAACAAGATCCGGTACTCTGCCCTGGAAGTAAACATTCGGTAAGGTTCGTCCACCCCCTTAGTTACCAAATCGTCGATCAGCACACCAATGTAAGCTTCATCCCGGCTGAGAACAAACCCGGAGCTTCCGTGCGCCTTCAGATGCGCATTGACACCGGCCATCAGCCCTTGTGCAGCGGCCTCTTCATAGCCAGTAGTCCCGTTAATTTGTCCGGCAAAAAAAAGGCTCCCGATCAGTTTTGTCTCCAGGGTATGATCCAACTGTGTCGGATCGAAATAATCATATTCGATGGCGTAACCCGGCCGGAATATCTTTGCATGATGAAGCCCTGGGATCAAACGGAGCGCTCTGTACTGCACGTCCCAGGGAAGGGATGAAGAAAATCCGTTCAGATAATATTCGTTGGTCCTCTCTCCTTCCGGCTCCAGAAACAACTGATGTTGTTCTTTTTCTGCAAAAGTGACCAGTTTTGACTCGATACTGGGGCAGTATCTTGGCCCCACGCTTTTTATCGTTCCGTTATACATCGGAGAATCATCGAAGCCCTGTTCAAGAATTGCGTGAACCGCCGGATTGGTATAGGTGATCCAGCAACTTCTTTGCTTCAGCGACGAGCGTATTTCGGGAATAAAAGAAAACTTATAATAACCTTCATCTCCCTTCTGCTCAGCAAGCTCGCTAAAATCGATGGTCCTCCCATCGATCCGGACGGGTGTCCCTGTTTTAAGCCGTCCGGTTACAAAGCCGGCTTCAGCCAACTGATCGCTGATGAAATAGGAAGCCGACTCTCCTATCCTGCCGCCTTCTATCTGAGCCCTCCCAATGTGCATCAATCCGTTTAAAAAAGTGCCGTTTGTCAGAACCACCGTCTGCGACCGGAACTCAACGCCGATCTTTGTTTTCACTCCTTTTACTTTCCCATCTTCAATTAAAAGATGAACCACCGCGTCCTGCCAAAGATCCAGATTGTCTGTATTCTCCAGCTTCTCTCTCCATGCCTCTGAAAACCGCATCCGGTCGCTTTGCGCCCGCGGGCTCCACATAGCGGGCCCTTTCGAACGGTTGAGCATGCGAAACTGAATGGATGTCAGGTCTGTGATTATTCCTGTATAACCGCCAAGCGCATCGATCTCCCGTACAATCTGTCCCTTCGCTATTCCACCGATGGCAGGATTACACGACATTTGCGCATACTTCCCCATGTCCATCGTTATGAGCAACGTTTTCGATCCCATATTTGCCGCGGCAGCCGCTGCCTCGCAACCGGCATGCCCTCCCCCCACAACAATTACATCATAGTCAGGTAACATAACATTCCATTTAAACCGCAAAATTAATATAAATACCTTAAAGCGAAAAGGTTCATTCTTTCGCCGCGCTTTGCTTAATAAAATAGTAAAATTTTTCCGTCATTGTTAAAAAGTGCGGACAGAGAGATAGTAATCCTCCTTCCCGGTCATGATCTTTTTCTGATCCGGTTGCTTATCCTTATATCCCAAAAGATGCAGGACGCCGTGAATAATGATGCGGTGTAACTCATCGCTGAAAGACTGTCCGTAGACCTCCGCATTTTCCCTTACACGATCAACACTAATAAAAATATCTCCTGAGATCAGGTCGCCCGATACATCATCGAAGGTAATGATATCCGTATAATAATCGTGCTCCAGATATTGCTGATTGATCCGTAACAGATATTCATCACTGCAAAAAATAAAACTGATATCACCTGTCTTTTTCCTCTCCTCCCCTATCACTGCCTTGATCCATGCACGAAGCCCGGCCCTGGAAAGATGAAGCCCTGAAATTTCCTCTGTATAAAAGTTGATGCTCACTGTTTAACTTAAACTTTAGTTCTACTACCGATCCATTTTTCTTAAAGGAAATCTGATCCGCCAGATTTCTTATGATAAATAACCCTCTGCCTCCCTCTTTCCTCAGATTTTCCGTGCGGGTTGGATCAGGTAAATCGTCACAATTAAAGCCCACACCTTCATCTGCTACTTCAACCGTCAGCCAGTCATTTTTACATTCCGCAAAAATAGTAACATGTTTGTTCTGGTCCATTTTATTTCCATGGTAAATTGCGTTATTCACGGATTCGCTGACGCAAAGGCCAATGTAACCGGATATAAAATCAGAAGCGTCCACCTTTTCAAGGATACGCTGAACAAATATATCCACGTCCTTCATATAGCTGAAATCGGATGGGATGGAAATACGGCTCCACATTCCGGATTTGTCTTCACTGGAAGTTTCCATTTTCTGCTTTTCTCTTAAAATTCTTGTTTTCCGGTACTTTCGCTTATACTTAAAACACGCCGGACAGGTTACGCGATGGAAATTTCAAAAAAATTAAATTGATTGTCCGGCTTTTTACCGTCCAAAACATTCTTATCAACACCCTGTTTAAAAAAATCTGTATTGTTTTAATTGCCAGTAATTTATAAAACAAGTAATTTGTTTATTCGCTCTCTTTGTCTGTTTATATATTTTCTATATATTTTTGAAAAAAGATTTCATTTTTATTAGAAAAATATTACAGATATAAAAATTTGAATCCGTCCAAATAAAGCTTTAAAAAAATACGACCGAAAATGAACCGACATTTCAAAGAAATAAAAATCGCCAGATCCGAATGTTAACAATTGTTGGTAACCTGCCACTACCCATTGATAACCAATTTATAAAGGGTGTTTATTGAAGGTTTAAAAAAAGAAAAATGAGTTAATTTTGAATTACACAATACAATCTCCCCCTATTTTTCAAACATTTCAACAAGCCATCATTACTATCAGTTTCTTTTTTATATCTTTTCTTTTATGATCTATTAAACCTGTTGGAAATTTTCAATTTAGAAAAATGAAAGTAATTTTATACGCTTAAGAAGGTACCGGGAATGAAACAAAAGCTTTCCATATTACTGGTTGAAGATAATGTGCTAAATCAACGGATCGTTACATTCAGTCTAAGGAAATATCAGCATGATGTAACAATTGCCAATAACGGAAAAGAGGCGCTCGATATTTTTAAGACCACCAGGTTTGATGTTATTTTGATGGACATCATGATGCCGGTCATGGATGGTATGGATGCCACTTTAAAGATAAGGGAGTTTGAAAGGCAAAATCAGGTTCAGAAGCAGACGCCGATCATTGCCTTAACGGCAAACACGATGGATAATGACCGTGAGAAGTGCCTTTCATACGGCATGAATGAATTTATGGCCAAGCCGTTTGATATGGAGAGATTGAATCAGATCTTCAATGAGCTGCACGTTTACGGATAGTTTTTACCGGCTTTTATAAACCCTGAAATAACGCTATATTTGCCCCCTTAAAGATTGGAGTTATGGATGATGAACTGGATCTTCACAACCGGTCGTTTCAAGACAGGGACAATGAATTCGACAAGCAGTTGCGTCCGTTGTCCTTTGATGATTTCAGGGGACAGGATCAGATTGTATCGAATCTGAAAGTGTTTGTCCAGGCGGCCAGGATGCGCAATGAGGCTCTGGATCACGTATTGCTTTTTGGTCCTCCCGGCCTGGGAAAAACAACCTTATCGGGAATTATATCGAATGAACTGGGCGTGGGTTTTAAGCTGACATCCGGGCCTGTTCTGGATAAACCCGGTGATCTGGCGGGGCTGCTGACCAACCTTGAAAAGCATGATGTGTTGTTCATTGACGAAATTCACCGGCTAAGTCCGGTAGTGGAAGAGTATCTCTATTCGGCGATGGAAGATTACAAAATCGACATCCTGATCGACAAGGGTCCCAGCGCCAGGTCCATTCAGCTTGAATTGAATCCTTTCACACTCATCGGGGCCACTACCCGTTCGGGGCTGCTTACCAGTCCGCTTCGTGCGCGTTTCGGCATCAAAGCTCACTTTGAATACTATGATCTGACAGTTCTTACAGCAATAGTGAAGCGTTCTTCGCGGATACTGAATGTGGAAACCGATGAACGTGCAGCCATTGAGATAGCTTCGAGAAGCCGTGGAACACCGCGTATTGCGAATGCCCTTTTGCGTAGGGTACGCGACTTCGCCCAGGTGAAGGGAAACGGCATGATCGATCTTGATATTACCCGTTATTCGCTCGAGGCGCTGAATATCGATACGCATGGCCTGGATGAAATGGATAACAAAATTTTGAGGACAATCATTGATAAATTCAAAGGGGGTCCTGTTGGAATTACCACTATTGCCACTGCCGTTTCTGAGGATCCGGGAACGATTGAAGAAGTTTATGAGCCATTTCTGATCAAGGAGGGTTTTATCAAGCGCACACCCCGTGGAAGAGAAGCCACCGAGCTGGCTTATTCCCATCTTGGCCGGATTAAATATAACGATAACCCTACTCTTTTCTGATCAGTTTCACTTCAAACAGACGGGGCCAAAGTTTTCCGGTGACATACATTTTGCCCGTGTTTTTATCAATGGCAATCCCGTTCATAACGTCGATCGGTTTCTGAGGATCGTAGGTTACCGGCAGCAGTCCTTCAAAATTGATTTTTGAAACGACTTTTCCTGTTTTGGCGTCTATTTTCAAGATCATGTTCGTGGTCCAAACGTTGGCAAAAATATACCCGTCATGATATTCGAGTTCATTCAGGTTCTGAACCGGACCCTGATCATCGCAGACCGGCATTTTTCTCACCACTTCCCTGGTTGCAGGATCGATAAAGTGAATAATTTCGCTGCTGTCGGTTTTGATCAGGTGCTTTCCATCGTTGGTTAAACCCCATCCCTGCGGTGTTTGATAGCTAAAGCTGTCGACCCTCACAAAGGTATTCAGGTCATATACAAAGCATTTTTGCGCTTTATAGGTTAGCTGATAGATTTTGTCGCCGAGGATGGTAATACCCTCACCAAAGTATTTATCTTCCAGTTTGAATGATTTCAGAATTTTTCCTGTTGAAAGTTCTATTTTGAAAATACCCGACTTGCCGTTTTCACCGGTGCCTTCATACAGGTAGCCATCGTGGATTTCGAGGCCCTGGGTGAAATGGGTGATACTATGGGGGTAAGTTTTAACCATCTGATAAGTCAATTCTTCCGGTTTAATATCGGAAAGGACGCTGAATGAACGGAAGTTTACCCCCTCCACCCCATCGGTCTTTACCGGGACCACTTTTAACTGATGTTTTCCCAGGCGCTGGTAACCGTCGAGCGATACCTCGAATTCATTTTCAGATGAAGTTTTAATAAGCTCATTGTCCAGGTAGAGGTCTGACTTTTTTAGTTCGCCGTCTTTTATTTTCACCGAAATATGCACCGTGATCGTATCGCCGGCGTAAATGTTCTTACGGGCGGAGCTGATCGTAATCTTTGCCACCGGTTTTCTGGATCTTCCGGATGAATTGGAGCAGGACAGTGCACCCATGCACAGCAGCGTTATAAAATGGATGGTAACAATTTTAAGCTTCATACCCGGTTTTTGTATTAATGGCTTTAGCCAAAGCCGATTTTTCCGGTAAATATA
>JBFXKJ010000197.1:0-7441 GCA_050173895.1 Mangrovibacterium sp. | reverse complement strand
TTGGCAATCATTTTTTCGAGTGAAATCCGGATCTCGTCTTTTGAAAGCAGTCCGGCTTCGATGGCAACGGCTGTCCCTCCGTGATAAAAGATCTCGTTTTCATTAAAATTGGCCGGGAACGGCGATCCGTCCAGGTAAATATGCGGCATAAACTTTTTGTTTTTCCCGTCCCACAGGTGTTTCCGGCAATTTGCCGCGATCTCTTTACGAACAGCCTCCCATTTTTCCTTCGTTTCCGGAACCAGTTCTGTCAGGTTGCCGAGTGCGACCAGAAACATCGCGTTATCATAAATATCAATCGCATAATGCGTGTTTTCATTAATCTCCACGCCCCACTCGTGTTCCGGCTGTACATCGCCCCAGTCGGCAGTGGTGGCACCCCAGATCAGTCCGTATTTCTTACTGAACCTTTCTTTCATCAAAAAATCCATCGCCATTTCCATCCGCTCAGCTACGGTGTGGCCGCCAATTTTTTCCTGAAGGACGGACCGGTCGCCGGTAGATCGAATATATTTAAATACAGCCTGGATCAGGGAGGTTTCCTGATCGGTCTCGACCGTGTTTTTGTGCCCTGCATAGCGTGGTTCGAGATCGGAATAGATAAATTTGTAGCCCACTTCGGCCTTGTCACGCGGTACGAAGCCGTCGATGATATTTCCATTGTCGCCCTGCATGCGGAAAAAGACCAGCAGATTTTCCTTCAGTTCATTTTTCGGATAAACCGTCGAGGCCAGCTCAATAAACGTGTTGTAATCGCGGATCCAGACCTCCCGGTATCCGTCGCCGGCATTAAAGCCCGTCCTGATGATTTCGACCGCCTTGTTTTTTGTATAGGCGATGGATGGATTGTTCTTTATCCTGCTGCTTAAATCGGCAGTTTCATTGCCCGAAAGTACCGGGCTGCTGCCGGCTGTAAGCCATACGAGGAATAAGAGGAGCTTCTTCATAATTGTTCATTTAATTGCCGTGCCTTCCAAAAGCGCGGGTTCCGATGCCGGTCTGTTGCTGTGCGCGATGTTAAGCTCAACCTGATCCTGGTTAAAGGTGCACCTGAAAATCTCCCGGTGGGGACTTTCAATATATCGCAAAACCAATTGCACTGAAGCTGAATCTTTCCAGGCATAGTTACCCGCGACAATAGGGTCGGGGAGTCCTTTAAAATGTGCTTTTGCTCCCACTAATAAATTTGGTCCGCGTCGGGACGTTTCGCCGATAATCCATTTGTCGGCGCCAAAGGTGAGCTTTTGGGTTCCCTGCTTTCCTCTCAGAAGAAGATGACAGGTATCGGCACGAAACTGAACCAGCAACGTGTCGATTAATTGATCGTTGGGACGGAGCTTATATGTTTTCGTTGAAACCGGCAAGTCCATTGAATACCCGGTCTCTTCTTCGACAAGCGGGAGTGCAAGCGCATTTAGCTTGTGTTTCAGATTTGCAGCGAGCTCTTTGTTTTCGGGCAGCGCGCCATCTTTTATTGCCGGCAGCAGATGCTCCCATACCAGATTCAGTTCCCCCTGCATGTCGTAAGTTTCTGAGGTTATCACAACGACTGCATCCTGATCGGGCATCACGATGATAAACTGGCCAAATGCTCCGTCGCCCCGGTATGCATTATTCCGGCATCTCCAAAACTGATAACCATACCCCTGGGCCCAGTCGTTCGAGTCTCTTTTCTCCCCCGAAAGCCCGGGCGACTGTACTATTTGACGGCTGGTAGCCTCGTCAATCCATTCGGCAGGCAGAAGCTGCTTATTTTTCCATTTTCCCTTTTGCAGGTATAGCTGCCCGAATTTGGCCATGTCTTCTGTTTTAATCCGCAGTCCCCAGCCTCCGCTATTGATCCCCGCCGGGTCAACTTCCCAGTCCATTCCTTCAATGCCCAACGGAGCGAATAATCGGGGTTTAAGGTATTCGAGTACGGTCTTTCCTGTCTGTTTCTGCACAATGGCAGACAGCATGTAAGTGGCCATTGAGTTATAAAGGAATTTGGTGCCGGGATCATGGACCACCGGGCTTCTCAAAAACGCCTGCACCCAATTGCTGTCGTCTGCTACAATGGTGGCGGTCGGATCCGGTTCCTGACCCGCCGACATCATCAATAAATCTTTTACTTTCATGTCTGCCAGAAATGGACTGACGCTGTCGGGAAGATCTTGCGGAAAGAAAGAAACAACGGGATCATCGACCGATAAATATTTCTCCCTGACGGCAAGACCTACCGCCGTTGAGGTGAAGCTTTTGCTCAGCGAATACATCGTATGCCTCAGATTGGGAGAATAGGGTTTCCACCAACCCTCTGCGATCACTCTCCCGTGACGCAGAAACATAAAACTGTGAAGCTCGTGTTTACTGTTTTCTGCAGCTTCCAAAAAACCGATTATCCCCAGTGAAGAAACTCCCTCCGCCTCCGGCGTGCTTCTTGGCAGCGAATCTGTCTGCGGAACAACGGTCGGGCTGTTACAGGCACTCACAACAAACAAAAACAGAATTAACGAGTACAGCGTCTTTTTGCAGGTCATCATCGTTCCGGTATTAGTTTTCAACATGAGGTATGATTTATATTGACTACTAATATACGGATAACAAGCAAACCTGGGCAAGTAAAAATGAATTTTAGGGAATGAAGAGTCAGCTGGACCCTGGCTGATTTAAGCTTACGCCCTGTTCGTATCATTATTTCAACCTTCATTTATCCGAATTTAAAAATTATATAGCTTAAATTATAACTCTCTGTTTCGGCAGCTTTTTAACTTTACAATACCGGAGCAACGAAACCCGCCCCACTTGAAAGAATAAGGAAAGATGAAAAATTTGCTTTTTTGTGTATTTACCATGAGGTCTTTTGTTTGGAAAAGAATGAATCGAATGAAAACAGTAAAATTGAAGGCCGGCTTGATTGCCGGGTTGTTTATGTTTTGCGGCGCTGCCCTGGCACAGGATAAACTTTACAGGAATGAATTTCCACCGGCATCTGTAAAGTTACTTGACGGGCCTTTTAAACATGCCGGCGATGTTAATATCCGGGTTCTCCTGTCGTATGATGTTGACCATTTATTAGCGCCTTACCGGAAGGAAGCCGGCCTGCCCGAAAAGGCAAAAGGTTTTTCCAATTGGGAGGGGCTGGACGGGCATGTGGGTGGCCATTATTTAACAGCAGTGGCTCAGAACTATGCGGTTACCGGTAATGCCGAATGCAAAAAACGCATGGACTACATCCTTTCTGAACTTAAGGCTTGTCAGGAGGCAAATGCCATCAACAATCCGGAGTGGGGCACTGGTTATGCCGGCGGCATGCCTAACTCCGCCGCAATATGGAGCAAATTGCAGAAAGGCGACTTCTCTGTTTATAATGCTTCATGGGTACCCTGGTACAATGTGCATAAAATGTATGCCGGACTGCGGGATGCCTGGGCTTACACAGGTAACGAAGAGGCCAGGGATATTTTCCTGAAATTTTGTGATTGGGGCATTCATATCACTTCCGCCCTCACCGACGAACAAATGCAGTCGATGCTTGCGACGGAACATGGTGGTATGAATGAGGTTTTTGCCGACGCCTATTATATGACAGGTGACGACAAATATCTGGTAGCCGCAAAGCGGTTCTCGCACAACATATTGCTCGATGCGATGGCTGCACATATTGATAACCTTGACAACAAACACGCCAATACGCAGGTTCCAAAAGCTGTGGGCTTTCAACGAATAGCAGAGCTTTCGCATGATAAAAAATATGCCGATGCCGGCAGTTTCTTTTGGGAAACAGTTACACGAAACAGAACGCTTGCTTTCGGAGGGAACAGCCGGCGGGAATTTTTTCCCGGCGTTGCTTCCTGCGAAGATTTTGTAAACGATGTGGAAGGGCCGGAATCATGCAATACCTATAACATGTTGAAATTGACCGAAGGCTTGTTTCGCGTTCATCCTTTGGCAAAGTATATTGATTTCTACGAGAGGGCCATGTACAATCACATCTTATCAAGCCAGCATCCCGGACATGGAGGATATGTGTATTTTACCCCTGCACGCCCCCGTCACTACCGGGTTTATTCAAGCCCTAACCAGGCCATGTGGTGTTGTGTAGGCAGCGGCATGGAAAACCACGGGAAGTACAATCATCTTATTTATACTCATCACGAAGATTCGCTGTTTTTGAACCTGTTTATTGCGTCGGAACTCACCTGGATGGAGAAGGGACTAAAACTCACACAGGAAACCCAATTTCCTTATGAAGAGCAAACAGTATTGAAAATAAAAGAAATATCATCACCGGTTAATCTGATTATCCGTTATCCATCGTGGGTGAAAAGCAACGCGTTAAAAGTGCTGGTGAACGGCAAAGAAACAAAATATAAAATGCTGCCTTCCGGTTATATCACTCCCGGAAGGAGGCTGAAGGCAGGTGATGAAATCCGTCTTTTGCTGCCTATGGCCAATTCGGTTGAACAACTACCAAATGTGCCTGATTATATAGCTGTTATGCATGGTCCCATTTTGCTGGGCGCTAAAACAGGAACCGAAGATTTATCGGGATTGGTTGCCAATGACAGCCGTTGGGGGCATATTGCACATGGGAAAAGGCTGCCTGTCGATCAGGCGCCCATCATCATAGAAGATGACATTTCCAAAATTGCTGAAAAATTAGAGCCTGTTGAAGGTAAACCTTTGACATTCTCGGCCTCGAAAATAAAAATGGTAAACCCGGTCAATGCTGTGTTTGAACCATTTTATAAGATCCACGATGCCAGATATATGATATACTGGATGGCCCTTTCCCCTGCGCAATACCGCCATTATCTTGACTCGGTGGCAGTTCTGGAAAAGCACAAACTGGAACTGCAAAGCCGTACCATCGACTTTGTAGCGCCGGGAGAACAGCAGCCCGAAGCGGATCATTTGATTCAAAAGGAAAATTCAGGGACAGGTACTAACATGGATAAATTTTATCGGGACGCACGCGAAGGCGGTTTCTTTAGTTATCAAATGGCAGCTAATTCTGAAACCGGGCTGAGCCTGATCGTTCGCTACTGGGGAGCCGAATGGGGAGGTCGTAAATTTGATATTTATATTGACGATGAAAAGTTGCTGACCGAAGACAATACCGGGCGATGGAACCAATCGAAGTTTCTGGAAGTGGAATATGCTATTCCCGATTCAATGGTCAAGGGAAAGGAAAACATCAGGGTGAAATTTCAGTCATTACAAAGAAATACAGCCGGACCGGTCTATTATATCCGGCTGGTAAGGAAGAAATAACAAGCAGATGAGAATATTTTACCAGTTGCCCGCGGGGACTATATGCTTGCTCAGCCAATAATACAATTCCTGAATTATAAACTATTGTAAAATAAATTGTTCATGAGAAAAAAGGAATTCGCTTTAAAAAAAGAAGACCTGTTTCGATTGGTTGTTCTGTCCGCAATCCTGTTTTTTGGTGCGGGCGTAAAAGCAGAAAGCAAACAGCAATATGATGGTCATCCGGACAACAAACAGGTCCATTGGGGAGCGGGCAATCCGTATCTCCCTTTGTGGGAACATTTACCCGATGGCGAGCCGCGCGTGTTTGAAGATCCTGATAATCCCGGTAAATACAGGGCTTACATAATTGGTTCTCACGATGTACGGTTTAGCAGTTATTGCGGGCCCGACATCAGGATGTGGTCGGCCCCTGTTGAAAACCTGTCGGAATGGCGAGATGAAGGGGCTATTTTCACTTATCAGGTTGAGGGACAATGGGATGTGATGTATGCACCCGACCTGGTCGAAGTGAAACGAAAAAACGGCGTCAAAGAATACTACCTGTATCCGCACAGCAGGGGAAGAAACCGCGAAGCAATGGTTGCCAAAGGAAACCGCCCCGATGGCCCTTTTGAACCGATCAACCTTACCGAAGACGGAACACGCACTTTGCCTGGAAGCATTCTGGGCTTCGATCCGGCGGTTTATATTGAATATGTTACCGACCCCCGGGATCCTGATTTCGAAACTGGTTTCAGGGCATACGGTTTTTGGGGATTTCAGCGGTCGATGGCAGCTCAGTTAGATCAGAACACCATGTATTCTTTACGTCCCGGGACCGAAATTGTCAACTATCTGATGCCTGCCAGTTTCCGCTACGGCGAGATCAGGGACCCGCAAGGGACGGTATATCCAAACGTTTATCCCGACCAGGATCTGAAGACATTCAACTTTTTCGAAGCTTCGTCCATCCGTAAGGTCGGCAATAAATATGTCACTGTTTTCAGCGGCTATTCAGGCCCGGAATATGGCGTGGGCAGCTCCAATTCAACTTTGCGTTATGCCGTAGGCGACTCTCCGCTGGGGCCGTGGAAAAGCGGCGGCGTTTTGGTCGATTCCCGTGCTCCGGTGCTTAACCAGGATGGTTCAAAAATTGAAACCACGAATGCAGGGCATAATACGCATGGCAGCATTCAGCAGATCAACGGGCAATGGTATGTATTTTATCATCGTCCGCCCAGGGGGTTTGGCTTTGCCCGTCAGGCTATGGTAGCGCCCGTTGCCATCGAGTGGGATGAAAAGCCGGTCGCTGAAGGTGGAAGTCTGACCATCAGGGGGTATGACCCTTATTCGGGAGATCATATCTGGAAGGCAAAAGATAGTAACGGAAACGAATACAAAGGAGCCGAAGTAACTTCCGAAGGTTTTCATATCTACGGGCTCAATCCTTATCAATATTATTCGGCCGGATATGCCTGTTACCTTTCCGATGCGAGTCTCCAACAGGATTCATGGGATATTTGGGATAATCACATGCCCATTACCAACATGAAGGACGGAACGGTCGTTGGATTTAAGTATTTTGGTTTCGGAGGACTCATGCAGGATCAAAACGGCTTGAAAGCTTTTGACGGAACCGGCAAAGGCAATAAAACAGCCTTCAACCTTTTTCTTACACCTAAAACTGCAAAAAACTTCAAGGTAAACATTTGGCTGGACGGCCCCTGGGACAACGAAACATGGAAAGGAAAGAAAATTGCCGAAATTGCGGTTCCGGCAAATTCACCACAGGAAATAACAAAGTTCACCGTCGATGTTTCGACATTCGTTGACCACCTGGATAAAAAACATGCAATCTTCCTTGTGGCCGAAGGTTCTGATTCCGACGCACTTTTCGATTTTATCGGCCTTGGTTTCAGTTCCGCCAAAAAGCCGATCGAACGACCTGTCGCGCCTAAAATAAGTATTGCCGTGAACGGCAAAGCGGTTGATGTTCCCGCCGTTCCGGTCAGATCGACCAATGCAAACGGAATTGTTGGTTATGACCAGTATCAGACTACGGTCAGTCTTCCTTCAGGTAACAGCCAATTGCCGGTGGTGACGGCCTTTGCTGACAATCATGCAGTGAAAGTAGGAATTACTCAAGCCGAATCAACTTCGGGCACAGCAGTCGTGACATGCGATTATAAAGGCATTACTAAAA
>JBFXKJ010000196.1:0-7458 GCA_050173895.1 Mangrovibacterium sp. | reverse complement strand
GCAGGATGACCGTCCAGCCGACAAAGCTGACCATAAGAATGAAAAACATGTGATTCTTCACAAAGGCCATTTTTTCTTCACTGACAAATACTGTGTCCTGCAAACCCTTGATAATCATGAAGTAAGTCATTGCCGCGATCGACATCCCTCCGAACAACGCACCGTAATAGGGTAGTGTCTTATTCAGCCGGAAGGAGAAAATAATCCGGGTGATGTATTGAACAATAGCGCCGACGACAAAGGCAATCACCACCGATACCAGGATGCCGGTGATAATGGCGAAAGCTTTTTCGGTGTTGATATATCTGGACAAGTCCAAAAGACTTTCTCCTGTTCTCAGAATTTTGACCACAGAAGCGGCCACTGCAGCACCCAGGAGTTCAAAAACGAGCGAAACCGTTGTCGATGTGGGCAAACCCAGTGTGTTGAAAAGATCGAGAATGATCACATCGGTGATCATCACACAGAGAAAGATGATCATGATCTCCGAGAATGTAAACATGTCGGGATGAAAGATCCCTTTTCGGGCCACCTCCATCATGCCGCTGGAGAAGGTTGCACCTATTAAGATGCCTGCGCTGGCGACAGCGAAAATGACCCATTTGGAAGCGGCTTTTGATCCGAAAGCGGAGTTCAGGAAATTAACTGCGTCGTTACTTACTCCCACCACCAGATCTGAAATGGCCAGAGCAAACAAGACTACGACCAGGATGAGGTAGTATTGTTCCATACTTAAGATTATCTTGCTTTTCCCGGCAAAAATAATACTATTCCTCAAAGAGCGAACAAACAGCCGGTATTTATAAACACATTTATTTGTTATATTTTTGCTGCCGGAAGACCGGAGCAAATGCATGACTAAATGGGCGACCATGAGAGTATGCTCGTGCAAGTCCGGTACTGCCGTAAAAATGACAGAGTATGAAGACGTATCCCGTAAAGCGGCTGGCATTGTATATTTCTCTTACCATTACTTTTATCAATGTCGCCTTTATAGCGATTATAACCTTTTTTGACAGTCCGTTCTATCTTGACCTGATCCTGATCCCCATTCTTTTTTACCTGCAGTATAAGCTTTTTGCCTATATTTTGAAAAAGCATATTAACAACAAAATTGAACCGGTATACAGGCTGATCAGGGAAAAGCCCGATGCGCACGAGCAAAGGGGAAGGCAGGACGGGGACATTATTGGAGACGTGAGAAAGGAGGTGGAGGAGTGGGCCAGACACCAGGCACAGGAGATTTCAAGACTGAAAGACCTGGAGCGGTACCGGAAGGAATTTGTCGGCAATGTGTCGCATGAACTCAAAACGCCTATTTTCAATATTCAGGGATACATTCTGACCCTTTTGGAGGGAGGTCTCGATGACCCGAAGATCAACAAATTATACCTGAAGAGGACCGAAAAAAGCATTGACCGGATGATCTCGATCGTCGAAGATCTGGAGTCGATCACCAAACTGGAGTCGGGTGAGCTGAAGCTGAGAGTTGACAGCTTCGACCTGGTAAAACTGGTAGACGAGGCTTTCGATATGGAGCTGATGATGGCGAATGAACGGAATATCCAGCTTCTGATGGAGCGGCCTTCCCGTCCGGTAATGGTCCGTGCCGACAAGAAAAGAATCATGGAGGTTATGACCAACCTGGTTGTAAACGGCGTGAAATACGGAAAGAAAAACGGCTTTGTCAAAGTGTCGTTTTATGATTTAAAGGACACGGTGATGGTCGAAGTGATGGACAATGGGATCGGGGTTGAAAAAAGCGACCTGCCCAGGATCTTTGAACGTTTTTACAGGGCAGATAAATCACGCTCCCGGGAGCAGGGCGGGACGGGCCTTGGCCTCTCTATTGTGAAACACATTATTGAGGCCCATAAGCAAACCATCAATGTTAAATCGGTGGTGGATGAAGGCACGACTTTTACATTTACGCTGGAAAAAGCGAAATAAACGGCTGTGTGATGCCGAAATTGGATTGAAAATAGTAAATTTCACCTGAATTCTGAATTCATTTTATATTCCGGATCAAATTTGCATCTCTTAATACTGTTCCTATGAGTGAAGAGAAATATAAAATCCTTCTTGTTGACGATGAAGTGGATATCCTTGAGTTCATCAGCTATAATCTTGAAAAAGAAGGTTTCAAGGTATATACAGCGCAAAATGGAGCGGAAGCAATTAGAATTGCCACCAAAAAGGTGCCCCATTTGATTATTCTGGACGTCATGATGCCGGAAATGGACGGGATTGCGGCCTGTGAGGAAATGAGGAAGATCCCCGAGCTGCAGGGCAGCATCATCGCGTTTCTGACGGCACGGGGCGAGGATTATTCACAGATTGCCGGTTTTGAGGCAGGTGCAGACGACTATATTACCAAGCCTATCCGTCCGAAGGTTCTGGTGAGCAGGGTAAAGGCGCTGCTTAAAAGGACAGGGAGTGGCGTCAATGTGGCCTCAGTTGTTTCGGCCGAACATGGCAGTTCGCTCACGATCGGCGATCTGGTCATTGACAAGGAGCGGTATCTGATTAAGAAAAGCGGAGAGGAAATGATTCTTCCCAGAAAGGAGTTCGAACTGCTTTCTCTTTTGGTTTCCAAGCCAGGGAAGGTGTTTACGCGGGAGGAAATTTATTATTCCGTATGGGGAGATAACGTCGTTGTCGGCGACCGGACGATCGATGTTCATATTCGCAAACTGCGCGAGAAGATCGGGAATAACCATATCCGTACCCTGAAAGGGATTGGTTATAAGTTTGTAGAATAGGCGAAGCGGGCACTGATGCCTTCGGCAGAGAGGGACTGTTCAGATAAAGTGAATGATCAGGTAATTCACGGCGAAGCCTGCAAAAAAACCTGCATAAATCTGAAGCGGGGTGTGCTTTCCCAGGATCAGCCTGGATGAGCCGACCAAACCGGCAATCGCAATGAGAACTGCCAGTATGGGGGAATTATTGGTTCCAAGTCGCAGGGAGAGTGCGGTAAATATTCCGATCAGACCCCCGATGGCTGCCATATGCGCACTGATTTTCCACCTGACGGAAACGAGCATCAGGATCACAATGATCAGGATTGAGGAGATCAGGAATACTTTAAAGACAGGGTAAATTTCGAGGCGTCCGAGCGCATAGTACCCCACATAATAAAAGACCGCTGCAGAGAGCATGGGGATCACCCGTTCGGAGCTTTTATCCAGATCCGGTTTGATGCGTGTATGCAGACCCATCAAAATGATACTGATCAGCGGAAGCAGAAAGGTGCTGAGAAAAACGACCATGATGATCACCTTTTTTGCCTGAAACGGCAAAAGTGCAAAGTAGAAGCCCGAGTTCATCAGCAGCAAATATGCCAGGGTGGGGATCACCAGCGGATGAAAAACGGCAGAAACGGCATAGGCAAAAGACTGCTTGGTGTTCATAGTCTCTGTTTAAAGTTCTTTTCTCAGGCGGGCAACGGGGATACCCAACTGTTCGCGGTATTTGGCCACCGTCCGGCGGGCAATGGGATATGACTTTTCCTTCAGGATCTGGGCGAGCCTGTCGTCGGTCAGCGGGCGGTGTTTATTTTCGCCGGAAATACATTCTTCCAGGATCTTCTTGATCTCCCTGGTTGAAACTTCCTCGCCGGTGTCCTTTTGCATGCCTTCCGAGAAGAAATATTTGAGTGGGAAGATCCCAAAGTGGGTCTGGATATATTTGCTGTTTGAAACCCTGGAGATAGTCGAAATGTCAAGCCCCGTCCTGTCTGCGATATCCTTCAGGATCATCGGTCTGAGCTTTGCTTCATCGCCGTCCTGAAAGTATTCCTTTTGAAAATCGATAATCTCGGACATGGTGAGTAACAAGGTCTGATGCCGCTGGCGAATGGCATCAATAAACCATTTGGCCGAATCCATTTTCTGCTTAACAAACAACAGCGCATCTTTCTGGTCCCTGGAAATGTTCTTCCTGTTTTCGTTATACGACCGCATCATTTCCATATAGGTATTGTTCATCCTCAGATCGGGTACATTTCGCTGATTCAGTGAAAGCTGAAGTTCGCCGTCGTTGTTTTCAAGAATGAAATCGGGTACGATTACCTGGTTTGATTTGCTCAGCGGATTGCTGTATGAACTCCCCGGTTTCGGGTTAAGCCGGAGGATTTCGTTGATTGCGTTTTTGAGTTCCTCTTCGGTAATCTCGTATTTGCGGATAATTTTATCGTAATGTTTCCTTGTAAACTCGTCAAAGCTGCCCTGAAGGATCTTTATGGCCAGAAGGGTCGCTTCCGTTTCTCTCTTCCGTTTGATCTGCAGCAGAAGGCATTCCTGCAGATCCCGCGCTCCTACACCGGGAGGGTCAAAGTCCTGAATAATTGTCAGGATCTCTTCCAGTTCTTTTTCACTGACGTCCATGTTCACGTTGAAGGCAAGGTCATCGCTGATGGAAGCAAGATCGCGCCGCAAGTAGCCATCTTCATCGATATTGCCGATAATATACTCGGCAAGCTGCTTCTGGACCTCTGTCAGGTTTGCCAGTCCGAGTTGCTCGGCCATCGATTCATGAAAACTCGTTCCGGCAGAAAAGGGGACATCAAGTTGTTTGTCGTCTTTTGAATAGTTATTGGATGAAAGCCTGTACTCGGGTATATCGTCGTCGTCCATGTAGTCCTCGAGCGAAAACTCGTCGCTGTCGCTCTCGGTTTCTCCGGCTGACTGATCTTCCTGTTCCTCTGAATCATCCGATGGGGAATCACTGGTCAGTTCCAGGACAGGATTTTCTTCCAGCTCTTTTTTTATGCGCTGCTCAAGCTGAACAGTAGGGATCTCCAGCAGCTTGATCACCTGGATTTGCTGAGGTGAAAGCTTTTGAAGTAATTTTTGCTGTAAGCTGAGTTTCTGAGATGGCATCGTTTCCTGTTTTTTCAAATATACATATTCTGCTTTACAAAAATAGGAAAAAAACAGGAAAGAGGGCGCATTCCCGCGCACACATCAAAAATCAGGCCGTGAAACTCCATACGTGATTTTCAACCGGCAATCGGGAGATAGCCTGTGATCAGAACTCCGCATTTTTGGGGGTTCTCGGGAAGGCGATGACATCGCGGATGTTTCCCATTCCTGTGATAAACAGGATAAACCGTTCAAAGCCAAGCCCAAATCCGGAATGAGGGACAGTTCCAAAGCGGCGGGTATCCAGGTACCACCACATTTCTTTAGAGGGGATACCCATTTCGGTCATGCGGGTCACCAGCTTATCGTAGTTGGATTCACGTTCCGAGCCGCCGATAATTTCACCGATCTGAGGGAAGAGCACATCCATGGCTGCAACCGTTTTGCCGTCTTCATTTTGCTTCATGTAGAAAGCCTTTATTTCCCGGGGATAGTTGATCAGGATCACAGGCTTTTGGAAATGCTTTTCAACCAGGTAACGCTCATGTTCACTTTGCAGGTCAACGCCCCATTCGACCGGGTACTGGAATTTTCCTTTTTTGTAGGTCTTTGAATTTCTGAGGATGTCGATGGCTTCGGTATAGGTACAGCGGACAAAATCGTTCGTAAGCACAAACTGCAGTTTTTCGATCAGCTCCATCGAACGCTGGTCCTCAGGTTTATTTTTTTCTTCCTGCTGCAGGCGGTTGCTCAGGAATTTCAGGTCGTCTATGCAGTGGTCGAGCGCGTAGCGGATCAGGAACTTCAGGAACTCCTCGGCCAGGTCCATATTATCTTTCAGTTCATAAAAGGCCATTTCCGGCTCAATCATCCAAAATTCGGCAAGATGCCGGGTTGTATTGGAGTTTTCAGCGCGGAATGTGGGGCCGAAGGTATAAATTTCGCCCAGTGCCGTTGCCCCCAGTTCTCCTTCCAGCTGTCCCGATACGGTCAGATTGGTGGAGCGCCCAAAGAAGTCCTGGCTGTAGTCGATCTGTCCTTGCTCATTTGTGGGCGGGTTCAAAGGCGGAAGCGTGGATACCCGGAACATCTGTCCGGCACCTTCTGCATCTGAGGCGGTAATGATCGGGGTATGCAGATAATAAAATCCCTTGTCATTGAAATATTTATGAATAGCGTACGCCATGGCATGCCGGATACGGAACACGGCGCTGAAGGTTGCCGTCCTGAAACGCAGGTGGGCATTTTCGCGCAGGAATTCAAGGCTGTGTTTCTTTGGCTGGATCGGATATTTATCCGGATCAGCCTTGCCATACAGGATGATTTCGGATGCGGTCAGTTCAACTGCCTGCCCGCTTCCTGCCGAAGCGACCAGCTCGCCTGTTACAGACAGGGACGTGCTGGTATTGATGTCTTTCAGGAAATCCTCGCCGAACTTTTCCACATCAGCCACGATCTGCAAATTATGGATGGTTGAACCGTCATTCAGGGCAATAAAGTTGACATTCTTGCTTTCCCGTTTTGTTCTCACCCATCCTTTTACCAGTACCGGCCGTCCGGTTTGTCCGCCGGCCAGGATCTCTTTTATTTTTTCACGTTTCATGTCCTGTAGCTTTTTATTAACTGCCTTCGAATTTCGCCGGCTTTTGAACTCCCTACGGCGGGAATATGATACCGGGCCCGCTTACCTGCAGATTTTCGGTTTTGCTGATATTTTGTTCTAAAAATGACTTGCAAAAGTACATTTTTCTCTTTAAAATCCGGTATTCCCGAATAAAAAGTTTAATTGTTAAGTTTTTGGGAACAGCAGGTTAACTGAGCGGTTTATAATCAATCTCCGGAGGCGGCTAATTTGTTATTCCTTGTGTAAATTTGCGCTTCCGGAGGCTGCGTGCAGCAGGCCCGGTACATAGCTGTTAAGATGAGTACGATGGAAATAGATGTAATTGCTTTCGATGCGGATGATACGTTATGGGAAAACGAAAATTTTTTCCGCGATGCCGAACATGAATTCTGCCAGGTAATGGCTTCCTACTCGACCGTTGAGGATACGGTAAGTGCTTTATACCGGGTTGAAATGGAAAATATGGAGCTGTATGGCTACGGGATTAAGGCTTTTATGCTGTCGTTGATTGAAACAGCCCTGCTGGTATCGGACAATAAGCTGCGTCCGGAGCAGGTTGAGGCGATCATTGCCATTGGAAAGCGGATGTTGCAAAAGGATGTGATTTTACTGGATGGTGTGGTTGACCTGCTTGAAAAACTTTACGGCCGCTATCGCCTGGTGGTCGCCTCAAAAGGCGATTTGCTCGATCAGGAACGGAAGCTTAAAAAATCGGGCTTACGGCAGTATTTTCATCATATTGAGATCATGACCAATAAAAGAGAGGAGAATTACCGCGAATTACTCTATCATCTGGAGACTCCCCCGCAGCGGTTCCTGATGGTCGGGAATTCCCTGCGTTCGGACATTTTGCCGGTGATCCGGCTGGGCGGATACGCGGCGCACATCCCGTATTATACGACCTGGGAACATGAAAAAATGGATCCCCGGGAAATTCAAAGCGACCGGTTTTTTGAGCTGAAACAAATT
>JBFXKJ010000195.1:0-7477 GCA_050173895.1 Mangrovibacterium sp. | reverse complement strand
GCAATTAGTCATATCCGTCTTATTTATACGCATGAAAACCAAAGTGTTACGGTTGAACCGGCAGAACATTGCAACTAAGATTCCAATCTTTTTCTTGTTTTTTTTCTCCGAAATATTAAAAAAAGGTATTTTTTTGATAACGTTTTCATTTTCGCATCCTCTTTAAATAAAATGAAGGGATTACCTGCCCTCTGTTTACGCAATAAATGAAAACGAAGAAAAATATAAAGCTCTCAGTCGAAGACCTGATCTGTAACGAGTCTTTCCAGAGATGGACATATGATAAGAAAGGACCGGATGAAGCTCACTGGAAATCGTTTGTCTCAAGACATCCCGAAGCCTTTGAAATCATTGAAGACGCGAGGGTCATACTTGTTGCTCTCCGTCAAAAAGGAGCCGATGCTCCGCCAGCGGTGAAAAATTCAGTCTGGAAGAGTATCGAGGCCTGCAGAAAAAAGAACATCAGGATGCGTTTTGTGTGGTCGGCAGCGGCTTGCCTTTTCCTGGCCGCATTGTTCGTGATTGGATGGCAGGGTTCGAGACGATCCGGATATAATAAGTTTTATTCCTCTTTGGTCGAACACACCGATGCGATGGACTCGGGCGAAATCCGGCTGATCCTGTCCAAAAATAAGCAATTGGAGGCAACAGGCGACCAGCCTACCATTCTTTTTGGGGAGAAAGGGGAGGCGGTCCAAATCAACGAGGAACTGGTGAGCCTGAGCGAAAAGGAAAAAAAGGAAATGAACCAGGTCATCGTCCCGTTTGGCAAAAGATCGAATTTAAAGTTGGAAGACGGCACGCTGGTCTTTTTAAATGCCGGGAGCAAGCTGATTTTTCCATCGCATTTCAGCAAACAAAAACGGGAAGTTTTTCTCGTCGGGGAGGCTTATTTCGAGGTTGCCCGCAATCCGGAAGTGCCGTTCTATGTGATCACCAGTGAGCATAAGGTTAAAGTGACCGGCACCCGTTTCGATGTAAAGGCCTACAACAATACTCCTTTTGTCTCGACAGTCCTGATCGAAGGGGAAGTGGTGCTGCAAACTGAAAATTCACTGGGATTTGTTTCCGGGGAGGTCGTCCTTAAACCAAATCAGCGTGCAATATTCAGTAAAGAGCGAAAACAGTTCCGGGTGAAAGACGAGCCCGATGCCATCAATTCCGTGTCCTGGAAAGACGGTTGGATGTACTTCTCACGTCAACCGCTTGTCGGGATACTGGCTCAGATAGAACGATATTATAATGTGAAATTTGATATAGACAACGTCCGGTTTGACAGGGGGCGTATCAGCGGGAAACTGGATCTGAAAGATTCACTGGCGGACGTCCTTAACGTAATCTCCCGCTTATCGAAGGTGTCGTTCCGGGAGCAGGACGGAAAGATCTGTGTGATAAAAAGAGGATGAGTAACAAAGAAAGACGAAACACATTTTAAAACTAAATACTAACTAACAGTGCTAATTCTTTAAACTTACGTGAAAATGAAATGATCCACATCCAGCCGAAGGAAATACCCGAAACAGCGGTATGCCTTCAAATGAAGAAAGCAAAAAGCCGGTGAGCAACGCCAATCACTTCACCGGCTTCCATAACAATTTATTTAATAGTAAATAAACAGTACAAAACTATGAAAAAAAATCGGAGGTTATGCTATTTCCGTTTTGGATGTAGTTCCCAAATTCTGTTGAAGATGAAATTACTTTCGGCGATTTTGTTCCTGATAGTGACCTCTGTTTCAGCAAGCAGCTATTCTCAGCAGACGAGGCTGAGTTTAAGCTTTAAGGATGCTGCCGTTTCTACCGTCCTGGAAGAAATCGAAAGAAACAGCGAATTCATTTTTATATATGATGAAAATGATATCAATCTGGAAAGGAAGGTCAGTGTCAAAGCGAACAACAAGACTGTTGAAACAATACTGGAACAGGTTTTTGACAAGAGCGAAAATCAGTACGACATTTATGACCGGCAGGTCGTTATTACCAGACAGATTGCAAAACTGGAAGGGATTAAGCCGCCGGTCACTGTTGAGTTTCCTGCCGAACAGAGAAAACCGGTAAAGGGAAAGGTGATCGACGACACCGGGGAGCCGGTTCCGGGATGTGCGGTTATTGTAAAAGGAACCACCGTTGGAACCGTTACCGACATTGATGGTAATTTCAGTTTTGAGGTTCCCCTCGATGCGAAAATCCTTTCTTTTTCATTTGTGGGGATGCAATCGCAGGAGGTGGCGATCGCCAATCAGACAGTCTTTAATATCAGGTTGAGAAAGGCAGAACTTGGGATTGGAGAGGTTGTCGTGGTCGGTTATGGTGTTCAGAAGAAGGAAAGCGTGGTCGGGGCTATAACCCAGGTCGACAACGCTGCACTGATGCGTTCCGGTACGACCAATGTCACCAATGCCATCACCGGGAAACTCTCCGGTGTGCTGACTGTTCAGCAAAGCGGGCAGCCCGGACAGAACAATTCCGAAATATATATCCGCGGATTGTCCAGCTGGAACGGCTCTTCGCCGCTGGTGCTGGTCGACGGGATCGAGAGAGACTTTTCCGACCTGGATCCCAATGAGGTCAATACGATTTCCGTTTTAAAAGATGCGTCGGCAACAGCCGTATTCGGGGCCAAAGGGGCCAACGGAGTGATCATCGTCACGACCAAACGCGGCACCATGGGAAGTCCCAAACTTGATATCACTGCCTCGTACGGTATGGAAAGGGCTACCCGTATTCCCGATCACATCAGTTCATACACAACCATGAGTATGTACAACGTGGCACTGATGAACGGGCAGCAATTCTCCGATCTGATCCCGCAGTGGCAACTGGAAGAATACAAAAACCCGTCATCCCGTCTGAACGCGCTTCAGTTTCCCAACGTCGACTGGTTCGACCTGTTATCGAAACCCTTCGCGCCGACCTTCAATGCCAATTTCAACCTGACCGGCGGGACCAATTTCATTAAATATTTCTGCTCTCTGGGTTATACGCATGAGGGTAGCTTCTTTGACGCGGCCAAGGATGGTTTCTACGACCTGAATTATAAATACAACCGCTATAATTACCGGGCAAACGTCGATTTTACCCTCAGTAAGTCGACCGTTTTGTCGTTTAACCTCGGTGGAGACACAGGTGTCCGGAATCAGCCGAACAGCTCTCCCTGGAGGAATATGTATTCCACAAGTCCGGCTCGTTTCCCGGCTTATTTCCCCGCCTGGGTACTGGAGGAAGTGCCCGACCTTGATTATCCCGATGCCACCGGAATGCGCCACTCGCAGGCTTACGGGGAATATACAGGCAATCCTTACAACACATTGAATAACGGCGAGTTTCGACAGTACACCGAAACCAAACTCTATACAGACCTGGTGCTGAACCAGGAACTTGACTTTATCACCAAGGGGCTGTCGTTCAAAGGAAAGGTTTCGTTGAATACCTACTTTGAAAGCCGTTCGCTGTATGCCAACTGGTCTTTCCCCGAATACCGGCTCGATTTCACAAAGATCGGAACCGATGAAAACCCGTGGATCCGCGCAGGACAGGGAAATGAGGTTTACAAACAGCTGCCTCTCGATATCAATGTGGGAGGAATGGAAGACGGCTATTACCGCAATCTGTATTATGAACTGGCTCTTAATTATAACCGGACATTCAATAACCATACCGTAACCGGTTTGGCGCTGATCAACCGGGAAGAGAAGAATAAGGAAACCGATTTTGCCTATTACAATGAGGCATTGGTAGGAAGGGTCACCTATGATTATTCTCATAAATACCTGGTCGAACTGAATGTCGGGTATACCGGTTCCGAAAGGTTTTCTCCCTCAAAACGTTTCGGGTTCTTCCCGTCGGCTGCAGTCGGATGGGTGCTCTCCGAAGAGCATTTCTTTAAGAATGCCCTTCCCTGGGTGAGCAAGCTGAAATTCCGTTATTCCGACGGGAAAGTGGGAAGCGACTATGCCCGCAGCCGCTGGTTGTACATCAGTGATTATTATAAGGACTCCCGCGGATATATTCACGAGGACCTGGGCGCTAACCTGTATGCCCAGTGGGAGGAGGCCCGCAAAAAAGACCTGGGTATTGAACTTGCCCTCTTCAAAGATCAATTCACTCTTACCGTGGATCTCTTCGATGAGAAGCGCGATCAAATGCTGCTTACCCCCAAAAGTGTGACCATGTTAGTGGGCAACTCATTTAAGGAACTCAATATGGGGAAAGTGAAGAAACATGGAATCGAAGTGGAAATCGGATGGAACCGGAAAGTGAATCCTGAATTCGAATATAATTTGAAAGGAATTCTGGGCTTCAATGAAAACCGGGTGCTGTTCAAGGACGATCCCCCGTACGCTCCCTGGCATACCAAGCTGGAAGGAAAGCCGCTCAGTGAAATGCTCAGCTCCGAATTCGGGCTCGAAGGACTTGAATTCAGCGGGGTGGAACTGACAGGCGCAGGATATTATACCTCCATCGATGATATTCATTCCAATCCATCGCCGATCGCCCTCGAAAAGCTGATCGTGGGTGACTATAAGTTTCTGGATTATATGGTCGACGGATCGA
Source organism: Mangrovibacterium sp. (assembly GCA_050173895.1). GTDB lineage: Bacteria > Bacteroidota > Bacteroidia > Bacteroidales > Prolixibacteraceae > JBCFBK01. The sequence goes on along the minus strand of JBFXKJ010000195.1, from coordinate 2,924 downwards.
TCACCAGCCTTGACAAATACCCGATCAAAGGCTTGACTTATCCGCCTCTCACCTTTTCTTTCTCCGGAGGTTTCACCTGGAAGAAATTCGATTTCAACGTCTTGTTCCAGGGCAACATCGGGAAGTATGTCCAGTACAATCAAACCTATGAAGTGGAATTTATCAAGGGAGACTGGCGTGTCCATTCCTCTCAGCTCGACTACTGGCGGCCGGACAACCCGGATGCAGGCCATTCCGCACTTCATTACAGCGGAAGCAGCAGCACCGATATCCTCTTCTGGGGAGGTGGCGAAGCCGACCGGGGTTATCAGGTCATGATCGAAGACCGTTTCTTTCGAAACGCCGATTACCTGAGGTTGAAGGAAGTTTACATGGGTTATACATTCAGCCCCCGCTTCCTGGAACGATTGGCCGGTGTATCTAACATGCTGCTGTACGTAACCGGGAATAACCTCTGGACGTGGACCGGCCTTATTGAAGGTGACCCTGAAAGAAAAGATTTCCAGCAAGGTTTCTATCCGCAGATGTCCAGTCTCAAAGTCGGTGTTAAGCTTGCTTTTTAACCTGAAAAACAGAACTGATATGAAACGAGCATGTTGCGCTGTAACTCCCGAGTTGATGTTTATATGCGAGTTCCATACGTCGATGTCCTTTAGAAAAGCAACGAAGTTTAGTACGCGAATTATACACAGTTAATTTGAAACGATAAACATATGAAAAACAAGATATTTTGGATCATGGCAGGAATCGTCATCATGCTGATGCCTTCCTGTCTGGAAGATTATCTCGATAAAGCACCCGAATCGGGATTGTCGGAGGATGAGGTGTTTACGAAATACGAGAATTTCAGGCAGTTTTTTGACGCTGTTTATGAAGGGCAGAAGTATTACAGCGGCGGCTGGCGCGATTATAACATTAAAAACGCGTTTCCCCGGTATTTTTCCCATTGGGACCAGAAATATTCCTGGGAAGGATTGACCGATGCGGCCGACCAGGGACGTTATATGGAGGGGCATACCTTTAAAAGCGGGCAGGTCTCGGCTTTTGTGAACAAGTTTACTTACGATGGAAAGCGGCGCCCGATCCTGGAGTCGATGTTCATGTGTATCCGCATCTGCAATACGACCCTCGAAAGGATCGATCAATTGAAGGATGCGAAGGAAGAAGATAAAAATGACCTGATCGCGCAGGCCCATTTTGTGCGTGCCTTTTGCCATTTTGAGCTGATGCGCATCTGGGGGCCGATGCCTTACCTGACCAAGGTCCTGGGACCTGACGATCAGTGGGACATTCCCCGACTGTCGAAATACGAGACGCTCAAATCGATTGCGCTGGATATGGACACGGCAGCCGTTTATTACGAAAAGGCCGGCCGTATGCGGCGGGACCTGGGACCAGGACAGCCGGGACACCTGGACGATCCTGATCAGGCAAAACCAAACGGAGTTGCGGCAAAGGCTTATAAAGCCCGGGCTCTGCTCTATGCTGCCAGTCCCCTGAACAACGATAAGGGAGTGACGGCGTGGGAGGATGCCGCCAAAGCGAGCTGGGAAGCCATTCAGATTGCCCGGCAATATGAGTATGGCCTGCTGGATGCATCTGAATATAGGAGAAACTATTACGGAACCAAGTACACCAATGAACAGCTATGGGCCTGGCACGCCGGCAGCCTTTCATGGAACAACGGCGCCCATGCCGGAAATTTCTGCGGCGTAATCGGTAACAGTGTATCTTCCTGGTCGGGCGTATGCCCTACCCAGAATTTTGTCGATAAGTTCGAAACAAAATGGGGTGACCCCCTCAATACGGAGGAAGACCGAGCGGCAGCCGCCGTTTTGGGGCATTATAATGAACAGAATCCTTACAAAGACCGCGATCCGCGCTTCTATATCGATATCCTCTATAACCAGGCACCTGTCGCCGGTTTCAAAACGGCCCAGATCTGGTTCGAAGTAAAGGATGGGGTAACCAGCTATGGCGAACTGATCGATCCAAAATACCTGGGACGGAGTTATACCGGTTATATGATCCGGAAAATCTGGGGAGAGGCGAGCAACAAGAACCGGACCAGCGTGCTGTATACCGATCCCTTGATGCGCCTCACCGAACTTTACCTGGATTATGCCGAAGCAGCGAATGAAGCATGGGGTCCCAACGGAATGGCCCCCGGAGCTGATCTGAGCGCGGTCGATGCCATTAATCTGGTTCGCAGCCGCATTGCAATGGCCCCGGTGCAGTCCCGGTTCACATCCGATAAGGAAACGTTCAGGGAACGGATCAAAAATGAACGGAATGTGGAGCTCGCTTATGAAGGCCATTATTACCATGACATCCGGCGGTGGATGGATGCGCCGAAAGCCTATGCAGGCCCGATCATGGGTGTGCAGATTGAAAAAGTGGCGAAAAGCGACGATTACCCGACCGGATTCAAATACACCCGCTATCAACTGGAGGCGCTGAGACAAAGCGCATGGAAGGATGCCATGTATTACCTCCCGTTCAATACGGAGGATAATTTTAAGATGAGAAACTTTGTGCCGAATGAAGTGTGGTAAGAATATTAAAAACTGAATACCATGAGATTAACGAATATATTACAGACGTGTAAATTCGCCGGTTTTTGCCTTGCCTGCCTGTTCTTTGCGGGGACGCTTCAGGCGCAGGAAGCCAAACCGAAAGTCAAATCGATCGATATCGCCCTTCTGGTGACCGACAGCCTGGGCAAGCCCGTTGCCGGTGCCGCCGTGGTCGTCGGTGAAGGATTCATCCATAAAGAAACTGCACAGGACGGGAAAGTCACGTTTAACGCTTCGGCTACCGATTTTATCACGATAACCCATGCCGGCTATGAAAAAGCTGTGGTTGTGGCAGGTGAACTACCCGATAACAAGACGGTGGTCCTGACCCAGGCGGGGTTGTTTCTG
>JBFXKJ010000194.1:0-7569 GCA_050173895.1 Mangrovibacterium sp. | reverse complement strand
GCGGAACCGGGGAGCGATCCTGTTTAGACTGTAAAGATGCTGCCTGATCCTGTCGGGCGACTAGGCCGCACCTTTCACTACAGCATTCCGGTCCTCCTCCACACCGATGATGACCATTTTTGCTTTTTCCAAAGGAAGCTTCTCCCTGTTCTTCTCCAGCAGGGCGCCTAAAGTATACTTTTTCTGCGCCCAGGGGACAGATTTAAATTTTGAAAAATCAACCGGCTCGAGATACAGGTCCATATCCATGGTTACAGTTCAGAATTAAAGTTCAAGGTTCTCCTCAGCCATTTCCCGGCCTCACGACTCTTACTTTTTCCTGGCTTTCTTTGCAGGCGTGCTTTCCTGAACAATCTTCAGGCACTCCTCCATCGTCAGCTTAGCAGCGTCCGTTCCCTTTGGAAGTTTAAAATTCTTCTTCTTGTATGAAAGATAAGGGCCCCAGCGACCGTTCAGGATTCTCAGTTCCGGCTCCTCATCAAACGTCTTGATCAGGGCATTGCTGTCTTTCTCGCGTTTGGCTTCGATCAGTTCTATTGCCCGTTGTAAATCGACCGAATAGGGATCGTCTCCTTTCTGCAAGGAGAAGAACTGGTTTTTATGGCGCACATAAGGGCCGAAACGACCGATCGCCACTGTTACCTTGCTATCTTCATACTCGCCGATTTCCCTTGGCAGGCGAAATAGTTCAAGCGCTTCTTCCAGGGTGATGGTCTCCAGGATCTGTCCCGTGCGCAGACTGGCAAACTGAGGTTTCTCCCCTTCTTCACTTGCTTCACCCAACTGTGCGACCGGTCCAAAACGCCCGATTTTCACAGATACCGGTTTCCCTGTCGCCGGATCATTGCCAAGCAAACGTTCGCCTTTAATGCGTTCCGATTGTTCCAGCACACTTTCCACGTTCTTGTGGAAAGGCTTGTAAAAATCTCCGATCACCTCATTCCAAACCTTCTTCCCGTCAGCAATTTCATCAAGGTTTACCTCAACCCGGGCGGTAAAGCTGTAATCCATGATCTTTTTGAAATACTTTACAAGGAAATCGTTCACCACCATACCAATGTCGGTCGGGAAAAGCTTTGACTTCTCGGCCCCGGTCATCTCAGTTTTCAGTTTTTCTGTGATTTTGTGGTTCCGGAGAGTCAACTGCATAAAGGATCGCTCCACGCCCGGACGATCTTCCTTTATCACGTAACCACGATTTTGGATGGTGGTAATGATCGGAGCATAGGTAGAAGGACGGCCAATGCCCTGTTCCTCCAGTTTCTTCACCAGACTGGCTTCCGTATACCGTGGCGGCTTTTGGCTGAACCGTTCAGTAGCCTGAATACTTTCGGCCCGTAATTCCTGATTTACACGCACAGTGGGTAGCAAAGTCCTGGACTCGCCGTTTTCTTCTTCATTATCGGTCGATTCCATATATACCTTTAGAAAGCCGTCGAATCTGATCACCTCGCCCACTGCCTGAAAAAGCCCGGAAGAATTGGAGATCCTGACCGAAATGGTTGTTCTTTCCAGCTCCGCATCGGCCATCTGTGAGGCGATCGTGCGCTTCCAGATCAGCTCATACAGCTTCTTCTCCTGCGTAGTCCCGCTGACCTCTTCCTGATCGATATAAGTGGGGCGGATGGCTTCGTGCGCTTCCTGTGCTCCTTTCGATTTGGTTTTATATTGGCGGGTTTTCAGATACTTCTCCCCATGCAGGCTGATGATCTTACTTTTGGCTGTGTTCAGCGCCAGTGAAGAGAGATTCACCGAATCCGTACGCATGTAAGTGATTTTTCCTTCTTCATACAGCCGTTGGGCAACCGACATGGTCTGCGAAACCGAAAACCCCAGTTTCCGGCTTGCCTCCTGCTGCAGCGTGGAGGTGGTAAAGGGAGCCGCAGGCGAGCGTCTGGACGGCTTCGTTACAATATCTGCAATAGAAAATTCCGCGCTGCTGCATTTCTCCAGGAAATGTTTCGCCTCTTCCTGTGTGGCAAAGCGATTGTTCAACTCCGCCTTTAATTCAACCACATTTCCCCCTGCATCGGGAACAAGAAAAACAGCCGTCACCCGAAATGAAGACTGGCTCTGAAAACTGATGATCTCCCGTTCACGTTCAACAATCAGCCGGACCGCCACAGACTGGACCCGGCCTGCAGAAAGCGAAGGCCTCACTTTCCTCCAGAGTACCGGCGAAACTTCAAAGCCCACGATCCTGTCAAGCACACGCCTGGCCTGCTGCGCATTCACCAGATTCGTGTCAATGGGACGGGGGTTCCGAACGGCATTCATGATCGCTTCCTTCGTGATCTCGTGAAATACTATCCTCTTTGTCTTCTCCGGTTCCAGCTTCAACACTTCCTTCAAATGCCAGGCAATCGCTTCTCCTTCACGGTCCTCGTCAGACGCGATCCATACCATCTGCGCTTCCTTTGCCTGCTTCTTTAAGTCCGCAACAATCTTCTTCTTGTCAGGTGAAACAATATATTTCGGTGTAAAATTATTCCCGATGTCAATCCCGAAGTCCTTCTTCTCGAGATCTCTGATGTGTCCCATGCTCGAAGTTACCGTAAACTCCTTCCCCAAAAACTTTCCAATGGTTTTGGCTTTCGCAGGTGACTCAACAATAACCAGATTCTCGCTCATAAAACCTCCTGTTTTCTAAAATTTTTGCAAATAAAGGAAAATGTAACAGGAAGTTCAAATTTTACCGGAATAAATTTATAAAACATATTTCTTTGAAAATGATTATTTTATTAATATTACGGTTCCGGATTCCCATTCAGGACGAGCCGGCTTCCGTGGTCGGTCAGGTCTCCGTCTGACAGGAAACACTCCCCGCCGGACGGAAGAATGTGAGCTCAGCGGGAAATGATTATTTTATTCGTTTCGCTATCTTTGTCGAGGAATGTCAAAAACGAAACAATGCAAAACGAGAGACAGAACTTCAAAAAATACATCCGCGGATTTTGGACAATTTATCTGGCTGGTGCCCTTTTGGTGTTTATCCTGTTTTTTGCAATCACCAAAGGGAAGCTCGGGGAAATGCCGACATTCGAAGAGCTTGAAAACCCCCGGAGTTTACTGGCTTCGGAAGTTATTGCACGCAACGGGATCGTACTGGGAAGATATTTCAGAGAGAACAGGACCTTTGTTTCGTATGAACAATTACCGCAGAACCTGGTACAGGCTCTGGTTGCCACCGAAGATGTTCGTTTTTATGAGCATTCGGGCATCGACCTGCGCGGTTTATTCCGGGTTTTAAAAGGGGTGTTAACCGGCGACAGTGGCTCCGGCGGAGGAAGCACCATCAGCCAGCAGCTGGCGAAAATGCTGTTCCCGCGCGAGAATCTGAACAGCAAGCTGGAGCTGGTACTGCGAAAATTCAGGGAATGGATCATTGCGGTAAAGCTCGAGAAAAGCTATACAAAAGAGGAGATCATTACGATGTACCTGAACAAATATGACTTTCTGAATCTGGCGGTCGGTATTAAATCGGCTGCAAGGATCTATTTCAGTACCGTTCCCGACTCCTTACAACTGCATCAGTCCGCCATGCTCGTTGGTATGGCAAAAAATTCTTCCCTTTATAATCCGGTACGCCGCCCGGAACTCACCCTTCAGCGCAGAAACGTTGTGCTGAACCAGATGAGAAAGTATGGGTACATCAGCAGGGAAGAATACCAGGCGGCAACAGCTCAGCCGCTGGATATCCACTTTCAGAAGGAGGATTTCAAAAGCGGACTGGCGCCATATTTCCGGGAATATCTTCGTATTACGATGGGGGCAGGAAAGCCCGACAGGTCGAAGTACGCAGCCTGGCAGGTTCAGGAATTCCGGGACGATTCGACCGCATGGGAGACCAATCCATTGTACGGCTGGTGCAAAAAGAACAAAAAGAGCGATGGTACAAACTACGATCTGTATGAAGATGGGCTGCGCATCTATACGACCATTGACTCACGAATGCAGGAATATGCCCAGCAGGCAGTGGAGGAACACCTGAAAACGGATCTTCAGCCAACCTTCAGCAAACATCTGAAAAGGCTTAGCCATCCTCCGTTTTCAAACGACATGAGCACCACTGAAGTGAACAGTCTTCTCGACCTGAGCATGAGGCAAAGTCAGCGCTACCGGAACCTCCGGCAGGCAGGACTCAGCTCTGACAAGATCAGGCGAAACTTCAACAGCCCTGTGGAGATGACCGTATTTTCGTGGGAGGGAGACAAGGACACGACCATGACCCCCCTCGATTCCATCCGTTACTCGCTGAGTTTCCTGCGTTCTTCCTTCCTGGCAATGGATATTGCTTCCGGAGAAGTCCGTGCTTATGTGGGCGGGCCGAATTATAAATATTTCATGTACGATATGGCGACCCATGGGCGCAGGCAGGTTGGTTCGACCGTTAAACCCTTCCTTTACACGCTGGCCATGCAAAACGGATTTTCGCCCTGCACGAAAGTGCCAAATGTCAAGCAGCAGTTTATCCTGCCCGACGGCAGGATCTGGGAAGCGAGAAACTCCGGCAAAACCGACATGGACGGTAAAATGGTCACACTAAAGTGGGGCCTTGCCAATTCCGTCAATCAGATCTCAGCCTGGGTGATGAAGCAATTTAATCCACCGGCAATGGTCGAGGTGATGCGCAAACTGGGTATCGCCAGCAAAATCGATCCGGTTCCCTCCATGTTCCTGGGAACGTCCGATATTTCTTTGTATGAAATGGTGGGAGCATACGGGACCTATGCCAACAAAGGTGTCTATACCGAGCCCTTCTTCGTCACGCGCATTGAAGACAAGTATGGCAATGTGATCTCGACCTTTCAGCCTCACCGCCATGATGCCATCGACGAACAGACAGCTTATCTGATGATCAACCTGCTGCAAGGGGTGATCGATCACGGAACAGGTGTCCGGCTTCGCTTTCATGAGGTTTACGGGAAAATAGAAGGGCCGGTGGCAGGAAAAACCGGAACCACTCAAAATCATTCTGACGGCTGGTTTATGGGCCTCACTCCGCAACTGGCGGCAGGTGCCTGGACAGGCGGCGAACTGCGCAGCATTCACTTTGATGTGATCAGCCTGGGGCAGGGCTCGAATATGGCTTTGCCGATCTGGGGCCGGTTCATGAAGAAGGTGTACGCGGATAAGACCCTCGAATACAAGCCGGATCAGACATTTGAGAAACCGGAAAATTTCATGATCGACCTGAATTGCGATGATTCAGACGAAAACCGGCAAATGCCTTCCGATTTCGAAGACTTTTTCTGATCAGCTCAGGGCAGGACACAGATTCCGGCTCTGAATCACGGAGCGCATTTTTTTTGATTAGTCCAGGAAGCGTCTGGTCAGTCCCTCATAATAGTCGATCCGGCGGTCCCTGAAAAAAGGCCATATTCGCCGCACATCGTCCGAACGGCCAAGATCAGTTCGCACAATCAGGTTTTGCTCAGTCGCGCTTTCCGCCTGGCCAAGGACTTCGCCCTGTGGGCCGCTCACAAAACTTGTCCCCCAGAACTGGATCCCTCCCGACGGATTGGACGGGTCGGCCTCAAAACCTACTCTGTTAACGCTGACAACCGGAATGCCGTTCGCCACTGCATGAGAACGTTGAATAGTCACCCATGCTTCCTGTTGCCGTTGCTTTTCATCCTGACCGTCCCGCGGATCCCACCCGATCGCTGTGGGATAAATCAGCAGCTCCGCTCCTTTCATCGCCATCAGTCTTGCTGCCTCCGGATACCACTGATCCCAACACACCAAAACGCCCAGTGTTCCGACCGAGGTCTGAATCGGATTAAAGCCCAGATCGCCTGGTGTGAAATAAAATTTTTCATAAAATCCGGGATCGTCGGGAATATGCATTTTCCGGTATTTCCCTGCGATCCGGCCATCTTTCTCAAAAATAACCGCCGTATTATGATACAGCCCGGCAGCCCGTTTTTCAAAAAGCGAGCTCACCAGGACAATCCCCAGGTCGCGGGCCAGTTTTCCGAAAAACTCGGTCGACGGACCGGGAATGGATTCCGCCAGATTGAAACAAGCGACATCTTCAGTCTGACAAAAATACAGACTGTTGTGCAACTCCTGCAAAATGACAAGCTCCGCACCGCCGGCAGCGCAATCAGCAATGTTACCTGCCAGTTTGTGCCTGTTCGTTTCTATCTCGGCGGTATTGCTCTGCTGAACCAATCCGATCGTTATTTCCTTTTTACTCATATTTGCTCAATTTCATAGGCCCCATCGATTCAGAAGCAACCTGTAACTTACGGCGAAGCCGCCCCCACTGTCGCTGTTCCCCGGCTCGCTCTTCGGCTAAAAGACTCCTTCCGGGTATTGCATGCTGACACAGTGAACCGAACCATGTTGCCTGATCAAAGATACACTGTTCACCGGAATAATTTCTCTTCCCGGGAAAAGTTCAGCCAAAATCCGGATGGCTTCCTCATCTTGCCTTACTCCATATACAGGCAACAACACCGCATTGTTCAGGATCAGAAAATTGGCATAGGTGGCCGGCAACCGCTGCCCCTCGTCGTCTGCAATGGCGTCGGCCATTGGCAGCGGCACCAGTTTAAAGGGTTCACCATGCTGATTGACTGCCAGCCGCAGCTCTGCTTCCATTGCCCTCAGTTCATCATAATGAACATCGGAGGGGTCGTTACAGCGAACATAGGCAATGATGTCCGGAGCACAGAAGCGGGCGAGCGTATCGACATGACTATCCGTATCGTCGCCTTCCAAAAAGCCATGGTCAAGCCATATCACTTTTTCAGCATGGAACATTTCCCTCAGCTTCCGGTCAATCTCCTCCCTGCCCATATACCCGTTGCGGTTAGGCGATAACAGACAGGCGGAAGTCGTCAACAAACATCCCTGTCCGTTGCTTTCGATTGCCCCGCCTTCAAAGACAAACCCACTGTAATCGCGCATGGTGACCGCCTCAGCGAATGCCCCGGAGCGAACTAAATTTGCAGTGATCTGATTATCGTGACAAGCGGCAAATTTCATCCCCCAGCCGTTAAAACAAAAGTTCAGCAACACAGGCACTCCGTTTTCAATGATGGTAAGAGCCCCATGATCACGGGCCCAGGTGTCGTTTATATCCATCTCTCTGACGGTCAGACCCGGTAAGCCTTCCTTTAAGAAATCAGGCAAATCTTCCCGGAGCCTGCAAACCACCAATAACTTTTCCCTTTTTAAAATTTCCCTCGCCAGAAGTGAGTAAACCGGCACTACTTCACCCATTATAGGGGCCCAATCGGTCTGGTCATCAGGCCAGGTGAGCTGAACGCCGCTCTGTTTCTCCCATTCTGCCGGAAAATATTTTTCCTTTGTCATCATCTTCTAAAATTCTTGTGCACAAATTTACCGCAATTTTATCTACATCCATCAAACATAAGGAGAAGCAAACTTGTAATAATATATTAAATTTGATCTATAATCCCTAAAATATCATTAATTCTACTTTAACACATTTCATTTTCTTGCCTTTCAAAAGCGTTATTAATGTCCGTTTGTCTTCGGCAATGTCGCTCAAACATTTGATCAATCATGTCATCCTCAGACATTTGTCGGTACAGC
>JBFXKJ010000193.1:0-7629 GCA_050173895.1 Mangrovibacterium sp. | reverse complement strand
ATCGAAGAGCGGCGAATGGTCGGTGTAACGTACCAGATTAAGATCATCGACCAGGCGGTCGAAAGGATAGGCCTGATATTTATAGGCCCCAACGGTCTTTTCCTTCACGTCCTGCAGCAGTTCCAGGAATGAGCCGGAAGGGTTCAGCTTGTTCCGGATGGCGAGCGTGTTTACATAAAAGCCAAGCTGGTCCTGCAGTCCCACATGATCGCGGCCTGCCGTGGGAGTCCCGTTTATGATGTCGGTTTGCCCCGTGTACCGGTAAAGAAGCAGCTTGAACGCCGCGAGGAGCCCCATGAATAAGGTGCATCCTTCGCTGTCGCAAAGCGTCCGGAAACTCCGGTAAACCGGCTGATCAATGGTGAACTTAAAAATGTCGCCCTTAAAGGTTTTGATCCTGAACCGGGGAAAATCGACAGGCAGGTTCAGAACCGGGATTTCACCTTCAAATTGCGACATCCAGTATTGCCGGTGCTCTTCAATGTCGGTGCTCTCCAGCAAGCGGTTCTGCCAGCCTGCATAGTCGCGGTACTGGATGGACAGCGGGGCAGGGCTGCAGGCTTGGCCGGACCGCAATTTGTTGTACCCGGTGATGATTTCCCCTGAAAGGACTTCCATCGACCAGCCGTCCGAAATAATATGATGCATGACAACCGAAAAAACATGCCGGTCGTCGGCCATTCGGATAATTTTAAAGAGGATGAGCGGGGCTTTTGAAAGATCGAACACATGCCCGTAAAAAGACGTCACATAGCTGACGGCTTTGGCATAGGCATCGTCTTCCTCGCCGAAATCGAGCAATTCAAAAAACCCGGGCAAGGCTTCGACAGGGTGGACAACCTGTTGCAGGGCGGCTCCGGTGTGGATAAAAGTGGTTCTGAGGCTTTCGTGGCGGCCCATAATTCCGGTGATGGTCTTTCTCAGGATTTCGATATCCAGCTTTCCTTCCAGCAAAAATGCCCTTTTTACGTTGTAGGTGATCGATTCCTTTTCGATTTCCTGCAACAGCCACATGCGCTTCTGCGCATGCGATACCGCATAACCAGGGGCATCAGGCAGCGCTTCGATGGGTTGGAAGCGCACCGGCCGGTCCTGGGCCAAAGCATCGCAGGTGGCGCGGATGGTTGGCTTTTCGAAAAATTTGTCGATCGCGATCTTTACTTCAAAACGCTGGTTGATAATTGAGAGAAGGATCATGGCGCTCAGTGAATTACCGCCGAGCTCGAAGAAGCTTAATTCTTCGTTGGCAATGGCGGTCCCGAGAACTTCTTCCCAAATCTTCTTCATTTCCCGGGCGCTTTCCGGCGCCGTTTCCGTTTCAGTTACCGGCTGAACCGGTGCCTCCGAAAGCCTGAGCGCATGCCGGTCGGTTTTGCCGTTTGCATTCAGCGGGATGCGGTCCAGCTTTTCAAAGCGCGAGGGCACCATGAAGGCGGGGAGGACTTCAGCGGCTGCAGCACGGAGCTTGTCGGGCATAAGCTCCCCGCGGCTGCAGGTATAAAAACAGTAAAGCGTATTGGGTTTCTGCCAGTCGTCGGGGACCACAACCGCATCGGTGGCGCCTGCATCCCGGATGGCGTGTTCGATTTCGGCGGGCTCGATTCGGACACCGTTTATTTTTAACTGTTCGTCGCGCCGGCCGATGATCTCGGCTTCAAGCTGCAGATTGTACCGGCCGGTGTCGCCTGTCGCATAAACAATGTCAGGATAGTCGTTATGCAGCGGGTTTTGTACAAAGGCAGAACGGTTTTTATCGTCCTGGTTCAAATAACCCAGCGACATGTACGGTGTCCGGATGTAAAGCTCGCCGGTTTCCCCGACGGCACAAAGCTGATGATCCCGCGCAATGATGATCTGCGTGCCGGGAATCGGACAGCCCACGCTTACTTTTACATGCCGGGAGGCATCCTCCGGCGACAGTTTTTTACAGGTCTTGACCAGTGTGGTCTCGGTTGCACCGTACAGATTATACAGGCTCACCTCCTGCGGCAAATGCCTGTACCAGTTCAGGAGATCATCATTTCTGACCGGTTCGCCTGCAAGCAGAAGATGTTTTGCAGAACGCAAGGTTTTGTTTCCGGCCACCGAAACAATGGCTTTCAGCATGGAAGGGACCGTGTGAAGTACGTCGATGTTTTTTTCGTTCAGCCATTCAAAAAGAAGCCGGATATCCTCCCTGATTATTTTAGGGGGAACGCAGAGCACTGAACCGGTGGTCCATGCAAACCAGATGTCGCGCAGCGAAGCATCGAAGGTAAGCTGTGTGAGCTGGGCCACACGATGCTGCCTTTTCCCGGCAATCAGGCTTTTCTCCCAGTGGATGAAGTGGCTCAGCGAATTGCCGCTTCCTGCAATCGGCTTTGGCATTCCTGTAGTCCCGGAGGTGAAATAAACGTAGCTCCATCCGGGGATCTCTGCATGCGGACTGACTCCGGTGAAGGGGAGAACGACTTCTGTTCCGGTACTTCCGTCTTCGTAAAAGACGGTGGCGATGCCGGTTTGCGGAGAGATGTTCCCCGCCGTATCGAGCACCTCTGTCATCTCGTCCGGCAGGCAAAAGATCAGGTCGGGCGTGCAGGCTTTCAGCATGTTTTGCTTTCTTTTTTTCGGAAAGCGGGCATCGACGGGCATAAAAATTCTGCCGCAGCCCATCACTCCGGCCATGGCTGTCACCAATTCCACTCCCGGGCTGAACCATAAGGCGACCACCCGGGCGGCTGGATAATTTTCTTCAACAAAGCGGCTTATCCTTGTTGAAATCCGGTAAACTTCCGCATAGCTGAGTTGCACCGCTCCGTATTCAACGGCGGTGTTTCCGGGAGCAGCCTTTGCATGCAGGGCTAGGAACTTGTGCACGGGAGTAAATTCTTCTTTTATCTGAGGCGCTTTAAGACTTGACAAGAACGATTCATCACCCTTCGCCAGAGAAAACGATCCGACAGGTTTTTCAGGCTGAATGCCGATCTGTTCCGACAGGTCGATAAGCTGTTTTGCCATGTGCGCAATCCTTTCCGGCAAAAACAGACCGGTATTGTAGCGGATGATCGATTCAATCCCGCCGGCAGTTTCATGGAAGGAGAACGTCATGTCGAATTTGCTGGCTTCGAAAGGCACCTGGAGCTTTTTGATCTGCAGGTGATCGATCTGCAGCGGAACCTGCCTGAAATTCTGCATGATAATTTGTACATTGAACAGGGGATTTCGGTTCAGGGTCCGGTCAAGGGCAACTTCTTCGATGATCCGTTCATAAGGATACTCCATATGATCGATGGCTTCGGTCACCGTTTCCCTCACCTGCCGTAAAAGTTCTGAAAAGCTCATGGCAGGATCGACCGCACTGCGCAGGGCCAGCAGGTTGATGTATTGCCCTACCTGGTTTTCCAGTTGGACCGATGAGCGCATGTCGGCACCGGTCCCGACAATGATGTCGGTCTCTCCGGTGAGCCTGTGCAGGTAAACATTGAGCATCGCCGTCAGCAGCATAAACAGGCTGCTCCCGTTGTCTTTCGCCAGTTTGTCCAGCCTGGAAGCCAGTTCTGCGGGGATCGTATAATGGCAGATATCGCCTGCGTAAGTATGCCGGTCAGGCCGGTCGAAATCGGAGGGCAGGTTAAAAACATTCAGCTTTCCTGACAGCTTTTCTCTCCAGTACTGCGCATCGGCAGGATTGTCCTTCAGAAACTGGTTTTGCCGGAATGAATAATCTTTATACTGAATCGCCAGGTCCGGTAAGCCGGCTTCCCCCTGGTGTACCGTTGCCCGGTACACCGCTGCAATCTCCTTAAAGATCAGATTGATAGAGGTGCCGTCTGCAATGATATGGTGAATGTTGAAAAAAGCAACAGACAGGTCATTGCTGAAACGCCAGATCCGGAACCGGACCAGTGGCCCGTTCTCCAGGTCAAACTGCATCAGTGAAAGCTCACGGATTTCCTTTTCAATTTCGGCGGCAGGTGTTGTTGTTTGTAATTTTTCGATAAGGGGGATTTCGATTTCCGTGTCCAGCACTTTTTGCCGGGGCTCCCGGTCAACTTCAATGAAAACAGTGCGCAGGATCTCGTGGCGGCGGAGGATCTGCCGGATGGCCTCCCGGAATGCATCCGCATTGAAGGGGCCCCTGATCTCGATAGCAGCGGGAATATTGTAGGCCACCGATTGATTGACCATTTTGTGGAGAACCCAGGTACGGTACTGGGCGGCCGACACGGGATAGTGCTCCATAACAGGGGCTTTGGCGATCTGTGTGGCTTTGCTGTTCCGGCCTTCCCGGTCTATCAGCTGGCCCAGCTGCCGGATGGTCGCCGTATTGAAAATATCCTGCAGGCCCGTTTTGGTGTTGAATGTATCGGCAATACGGGCAGCGAGTTGGGTTGCCTTGATCGAATGCCCTCCCAGCTCGAAAAAGTTGTCATAAACACTGAAGCCGGTGGTTCCCAGTACACGTTCCCAAATGGCATAAAGCCGGACCTCTGTATCTGTTGCCGGCTTGCCGGCCGGCAGCGCTTTCCCTTCGGGAGTCATATGGGTGATGCGAAGCGGATCGGGAAGCTCTTCGAAATGCCGAAACAAGACGGTGGCTCCCCGGGCTTTCAGCCGGATGCTCCATGTATCCTGCAATTCCGGCGATAGTGGTCGTCCGGTGTAGCCTATGCCTCCCGTCATTTCCGGGCTGAGACAACTCAGTTCTCCGGTTACAGCCGGCTTGCCCGGATTTAATCCGGCGAGCAAGAAACCGGGTTCCCGGCTTAATGCCACCTCAAAGGAAGCCAGTCCGGCTTTCACCGGGATCACATGGAATCCTATTTCTTCCGGGAGCCCCGCAAAAGGATTGTTGCAGCTCATTCCAATGTTGTTCCACTGGGTCCAGGCGATGGTCCACAGGGCTGTTCCCGGGTTCAACAGCGGATCGGTAAGTCCCTGCAGCAGCCCGTTGGCCGTCGCGTAAGCGCTGAATCCGGCCGAACCAAAATGGGCAATCGATGAGGAGAATGATATAAACTGGCTGATCCCGAACTTTTTGGCTTGCTCCAACAGGTTTGCAGTGCCCAGGACTTTGGGCCTGAACATCCACTCAAAAGTCTCAGCCTTTTCATTCAGCATCCTGTGTTCTTCCGCATGCTGCCAGTGGTACTCCAGGTTCCCTTCTCCGGCAAGGTGTAGAATGCCGTCGGGCCGTCGTCCGGCCTTTTTGATTTCTTCCTCGAAAAGCCTGCTTACCTGTCCCGGATCGGAAATCTCGGCAGGAACATACCGGATGTCGCCGTAGCGGGAGAGCATTTCATAAGCCTCCTTCCGGTTTTTTCTTTTATCTGGGGCGGAAATCCTTTCGCCGGTTTGCTCCTTGTCTGTGAAAATGTCCGTTTTGCCGGTCAGAAGCAGTTTGACTCCATATCTGCGGAGCAGGTAGCTGCAAAGTTCGAACCCAATGCCGCCCAATCCGCCGGTCACCACGTAAAATCCTCCCGGGACCAGTGCGGAAGGCTGTGGTTCCGTGACCGCTGCCGGGCTCAGGAATTCAACGTAGCGTTTCCCGTTTCGCAGGATCACCTTCCGGTAATGCTGCCCGTATTGCAGCTCGCGGCAAAGATCGCGAATGCAGGTCCGTTCCGAACGATCGACGGATATGCGGGAGGCATTCAGCCAGGTGAATTCATGCATCGCTGTGCTGATCAGCCCGTCCCAGCCTTCCCCAAAGGGGTCGGCCGTGCCGCGGCAGGATGAAACCACACGGATTTCGGCGGGTTTGATTTCCCGGCGCTGAAAATAGCGTAACAGAGCCATAAAAAAGCCAAACCCCTGGCGGGTAAACACATTCTTGAGCTGCTCATGCGTGGTGCCGGGAGCGACCGGTGAAAAAAGCACCACCTTTGTTTTGGAGCCCGTGTTCCGTCCGAGTTCGTTTTCCAGGGTTGGCTCCAGGACAGTCTGCCCGTCATGTTCAGGCACAAAGGGAATATAGCTGACGTTTTTCAGGGTCGCCGGAACAGCCGCCTCGATGTGAAGCAGATCATTTTCGGGAATGAGAAAAATACAGGGACGCTCGTCGGGAAGAATACCTTCGGAAAAGGTGCGTTCCTGCATTTCCTTTTTGAAAAACCAGGCGGGGAATTTATGTTCGGAGGGAAGATCGGCGGTGCGGAATTTTAACTGGTCGTCAAAAAGCCCTTCTTCAAGTTGACCGAGCACGACAGCCCGTTGTTTTTTCCCGTTGGGGGAGACCGGAAACTGACCCGCATCCAGCCTGATCACCTCCCTTGGCGTCACTCCCGATTCCCGGATCAGGGTCTTAAAGATTTCTTTTCTGACCTGATCGTCATGCGGATCTTCGGGAACATAAAAAAGAATGAGTTCTTCCGAGCCAAGCTCTCTGTTATAGCGACCCACAGCGATTGTGCAGTTCGCTTTTACTCCCTTCGCCCTCGCCGCAACTGCTTCGATCTCATGGTTGTAATGGTTCACTCCGTTGATGATGATCACATCATTGGCCCTGCCGGTGATGGTGAGCTTGCCGTTTCGGAGAAATCCCAGATCGCCTGTGTTGAACCAGCCATCGCCGACGAAAGCTTTATTGGCATCCGGGTTATTCAGGTAGCCTTTGTTAATGGTGAGCCCTCCAATCTGAACCCTGCCGATGCGGCATTCCTTTTTCAGCCGGTTTTCTTCGTCCACGATCCGTACCCGGGCCCCCGGGATAGGTGCGCCAACCTCCACATACTGAACCGTATCTGTGCCGCTCCTGGAAGCGAATTCCAGCTCTCCTCCGGTGGAATGCTTGAAAATAATGACCGATCCGTTTCCCTCTCCATCCAGCAGATGAGAGTGGGTAATCCCTGAACTTGTTTCGGACATGCCGAAAGAGGGGAAAATGCTGTGGCTTTTCAAACCGAAGGGCGCCAGCTTTCGCAGGAATTTTTCTGTGACCGGGAATGAGATGGATTCCCCCCCGTTTAAAATATGGCGGATGCTTGTGAGGTCCAGGTGCCCGTGAGCGGAGAGGTCGGCATCTGCAATCATGGCAAAGGCAAAGTTCGGAGCCCAGGTGTCGGTGACCCGGTACCTGCTGATCCATTCCAGCCACAAGACCGGGTCTGCCACAACAAGGGAGGTGTTTGCCACGATTTGCCTGCACCCGTTAAAGACGCTCCTGACATGATACATAATGATGCCGCCAACGTGGTCGAGGGGCATCCAGTTAAGCGACACATCGGCCGGGGTGAAGCCGTTGAAAAGAGAAGTTCCCTTCGACCGGGCGACAATATTGCGGTGGCAAAGCTGTACGCCTTTGGGAATGCCGGTGCTGCCTGATGTAAAAAGGACAACGGCAACGTTTTCAGGATCCGGGTCCGGTTGAGGAACAGGAACGTGCCCGTCTGTTTTCAGTTCTGTGTAGCAGAGCGCGGAGAACACCGCTCCGGAGAGAGCCGGACCCGGCAAAGCGGCGGCAAAGGCTTCGTCGTGCACGATCGCGGGTTCTCCCAGGATCCGGATGACATTTTTCAGTTTTCTGATCTGTTCATTTTCTTCTGAAAAGTCCTTGGGATAAGCAAGCGGCACTGCCACCAGACCTGCTATCTGACAGGCCCAGAAGAGGGTAACGGTATCTTTCAGCGACTGAAGCTGACCAATGAC
>JBFXKJ010000192.1:0-7651 GCA_050173895.1 Mangrovibacterium sp. | reverse complement strand
CAAATGCACCAGGAACTGCCGGTTTTGTTACGTGAGGAATCTGATCCCTGACCCGGTCGACTGGGAGGAACCACAACGGCTGGCGGAAACCATCCGGACGCTGGGACTAAAACACTGTGTAATCACATCGGTCGACCGCGATGATCTTCCGGATGGCGGCGCTGCATTTTGGGCAATTACCATCCAAAAGGTCAGGGAAATGAATCCTGAGACAACCATGGAAACCCTCATTCCGGACTTTTTGGGGAAAAGGGAGCTGGTGGAACAGGTGATCGCGGCCGGGCCAAACGTCATTTCGCATAATCTTGAAACAGTGCGGCGTCTGACCCCCCGCATCCGAAGTACAGCACGCTATGACCGGAGCCTGCAGGTGATTTCCTTTGTTGCTGCCTCCGGTATCGTGGCCAAATCCGGGATTATGCTGGGGCTGGGTGAAAAACCAGAGGAGGTGCTCGAGGCCATGGATGACCTGAAAGCTGCCGGCTGTAAGGTCCTGACCCTGGGACAATACCTTCAGCCAGATCCCCATCTGATGAAAGTAGTGGAATATATCAGCCCGGAACAATTCAGCATTTACCGTAAGGAAGCTTACAGCAGAGGATTCCGTTATGTGGAGAGCAGTCCGCTGGTGCGGTCTTCCTATCATGCGGAAAGACATGTCAATGCCTGACCTGCACCCGGGTGGGCGCGAAAAAACCAGCTATGGAAAAAAAACTGCATTCATTAAAGCGGATAGAAATGTTGACTCCGGAAACTTTCGTCCTCCATTTTGACCGGAGTGCATTTACATTCATCCCCGGACAGTATGTTGTGCTTCGTGACCCCGGGAGTGGCGAAGGAAGGGAGTATTCGATCTACAGCGCTGAGCAGGAGGACGAGCTCTCTTTTCTGGTAAGGGAGGTCATCGGTGGTGCGTTCTCCCGTTTTTTGATGCACCTGAAACCCGGCAGTCAGTTGCTGATCGAAGGCCCCTCGGGCTTTTTCGTCCTTGACGAAGCGATCAGAAGTGGCCAATCGGTACTTTTCGTGGCCACCGGAACAGGGATTTCTCCTTTCAGATCGTTTGTTCAGAGTTATCCCGGACTGAATTATATGGTCCTGCACGGCGTTCATTTTGCTGATGAAGCCTACGGGAAAGATGCCTTTAACCCAACCCGCTATTGCCTTTGTACTTCCCGCGAAGAAAAGGGAGATTACTTCGGACGTGTTACTTATTACTTAAAAGAATATCCGGTCGCTGCCGGAACAATTTGTTATTTGTGCGGCAACTCGGAGATGATCGAAGAAGTAACCGGCATCCTTGAAGAATACGGAGTTCCTCCCGAACATATCCGGACTGAGGTGTTCTTTTGACGCGGCGGGAAACCGATTTAATAAGGCGCCTTCCTTTTAATTTTATCGAATGTTTCCTAATTTTGTCCGAAAGCAAATTCAGGGCAGGTGAGATATAATGCAAGCGTTGGCCGGAATTGCGGACTTATATCACCGCCAAAATCTAATTGTAAAGCGCATGAGACGGATTACGATTGCCAGGGAACTTTCGGATCTTTGTCCGAATATTCACTTATTGACGATAGCATGTGGTGTATCGGTTGATAGTTGCCCGAGTGGCCTGAAAAAGCTGATGGAAGATAAATGCAGGGAAATTGAACACAATATATTGATGCAGGATATCGGTAACCTGCCGGGAATTGATGAGGCAAGAAAGGCGTACCGGGCCTGCGGAAAAGATCCGGCACGCTACCGGTTGTCTGCTGAAGCATTGCTGAGGCGGATCGTCAACGGGAAAGGACTTTATCATATTAATAACGTGGTCGACCTGCTCAACCTGGTCTCGGTAACGACCGGCTTTTCCATTGGCGGCTACGATGCAGATGCCGTACAAGGTGATATTTGTATGGGAATCGGGCAGAAAACAGAACCCTATGAAGGACTTGGCCGTGGCGACCTGAATATCGCCCATATGCCGGTCTTTCGCGACAATCTCGGTCCTTTTGGCTCCGCCACTTCCGACTCGGAACGAACCGGCGTGTCTGAATCGACCGAACGCTTTCTGACGATCTTCATCTCTTTTGACGGGAATAAAGGTTTAAATGAAGCGGGACAGATGGCTGTGGACCTGTTGAGCCGGTATGCTTCCGGCGTTGATTTTGAAACCGCTGAAATAACAACTAAAGGAACCTGTGCTGCAACTCCGGTAATACCATGAAGTACATCTGTCGTTTCCTTCTGAAATTGCTTGGCTGGAAAGCCATCAATGGGGTTATGCCACATAAAAAAGCCATTATACTGGGCGTTCCCCATACCAGTGCCTGGGACTTTGTAATTTCCTACCTGTATTATACCTCAGTGGGCGGGACGGTGCATATTCTGATTAAGAAAGAATTTTTTTCCTGGCCCCTTGGGTTTTTTCTCCGAAAGTCCGGCGCTTTGCCGATAGACCGTTCAAAAGGGGCAACAGTGGTGAAACAAACCATCGAACTGATGAACAGTTACGATGAGTTTCATCTGGCCATTACTCCCGAAGGGACCCGCGCAAAAACAAGCCGGTGGAAAGCCGGTTTCCATGCAATCGCCAGGGCGACAGGCGCGACGGTTTATCTCGGCTTTTTCGATTGGGCAAAGAAAGAGATCGGCTGGACCGACACACTCGAACTGACCGATGATCCCGAGGCAGATATCCGCCGAATGAAAGCTTATTACAGGGAGAAAGGGGTTGTTGGAAAGATTGAGGATCAGTTTTCTTTTGAATGAGGCTTGTACTCAAGTTAGATTTGAATCATGTCAGACGATCTGCTCCATCTTGCGCTTATCCAGACACAACTGGTCTGGGAGAATGCACCTGAAAACCGCTTCCGTTTTGAGGAGCTGTTTTACCACGTTCCAGCAGAGACAGAATTGATCGTCCTTCCTGAAATGTTTACCACGGGCTTTTCGATGAACCCCTCCGTGCATGCCGAAACAATGGACGGAGATACGCTGAAGTGGATGAAAAGCCAGGCCGACCTTCACGGCAAAGTAATTGCAGGAAGCATTGCGGTTCGTGAAAAAGGACACTTTTATAACCGGTTTGTTTTTGCCCGGCCCGGCGGATTGACCGATACCTACGATAAACGCCATTTATTTTCTGTGGGGCAGGAGCAGCTTCATTATACCCATGGATCCGAAAGAAGGATTTTCCTGATCAAGTCGTTTCGGATCCTGCCGCTGATTTGTTATGACCTGCGGTTCCCCGTTTTCTGCCGTAACGGCAATGATTATGATCTGCTCATCAATTGTGCCAACTGGCCGGCTTCCCGCCGGAATGTGTGGGAGATCCTCCTGAAAGCAAGAGCCATCGAAAATCAGGTGTACGTGGCTGGTGTAAACCGGATTGGAGTGGATGCAAATCAGATCAGCTACAGCGGAAACAGCATGATCGTTGATCCAAAAGGAAAATCCCTCGCGTCAGGTGAAGACGGGAAGGAGATGATCCTCACCGCTACGCTGTCGAAATCATCGCTCCTTCACTTTAGAGAAAAATTTCCCGTCCTGCCCGACGCCGATCATTTCTCCCTTCATTTCTGACAGGATTACAACTCCGGATATTTTCATTCCAGGCGAGAATGCCCGACGCCGGTTTCACTTGTGTTTTCATTTAAAACTAAAAAAATAGTTTAAAAACTATATAAATAGTTGTAAAACTAAAAAATTAGTTTTAAATTTGAAGTGAACGTTCAATAACCAATAAAAGTAAATTTAGTTTAACTTTATTTCCAAATTTGTCGGTCATGATTAAAGAGCTTACCCGGGCGGAAGAACAGGTGATGCAGCTTTTATGGAAGCTGGAAAAGGCATTTGTCAAAGATGTGGTTGAGCGGATGCCCGAACCGAAACCTGCCTACAATACCATTTCAACGATTATCCGGATACTCGAAAAGAAAGGCTTTGTCGATCATGAAGCATTTGGAAAGACGTACCGCTACTATCCCCTTATCGGGAAGAAGGAATACACCAAAGCCTATTTCAGGAACTTTCTCAGCAATTATTTTGGCAATTCATTTCAGGAGATGGTTTCATTTTTTGCCAAAGAGGACAAAATGAGTGTGGCCGAACTGGAAGAACTGATAAAAGAAGTGGGAAAGGACCTGGAGGACAGGAATACGGAAAAGGAAAATCAATGAACAAAAAATGAAGGCCGATGAATGGCTTTGTGAACTATCTGTTTGAATCGGGGATCAGCCTGGGTTTATTCACCCTTCTGTATTTGCTGCTTCTCCAACAGGAGACATTTTTCCGCTGGAACAGGTATTTTTTATTGTCGGGTTTGTTCTTTTCCCTGGCCTTGCCTTTCATTCATCTGCAGGTCTATGAAGCGCATCCGGTTATACTTCCGGAAGTGACCGTATTGCCTTACCGGAATCTGCTCGAGACGATCTCGGTATACGGGAATTCAGTTTCCGAAAGCATTGTTCAAACAATTTCGGCAAGCGTTTGGCTGATCGGCATCTATGTGGCAGGTTTTGTTTTTTTCTCCATCCGGCTTCTCTTCCGGCTTCTCCAGCTCCGCAAGCTCATCCGGGGAGCGGAGGTGATCCGCGAAGAGGGAATAAAGCTGGTTATTCTGGAGGAGGATGCAGGACCGTTTTCATTTTTATCATACATTTTTGTCGGCCGGCAGGTGAAACAACAGAAAGGTTGGGAGAAAATGCTGGCCCACGAAATGGAACATGTCAGGCAGGGGCATTCCTTCGATATTCTGATACTGGAGATCCTCACGGCTTTCCAGTGGTGCAATCCGTTCTTCTGGCTCTTAAAGCGGGTATTAACAGAAAACCATGAGTACCTGGCCGATCAGGCTGTGCTCCGGCATGAAGCAGATCCGTCCTTTTACAGGCAGGTATTGTTAACCCGTTTTATCGGGCCTCAGATGCGGATGGCACATCATTTAAATTATTCGCTGATAAAAAAAAGATTGAAAATGATGTCAAAAATAAAATCTTCCAGATTATCCAATATCAAAATTTTAAGCGGGATATTGATCGCCATTGCACTGATTGTCGTGTTTGCCTGTGAGCAAAAGGAGATGATGGCGGAAAAAGAACAGCAGCAGGAGAATGTCACAGTCAGCCTGGCCGAGGGTGGCGTGCTACAGCTAAGCGGAGACAGTAACGCGATTCAGAAACTGCAGTCGATGCTTTCGAAGAATCCGGATATCGAACTGACGGCAGAGGGATCAGGATTAAAGATTACGACAAAATCAAGCGACATGGCTGAGGTGGTCGCGGTTGCACAAGGCAAGCAAACGGCGAAGCAGGATCCGGTCTTTTTTGTTGTGGAAGACATGCCTGAATTCCCCGGGGGAGAGCTGGCTTTGCGGAAGTTTATCGCCGGGATGATCAAATATCCCCGGGTCGCCATGGAAAATGGCATACAGGGAAAAGTATATGTGAACTTCGTCGTGGAAAAAGACGGAAGTATCGGGCGAATGAAGATAGCGAGGGGAGTGGACCCCAGCCTGGACAGAGAAGCGCTGCGCGTGGTGGGGTCACTTCCGAAATGGGAACCGGGCAGGCAAAAGGGCGAACCGGTTGCTGTCTCTTACACGATTCCAATCGCCTTTGTTCTTCAGTAGCCATATCGAAAGAATATCCGGTTGTCATGCATTTAAAATCAGTATTTATCATTGCTTTGATCCTGTTGGTGTGCGGAGAGGCAAACGCGCAGGATATTGACCTGCTAATTTTGAACAGGGAGTATAACCGGGCTTTGCTTGCAATTGACCGGCTGCTGGAAAGCCGGCCAACCGCAGAGCTGTATTTTAAAAAAGGCCTCGTCTCTGAAAAGCTGATGAATTACGAACAGGCTATAAAGGCGCTGGAAGCTGCATGTGCGGCCGACAGCACGCAGGCGGTCTACCGGGAAGAACTGGCGGAGGCCTGGTCTGCGCTGGGAAATTACACCGATGCAGCTCTTTGTTTTCAAAGGGCTGCCCGGCTAAACCCGGAAAGCCTTCCGCTGAAGGCAAAACTGGGGCAATCTCAGATCAGCCTGAAAAACTATAAAGAGGCCTGCTCCCTGTACAGCCGGATTTACAGGAACGATTCCACAAACAGCTATTACAACCGGTATTTTGCCTATGCCGCTTATCAGGCAGGACAGCTTGAACTGGCGGCCCGGCTTTATGACCGGTTAGCAATGCAAAAAGTGAGAGATGTGCAGGTATATCTGAACCTGGCGACCATCCGCAACAGGCAGAAAAATGCCGTCGCGGCGGTGACCGCCTGTACAAATGGCCTGGGCATTTTTGAGGATCATCCGGCTTTGCTGCTGAAATGGGCTGAGCTTCTCTTTCAGAGCAAGGATTATGCGCATGCACAAGTTCCCTATGAACGTTACCTGGCGGCAAATGATTCCACCTTCGATGTGTTGAAGAATTACGGGATATGCCTTTATTTTACGCAGCGTGAGGAGGCCGCACTCAAGGTCCTGGATAAATGTTACCAGGTTACGGTGAACGATCCCATCGTGAATTTTTATATCGGGGTGTGTTATAAAAAGCTCAAACAGTTTTCGGAGAGCATTGACTTTTTTAAACTGGCCATTGAAACAGCCACACCTTTTTATTTGTCCGATATTTACCAGCATCTGGGACAGGTTTACGGACTGCAACGGGAATTCGAACCGTCAATAGCGGCTTATCAGGAGGCCTTAAAACTGGACCCGGAAAACGCAGAGCTGCTGTTTGAAATTGCCACCACTTACGAGGAAATGCGTTCAAGTCAGACCCTCGCCCTGAATTATTACCAAAGCTATCTGAAACAGGCGGGAGAAAAAGCCAAACGGGCTGATTATGCGCTTGACCGCATTAAAAAGCTGAAAGAAGAATTGTTTTTTGAAAACTGATCAGGATTCCGAGATGAGCTGAAGCGCTTCCGGCTTTAATATAGCCGGAAGTTTTATTTTCCGGCGCTCGATGCTGAGCAGCCATTTCCGGATCTCTTCCGGATCCAGCGTGTAAAGGACGTCCCGGAATTCTTCGATCTGTTTGTCATTGTATTGATCTTCACGGATCCCCTGGAAGCGATCCAGTTCTTCGTCTTCAAAATATACAATCTTATCCGGCTGGTTCAGCATTTCTTCCACTTCGCAGATCTCATGTGCCCCGCAACAGTCGAGCGGGATCTCCACCCCGGGTTCCGCTTTTTTCTCTTCCGGAGCTTTCTTTCCGTATTTGTTGCTTAACCATGTCCCGACGGCCAGCAATACAAAGAACCCAACTAAGATACCCAGCAAAATCAGCATATTCTAATCTCTTCTGTTCTTCAGCATAAACAATTTGTCCAGGGGAGAGTTGTCAAATACCCCTCCTTTTTTAGACACCTGCAAATATCGGGATTTTTCCCGGCGGTTTTGCAGCTTCCCTGAAAATTCCTTGTTCCTGCTGTGTGTTGGTAATGCTGCTCCTATTTATACAATCTTTTGAGCGAGTCGGTCAGGTTCGACAACTCGGCGAAGTTCTGCTGATTGTGTTTCAGATAGATATGGTCGTGGAATTCATCGATTTCTTCCAAAACAGGCAAAACCTTCTTCCATTTATTTTCATTCACTGCGGCAAAAAACATGCTGTTTTCATCACTGATTTTTCGGGCGGCCCTTTCCAGGACCTCCC
>JBFXKJ010000191.1:0-7656 GCA_050173895.1 Mangrovibacterium sp. | reverse complement strand
GTCAGTCCCATTTTTGCACAATACCCCTTGAATTCGCTACGGCTTGGAAGTATTACCAATTATCACATCGGTATTGGACAAGCTTTTTGGCCTGAACCGATCGCCAATGGGTAATGAGTATTTTTCGGCCCTCTTTGATGTTGCGGTAAAGAGAAAAAAGGTGGGGGTTCAAAAATTGATCCGCACTGACCGGCGGCAGCCTGCCCGTAACCAAAAATCATCTTTCGATAATGATTGGCCACTATTATCCACATTACATATAATCAATGGAATTTTATTATTATATCCAAGACAGCGTAATCTTCCCCGCCAAACCGCCTTCATTTTGCAATATGATTCGGCATTCCATACAATTCCAAACAACAAAATCCAATAAACTTAAAAATGAATGCTGGGTGGAAAAATGAAAGAGGAAAGATTAAAAAAGAAAAAATGCTTTGGGAAGAATGGTTTTTCGGAGAACATTCAAAGATTCAATTGATTGAATGGATAAAAATAATAAAAAAGTTTCGTTATGTGCGTGCTATTGGTGGGCACACAAATGATTGTGATGAACTTTTGTTAGCAATAGTATTTAAGAATACCTCAGAAATGCTATTGACTTTGGAAAAATGGGGTGTGATTTTAAAAAAGCATTACGAGCAACCTCCACAACCATTGATCGGTATTCGGTATTCAGGCAAAGAATATGCGTCATTCCCCAGAATCATAAAAGGAACATTTTGGTTTGAGCAACCTGAGCACTGCACAATATTCGGACAGAATGTTATTATCACATGTGGGGAAAAAGGAATGTGTATCAAAGCAAATCTCAAACAAGAAGTTACTGACTCAGATATCAAAAAAGCGCAAATAATCGAACAAAATCTTTCACGTTTTAATCTTGAATACAGAGATCCTCCAACAGACAATAAGTATTGCCTATGCCCCAAATATTACTTGGAAATATTCAGCAAAGAGTAAATAATCAATCCAGAAAAAATATCTGGAATGAAAATTTAAACCCAACAACCCGCTTCACACCGACCGCGTTTCCGCGGCGTGTGAATGGAAACGTTAGGCATAAAATGGAAAACTACGAAGCACAGTTCCTATCCATAACCACTGAAGAAATGCCAGCTCCAAAAGGTGGCATTCCGTATGCTGGTTTATCTGTTCTGATATCGATCAAAACGACCGATGAGTACGAGCGTGAATTACGCAAATTGGCCAAGAAACTACCATATAAAACGTCATCCTGGCCTAGCTTTGGCCAGTATGTTGAAGACTGGTATCGGGTTGAGGTTGGAGAGTTTAAGCGTCAGCTGCAATACTGTGAACGCGGAAGCTGCGAGGTTAGAGAAGATTGCGAAAATATTATTGATTTAAGTTATCAGATCCTAAATGTTGTATCGCCCAGCTTGACACCATCAGCTTCAAAAGTGGCAGAGAACCTCGATCGAATAAAAGATCAACGGTTGCTTATTTGGCTGCGCATGAGTTCCGAAATATTTCATATGTATCAGGTGAATAAGTACTTTGGCACGCGCATGCTGAATGCAAATGTCACTTGGATGTGCGAAGAGCTTGTTCGCATGGGTGTTTTTGAGAGTACTTCGGCTGCATTCAGAAGCGAAAGGCACATTCTACAAGGCCTAATGCTAAGTGGCTTACCAAAAAGTACGGCATCAATGCTTTACCAGGAGCTGCTAAATGCCTAACAAGGCGTTGCTGCCGGACAAATTTTCCGCTACGCTCCAAATTTACCGCAGAGCGCGGCGTTGGGCATCTTATACATCATGAGCCAACCCTTATTAAATCGCGCCATTCCAAACGAGCAGTTCCAAATGATTTTGGAATTCGCCAATCTTGAATATCGCATTCTGGACATGGCTGTTCTCTACAAGGAAAAAGGCTGGAAAAAGCTTGCTTATCCGCAACACATGAAGAATTTTTCCGTATCTAAGAATGCCATTTTCTGGCCCGAGGGTGGAAAAGTCGAAATCGACTTTCTATACACGAAATCAAAACCGATAACGCAGGAGCTTCTGGAGCATCAGACCATACGCCTGAGCTATAAAAATCAGGCGCCAACTTCAGAAGACCCATCTCACCACGTCTATTGTGTATTTCTGGCCCCGTTTAGCACCAAAGCGTTTCGAATCGAGGAATCAATAGGTGGAGGCCATGCAGAGCGCGGTGGCGGGAATAGCATGTCTATTTCGGAGCTGCTGGCTTGGCCTGATTGGCGCCACCACTTTAAGCTTTCTGGGTGTTCGTGGGCTGTTCCATTTATTGAGTCGTATGCCGTCCAGACAGAACAGCTACTAACTCTGCTCATCGGTGAAGCATGCAAACGAAATGGGCTAGCTGAAGATGCCTAACAAGCCGCTTCAGTTGACCACGCAAAGCGTGGCAACTGAGCGGAAACGTTCGGTGAAAAAATAAAGAAACGAACTCTTTCATGGAGGAGAAATGAATGACATCCAATTTCAAGGACAATTAACAGAAAAGGATTTTAAAAAAATTACATCGTTTAATTCAAGGAGGCTGCTCTTTATTGGAGGTGTGCTTTTCATATTTCTCATTAACTGGAAAGGGATAATTTACGCAATAAAAAACAGTCCATCAGAAATATATCTTCACCTATTACCTGGTATTTTCTTCTTTATAATCCTTATCATATTTAATCAATTTATCATACGGAGTGAATGGGAAAAAAACCTTATCAAACACCGCCCATTCAAAGGGAAAATATCTGACGTTGGGATAGAATGGATAATCGAGAACATTTCAACAACAAATTTACCATGGGATTTCTTCACCAAATTCCGGGAACATAAAGATATTATTTTTGTTCAATATGGCTTTAATGACAATTTTGTTTTTATGAAAAAATTCTTCTCTAATGAGATTGACTGGAAAAACTTGAAAGAAATACTAGAACAGAAAGTAATTAAATAGAATTATTACGACACCGAACAACCCGCTTCACCCGACCGGTAACCCGGCGGGTGAGCGGAAACGTTGGCTGAAATAAAACCATTCTGATACCGGAGATGAAATTATAAAGGTCTTTCGGAGCCAGGCCCTTTTTGTACTCCGATACGATCTGTATCAGAGTTGAAGAACTCTTGCGATCATCGAATCGAATATCGTCAAAAATGTATTGAAGGGGAAAATATGAACAACAAATCGACAATTAACGAGAAACAGTTTCAGAAGAATCCTGAACTGTATTGCGCCCAACTCTATAAAGAAGTCATGTATGAATCATCGAAACATAAAGCAATCGCGATCCAGAAGCTGTTCGAACTGTCAGCCCGTGGAATTACACCGGCGATTGCCCAATTGTGGCGATTACTGGATCAGTATGAGATATCAAACATCCATCCCTACATAATCGACACCTTGAAACAAATCGGGGAAACGGCTGTAAAAGTACACGCCGGCACTCGCTATGTGGATAATGAAGGAACTCTGCATATGGCCGGAGTGGAAGGGATGCTGCCGGTTTATCTGGCAGGCGGCGAAACGGCAATCAGGCAGGCAGAGGAGATCTTGTGCAATGAGTACAATAAATACAAGAGAGGTCTTTATAGTGCGACATTGTCTATATTGGGAGCCATCGGGACACAAGACAGTGTGATGAAGCTGTTAAGCGCTCACGATCCCACGAAAAACCATAAATACAGTTGGTCATATATCGAAGAGGTTATTTACAATATTTCCCTGCGTCATCCCCTGGCTGAAGAGCAACAACTTTATATTGACTACATTACCGCATTGGATTCATACAACTTTTCGAACCGAGGATTATTCGCACCAGGATCCTATTGGGGAGGCGGAACCCATGAGGAGATGGAAGCAAGGAAACAAGCCGCCTTGATTAAAATACGGGATGAAACAACCCGGATAGAAAACTGTTACCGGGAATCTCTGGACTTGCTTCATCACGGAGATGAAAACGCAATAATTCTATTTAGAAGAAAAATGGCCCAATATCTTCCCGAGAGGTATCGGGAAAAGTTGAAGGATAAAAATGTCGGTATCGATTGGGATGGTGATTCGGATCATGTAAAGCTGATTTCCCGGGATGATTTTGAAGACATTATCACTTTCCTTGGTGATGCAGGTTTAAAAAACCTCCTGAAAACGGTTCGATTAAACTTTTTCGCTGAATCCGGGGACAATGTTTCTGGTCTGGAGAAGGGGATATTGGTCACTCAGAAATTCGAACACCATTCACTTGATGAATTGAACATAAGAACAGAAAACGGAGAGTCGAATGAATTGATTGAAAAGGTAAAAAATGATTTGATTGAATATGTAAATAAAACAGAGCAGAACGGCGATGTCCATGCTGTTTTGTCGGATATCGGGATCACGCACCCATTAAAAGAAAATTTCGAAACCGATTCCGTGCTGTGGCAATACAACCCACAAAATTTCATAAAAAGATACATGCCAACTCAGGAATTGGGAAAGTTTTTTCAGGAAATTCCCGACGCTATGGAAAGGACGACCATGACACGGAAAATGGATCAGGTTGTCAAACAATTCCAATACAAGGAATTGAAGTCAGATCCAAGAATTGCAGAGGAAATCATTAAAAACACGGTGATGAATGAGATTTTTCTGACGGCATTCCTTTGGCTGTCTGAAAATGAACAAAACGACTTATACAGACTCATCGAAAACGGGCAGCCCGGGAGGGTATACTTTAAAAACCGAATAAAATCCCTGAAGATGATTCATCAGTATAGGAAGTCCCTCCCCCAAAGCGATCCCGCTCACGCATTTCCGAATTCCACGACCGGGAAAAAAGCCAAGAAGCTTTTTTTAATGGAGATGTTTTCCGATCTGTTCCCGGTTTTTTTGTATGAAAAAAAACAGCCCGGCAAGCATGTTTACATCTCGATTTTAGATGAAAACCTGACGCCGGATTTGAGCCATTTTTTTGAATCTGTACTGGAAAAAATGAAACAAAAAATTCAAGATAATCATCCGATGATCATCCAGGCGGATCGTTTAGCGGAGCTTGATCTCATGAACTTGCGACACCCCAAAACTTCCGACGAATAGAAAAATGATGCAATACAAAAGCTATACGTTGATTATCACGCCGATTCACTGCGCAAAACTGTACGCCTATTGACACCTTTCAAGAACCATAAGTCTCCCGGACTCTTGTCGACTTATTCAAATACGAATACCAGATGAGCGCTGCAAGCAAAGCGGGAAAAAGGGCCTCTTTCGGGGCCAGTCCCATTTTTCGTCAGGCTTGAAGAGAACATCCCTGATGGCTTCGCCATCATGACGTATCCGTCAAAGATCCGAAGGCTGCTTCGAACGACCAATATGCTGGAACGGCTCAATAAAGAAATTAAACGGAGAACCAAAGTCGTCATGGTGTTCCCCAATGAAAGGTCCATCACACGGCTTGTCTCTGCTCTGCTTATGGAAGTGTCCCAAGACTGGGAAACAGATAAAGTGTATGTCAGACTTGATGAAGATCATGAGGGCGCAGAATGAATTTACAGAAAAGAGGTTGCTTTATCAAAACAAAATGACCTTCAATCCTGAATTGCATAAAAGAAGATCGATCAGATTGAGAGAATATGACTATTCCGATCCGGGGCACTATTATGTGACCATATGCACCCAAAACAGGGAATGTTTGCTCGGTACGATCGAAAACGATCGGATGGTTTTAAACGAGATCGGTCAAATCGTTGACCAATATTGGCAGGAATTATCAAAGAAATTCTCCGGGATTGAAAATCAATGTTTTATTGTCATGCCCAATCATATCCACGGCATCATCCAAATCATGCCGTCCCGATGTAGGGGTTTGATTAATCAAACCCCTACCCCAGAAACAATTCTCACAAAAAAGCCACTGCGTAAAAAAACACGCCGATCCGTGCGTAGATTATCACGCCGATTCACACAATCCGGCAGATTTTCTAATCCCATC
Organism: Mangrovibacterium sp.; assembly: GCA_050173895.1. GTDB lineage: Bacteria > Bacteroidota > Bacteroidia > Bacteroidales > Prolixibacteraceae > JBCFBK01. Next base: position 1,697 of record JBFXKJ010000191.1, on the reverse strand, counting down.
GAATTCGATGGGATTAAAATTCGGATTGTTCAATGATTCCCATATCCCTAAAAATTCTATGGTGTTTCTGTTTCTCAGCCAGTTTGAGATCAATTCCTTCTTTGCTTTCCTAAAGCTCGTAGAGATATATGCCGCTGATCCTCACAGAGTTACGTACCACTTGACAGCATTTCCTGTTAGATAAGCAAGCCGGGCTTAACTCACCCGGCTCCGGATGGCGTCTTTGGCGGGAGTTTGGCCGAACAGCCGCTTGTATTCCCGGTTGAACTGGGACGGGCTTTCGTATCCCACGCGGTAGGCGGCATTGTAGGCGTTGTCGCCTTCCTCGATCATCAGCATTCTCGCCTTATGAAGCCGAACTGATTTGATGTATTGGAGGGGTGACGTGTTCGTCACCGCCTTGAAAGAAGTATGAAAGGCGGAAATGCTCATGCCCGCCTCCCGGGCGAGGGTGTTCAGATCCAGTTTGTCCCCGTAGGAATCGTGGATCCGGTCCAGGGTGAGGGCAATCTGAAAGAAACGCTGATTGCGGAAGGCCAGGGCGCGCAGGGCGTCTCCCTTCTCTCCACAGAGAACCCGGTAGATGATTTCCCTGACGATCATGGGCCCCAGTACCCGCTTTTCACTTGGAGAAGAGAGGGTCTCCAGGAGCCGGATGACGGCGCCGACCAGCGGATCGTCCAGGGGAGCGGAGTACATCCCCTTGGGCGTGAATTTCGGATCCTTTACAGTACCTTCCATGGCCAGCAGGATTTCGCCGACGGCGGCGGCATCGACCTGCACCGTCAGGCCCAGCATGGGCTCTTGTGCGCTGGCGGCGGTTTCGCACTCCAGGGGCAGGGGCACGGACAGGACCAGGTAGTTGAGCGGGTCGTAGGTGATGACTTCATCGCCGATGAAAACCCGTTTCCGGCCTTGGGCGAGGATGATGATACTCGGCCTGTAACTCAGGGGCGACCTGGGCGACGACCTGTCGATGCGGAACAGGTCGACTTTTTCCATCACATTCGGCCGAACGCCCTCCTCGGGCAATTGGGCCCGCAACAACTCGATCATTCTGCCTGAATTCATGCCAACCTCAAAGAGAGAATACCATAAACTTCGGGTATTGGCAATTTTTTAGGCAATATATTTTTATATATTTCCATATTTAATACTAACTCCTGTAGAATTAGGCAATATTTTACAGAAACAGGTATTTACTTCCCGAATGAATGGATTATTCTTGAAAAGGACATTTATGAATAAGGAGAAATCAATGATCAAAGCAAAAACGACCCAAGTGATCGTGATGATCACCATGATGTTTCTGTTTACCAGCGATTTTATCCAAGGAGGTTCAGAAATGGACGAAAACAGAATTTTTACCAAGGGAAACCGGGCACCGGACGCCATCTTCACCAACACGGTCTGGGTGAACATGCTGCACACCGATGAAGACGGAGCCTTCGATACCCAGGTGTACGACGTGATCTTCGAACCCTCGGCCAGAACCTTCTGGCATTCCCATCCCGGAGGCCAGATTCTGCTGGCAACGAGCGGAACCGGATACTACCAGGAAAAGGGTAAGCCTGCACGGCTCTTGAAAAAAGGCGACGTCGTGGCCAACCCGCCGGAGGTCGAGCACTGGCACGGAGCCGCTCCGGACAGAGGGTACGTACACAACGGCATGATCACCCAAGTACATCTGTGACCGG
>JBFXKJ010000190.1:0-7685 GCA_050173895.1 Mangrovibacterium sp. | reverse complement strand
CACTCCGGCATCTATCTGCTGAAAGCGCAGATCGGGGGCGAAGATGTGGTTTTTCGAGTAAGGAAAGTGTAAGCTGTTTTCCGGCAGTTGGCAGACGATCTGCGGCGCTGGTGCGGGAATGCGGGCTTTTCAATGCCCGGACAGGAAAGGTTATATCCGGCAGAAATGTTCGGATAAAAGTGGAAGTTTTCCGGAATACAGAACACTACAGGATAATCTCAAATTTGGCCCGGATGCCAAATGAGGGAGCGCCCGTGACCGACGGGGAATTTAACCGCCAGATGGCCTCCACACGGAACATCTTGAAAATATTTTCGACTCCCGCGCCTAACTCCACATAGGGATTTGTCATGCGGGAGATCACATCCGGAAAGGCAATGACATCTTCATGCCGGTGACTGACTGAGCCGGTCAGGATTTTGGCTGAAACCACTTCCCTGAAGTCGGTTTTTTTCAGCAGGGGCATACGACGGAAGAAAAATCCGTTTAAATGATGCTCCAGGTAAAGATGAACATATTTATCATGGACGAATTCAAGATAATTCATCATGTTGAAGTCGTAGGTATAATAACCCAGGGTTTCGTTTCCGCGGGGAATGTCGAGCATCGTGTAGGGAAGTTTACCCAGGTACCATCCCGATTCAACCGCATAATCAAAACGGCTTTGCCCCATGTACACCGCCTGTTTCACGGTAGCTGCCAGACGGCCGTACCATCCCGACCAATCATCGCGGAAAACCTTTCCTCCCGCCACCGTAAAATGCACGATGGGCTGAGGTGTCTCCATGTAAATCCGTAGAAAACCGTCGTCCACATACTTTTCCTGGCCGGAAAGCCGGGTGTCGAGACTGAGTTCAACTGCTGAAACGGAGCCTACGGCTTCATCGTTGCGGGTGAAGGGATAGAATTCAGGAGAATAATGACGGACATAACTTGCCGTTAAATGATGCATCAGTCCCGGATACCATTCATGTTCGTATGTCGTGCGAAAACGTTGTTCGCGAAAAATTTCGTCCAGCTCGTCATGTTTAAGCAACTGGGAGACCAGGTTATTTTCGGTCGAGGTGGTGGAATTTTCGTACAGGTACAGGATCTTCTCATTTTCACCATGGCGGATCATCTTGTCATCATACGAGATTTCCAGCACTCTCCGGAACGGAGCCTGAAATTTATAGCCATAGCCGGCCGATCCGTCTATTTTCCCGGTTCGCGTACCATATCCCAGTCCCCCCCAGAACATCATCTTTTCACTGATCTCTGAGCTGGTCCTTCCTCCGAAAAAATAATGCCGGTCTTCCACTTTATTGGTATTGAAGAAACTGTAAAAGGGGCCCAATTCAAACTTGCCCACGTCGTAATATCCCGTCATAGCCATCCGGGCGAGATTGTTCGACAAATTCACCACCCTGATCTGAGAAATGGAGTCGATGATATGCGCCACTTCCTGTTGTTTCCGGTTTAGCTCTTCCATCCGGTTCTGTTCCCAGAACTGCGGATCTCTCCGGCGGGCGTCGGGAAGGTAAACTGTCTCATACCGGGCCTTGGACGTACTCAGGTTGACCGGCGGAAGCTTACCAATGGCGATCTGATCGATGCTCGCTGTCTGGGTAAAAAAGACCGAAAGGTGCTTCTTGTCGGACGATTGTGACTGAAACGGATTCACATTGAAAACCGCATCGATCTGGTTTCTTTTATAGAAGGGCAACGTATCGTTCACAAAAGCATAGTTGCTTTTCAGACGCATGCTTTTTAAAAAGTTGATGTTGTTTGTTGTGGAAAGCTCTCCATCGATTTCCACCAGCGAATAGGAACGATCTTCCGTAATAAAATAGCCTTTAAATGTGTTCTCTCCGCTGCGCCGGGGCTGGAACCGGACACGGTAGTGTTTATGCCCGTCTGTCACCGTGCTGTCGGCCAGATAGTACTTATAATAAAACCAGCCGTTATCGGCCACAGGACTGACAAAATTGTGGGTGAACAGGTTGATGAAATTATTGTAGTAATTCACTTCCATGTCCAATGCACTGGTGTAGCCTGAGATTTGAAGCTCGTCGAGAATCCCCACACCCTTGGTCTTGTCGGCCAGTACGGTCGATCTTTGCTTGTACGGATCTTTTTGTACTTCATTATACACCAGTTGCTCTGAAAAATAAAGCGGAAGATAACGGGAAGAGTCTTCGTTGGTCTGAAACAAAGACTGATGATTGCGGAATGCTTTTGAATTGATGAGGTTTTCATTGACATGGTCGATCTGGTATTCCCAGGTCGTATATTTCCGGTAGGAGTAACGTTTGTGCCGGTCCGGATTATTTTTATCGCGGTTTTCCGTAATGTTCCTGAGCAGCCGTCTTACCGGCCCCTCGTCGGGAGCCACCTGAATTTCAGAAATACTGATGGTTTCAGGTTTCAGACGGATGTTAAGCGTTTTATCGGCGCTTCCTGAAATGACTTTGCTGACCGGGTAATAGCCTACGGCCGAGAAATGAAGCGTATCGGAACCGGGGGGTTTCAGAATGCCGAAGTGTCCGGTCGAGTCGGTCACGGTCCCCACGGTGGTACCCCGAAATACAATGTTCACATAAGGAACGGGCTCGCCCGTCTGTGCATCGGTAACATTTCCCGACACCGCCGGCTGTTGGGCATAAAGGCTTCCTCCCGTAAACAATAGAACCATCACCAGACAAACATTCCTGATCAGGGAATATTCCGGTGAAAAACCTGTCTGTCGCATTTTCTGTTTCTGTTTCTGAATATCCATTCAGGGCGGACCCCGGTGGCTTAAACCAAAGTTCGTTCCCCAAAAGCCTTTGTAAAGATGTTTAAAAAAAAGGAATAAAAAATTATTTTCCCACCTGAATTCACCGCTTCCCCCGGAATTATTAATATTTGGATGAAGAATGAAGAGAGTGAAAGGTTTTTGTTTATATTTTTTCAATCTTCATTTTTTTGATTTAAATTGAACGATGATTTTGAGTGTTTTGCCGGGCAGAAAGATCTTGTCAGACCGGAGGATAAAAAAAAGGAGCGCATGAGAATCGTGTTGGAAAATATAAGGGAGCTGGTGCAAGTGGAGAACTATTCGGTTCGCTTTAAGGGGGGTGCGGCCATGTCATCGGTGCGGGTCATCAGTGATGCCTATCTGATCATTCAGGACGGACTGATCGAAGGGCTTGGGCTGATGAAAGACCTTGAAAAAGAAAAACTCGACAACGATGTAATGATGGAACTGGATTGCACGGGGAGACTTGTCTTCCCTTCATATTGTGATGCACGTTCTTCATTTATTTCGCCGTCGGGACTGGAACGGGCTTTTACCAGCCGGACCCGCAGCCTCAGTTGTGATTTGGTTAGCTGGCGAAGCGAAGGCATTCAGTACCTGGCTCAGCAGCTTGAACGATGTGATGAAGATGAGTTGTATGAACTTGCAGAGATCAGGCTGCACGAGATGATCTCGACAGGAACAGGGGCGATTGGCATCAAAAGCGGCTACGGCTTTACGACCGAATCGGAGCTGAAAATACTTCGTGTGATCAGACGGCTGAGAGAGGCCTATCCGGTCATCATCCGATCGACCTTTCTGGGTGCCCATTCCATATCGGCCCATCACGCAGCAGGTGACCGGAAGAAGTTTATGGACGTGCTGGTTCGCGAAACGATCCCTCAGATCTGCGAAGAAGGTCTCGACGATTGCATCGATGTATTTTGTGATCATGGTTTTTTCTCTATTCCTGAGACGGAAGGAATTTTGACTGCAGCGATGAAATATGAGCTGAAGCCTAAGTTCCGCTCCCATGGGCGTGAGTCCAGCGTGATTTTGTCGCCGGGCTATATCAGTTTCCATATGAGCCCGGAGGAGACAATCAATGCAATGACCCTTAACTCCGCTTACTCAATGGGCATAGAAGGGATTTGCGGCAGTATCTGCAAAGGGAAAGTGGCGAACGTTTTTGTCACGGCACCTTTACCCGGATATGCCTCCATCCCGTATTTTTCAGGAGCCAGGCTTGTTGATACCGTCATCCTCGACGGCAAATTCGTGAGTTGAGAGCCGGCCTCAGTCCATGCTTCGCCCGCTATTTTTCTTTCGGATATTCAATCCGCACGTGGTAAATATTCAACAGCTTCTCAAGCAGTGTTTCCTTTAAAATTCGGATTTCGCCCATACTCAGGTCGGCATCGTCAAGCTGCCCGTCGTCAAGCTTTTCCCTGACCATGCGGTCGATCAGCTCGCGGATTGCTTCGGGTGTTTTATCTTTCAGCGACCGGGTGGCTGCTTCGATCCCGTCGATCAGCATCACTACCGATGTTTCCTTGTTGTGCGGTCGCGGACCGGGATAACTGAACTCCTTCGGATCGATCGGCTCATCGGGATGTTCATTCTTGTACAGCGTGTAAAAGTACTTGGCTTTGGTTGTCCCGTGATGGGTGGTAATAAAATGGATCAATACATCAGGTAGTTTATATTTCCGGGCAAGCCGGACCCCCTCCGTAACGTGATCGATGATCACTTTGGCACTTTCCCGGTAGTTGAGCTTGTCGTGCGGATTCATACCGGCAGCCTGGTTTTCAATAAAGTACACCGGTTGATTTATTTTGCCTATATCGTGGTACAGTGCTCCGGCATAGGCCAGAAACGGATTTCCTCCGATGCGGTGGATCACTGCTTCGGCCAGATTAGCGATCTGCAGCGAATGCTGAAAGGTGCCGGGGGCATCTTCGGCCAGCTTTCGGAGTAAGGGCTGGTTCGTGTTCGAAAGTTCGATCAGTGTAACGTCTGAAACAAAGCCAAACAGTTTTTCAAAGATATAGACCAGCGGATAGACCAGCAGGATCAGGACTGCGTTGGCTCCGAACCATTTCAGGTTTTGCCAGCGGATCATATCCATGTTGCCTTCCTGGACCATTGACAGAGCCAGGAACAGGACCGAATAGGCGATGAGTACCCACAATGCGGTGAACACCAGATGTGAACGCCGATGCAGCTTGTAGAGCGTAAAAACAGAAATGATTCCTGCAATGAGGTGAAGAAAAATAAATTCATAATTATTGGGAGCAAAATAACCGATCAGCAGACAGGTTACCATCAAACCGTAGATCGCCGTCCTCGAATCGAAAAAGATCCGGAACAGGATGGGTAGAATGGCAACGGGGATCACATAGATATTCGGCTGATCGTTCACAATGATAAATCGGGAGATGATCACCATCAGGATCAGAATGAACAGAATGAACGTGAGGTGTTGTTTTTGCCGGAATATTTCCGGTCTGAAAAAGGCGAGGTAAAGGATCAGCAGAAGCAGACAGGCGATGATCAGCACAAGCTTGCCGATAATGAGCAGGTAACGGTCAATGTCCTGCCCTTGTTTGGTTTCGTAACTCTTCTTAAGCGATTCCAGGATTTGGTATTTTTCGGGTGTGACCAGATCACCGCTGAAAATGATCCGTTCTCCTGCCTGAACCATCCCCTGGGTAAGCGATACGGAATTCATCAGTTGGGCCAGTTCCTGCGCATTGAAATTTGCATCATAGCTGAGATTGGCCTGAATATAGTCGGACAGGTTGACCTGTTGATTCAGCATGCGCATCTGATTGCCCGGAAATCTGCTCAGGGTATCATTGACCGCCTGGAAGGCCGATTTAAGCGAATAAATGCTTCTTACAGGTGTTTTTTCTGCTGTCTTGCCTGTCACCACATAAATCTCGTCTTTGTTTTTCAACAGCGGATGCTTGTCGGGCGACTGGTCGATAATTCCCGAATCATATAGTTGCGTCAGGTATTCAGTGAGCGAGGCGATTATTTTTGGGCTCAGAACAGCGATGCGCTCGCTTACCTGTTTCAGTCTCGATTCAAAATTCCTGGATTGCTGAATGCCGGTGAGCGTATCTTTCTTATAATACGGAATGAATTGCCGTTGAATGGAATCGCGCTCCTGGCCGATAAGCTCATCAGTTTTGAGGATAGCAAAGTTAAACGGAGCGATCAATGTTTCATGCCGCCAGGGCGCATTCTTTTGAAACTCGTAGCGAAACCTGCTTTCGCCCGGTATGGTCAGGTATAAAATTAAAATCGATATAAAAAATACAAGGGCGATATAAAAGAAATGATAGTAGCTTTTCAAATACGTGAATATCTTCTTCATAAGATCTTTTTTTACACTTTGCAAAACTCCGCAGGTCCGGGCGTGAAATTAAATCTTTGGATAATAAAGTTAACACTTTCTTTTCATGAAATGTACCAAAGAAGTACATTTATCGGCTCAAACCGGAACAAAAAGCGGCTCACACGAAAAAGAAGGTGTAAAAGTCAATGAACCGAACGATGCCTCCGGGGACGAAAAAGGAAGAACCTGTTGCCTGCAAGGTGAGTTATGAAACGGACATGTTATGCTGCAACGCACAGTGTTATAATAATAATGTTCAGCAACCTGGGGATTTCTTACGACCATTAAAGTACAAATCATTAATGTATGAACTACGGGATTTCGGGATTGAGTATTATTCCGGTACGCAAAGAACCTTCGGAAAAGAGCGAAATGATCAGCCAGATTTTATTTGGCGAACGGTTTGTTGTACATGAATATTTTTTTGGCTGGTGCCGCATTACCATGGAGTATGACGGTTATGAGGGCTGGATTGACCAGAAAATGATCACTCCTCTGAATGAACGGCTTTACCGGAAAGTCGGGCTTCGGCCGCAGGCGGTCAGTACCGACATTCTGACGCTGATCCCCGCAGGTCCGGAACAAAACATCATGATCGTTGCGGGGAGCTCGCTGCCTTGCTGGAGACCCTATAAACATGAGTTTTCGATTGGCAGCGAAACATACCGGATGAACGGAAAATTTTTTTACAGGGAGCCCGGCGCCATCAGAAAGCTCATCATTCAGCAGGCATTGCTGTTTTTTAATGCTCCTTATTTGTGGGGAGGGCGCTCTCCCTTTGGCATTGACTGCTCAGGCTTTTCGCAGATCATCTACAAGATGGCCGGGATCGGGCTGCCACGGGATGCAAAAGATCAGGTTCTCCTGGGCACGGCTCTCAGTTTTGTTGAAGAAACCCTCCCGGGCGATCTGGCTTTCTTTGATGATGATGAAGGAAACATTAAACATGTGGGGATTCTCTGGGAGAAAAACAAAATTATTCATGCTTCGGGAAAGGTAAGGATCGACAATGTAGATCAGTTCGGTATTTTTAATGTCGATACCAAAAGGTACACCCATAAAATGCGGGTGATGAAGCGTTATATCAATACGAACGATTAAAAAGAGGCTATGTATACGTATCCATATCCGCGTCCGGCGCTGACTGTCGACGCTATTCTTTTGAAAGAGGAAAACGATGAACTGTTGCTTGTGCAGCGGGCAAAAGAACCCTATGCGGGCAAGTGGGCCCTTCCGGGCGGCTTCCTGGAAATGGATGAATTGCTGGTTGACGGGTGTCGCCGGGAAGTGGAAGAGGAAACAGGGCTGAAAGCCGGTGTGCTCAGACAGTTCAAAACTTATGACGCTGTTAACCGGGATCCGCGCGGAAGGACGATTTCGGTGGTCTTTTATGGTACGGTGGCGGGGGATGCTCCCGTAGAAGGCGGTGACGACGCGGTCCGGGCAGAATGGTTTCCCGTAAACGATCTTCCGGAGCTTGCTTTCGATCATGAACTGATCCTCTCCGAGTTCTTCCGGTACCGG
>JBFXKJ010000189.1:5385-7712 GCA_050173895.1 Mangrovibacterium sp. | reverse complement strand
TGCCCGATTAGCCTTCTTTCAGTAAAACCTCTACAGGCCGGCCCGATTCACCGTAAGTGATCTCCCAACTCTGATCAAAACCACTTGCAGATGATAACGCCTCTTTTTGTGAAATTTTATAGTCATCGTTAAACTCATCATTCTGGTAGGCGTAACCTGCACCGCCAACTAACATTAGTGCAATAATTACAACTCCTAAAATACTGTTTCTACGTTTCATGATAATTGTTTTTTAAAGTGTTACGTATTCACAACGGCACAAATGTAGCAACAGTAATCAGATAAAAAAATGAAAGCGTCTCCTATTTTATTTTGTTAAAAAAGAGGGTATTTTCAATTTGAAAGTTTAATTTAGAAAAAGTTCTTTTTTATAGGATAGACAGGATCGGATTTCCCTGAAAAATTCGCTTTCAAGGCAATTTACTTTCAATTTGAAAGTAATATATTTTACAACATACGAAGCCGCTATAATAGCAGTAAAATATAATGATTTCAATACAGGAACGAATCGAATACTGATAAAATAAACCTTGAATCCCCCATCTTCTACCCTAAAAATGATTCGGCGGCGTGTTTTTACTTACGATTTATAAGTTTGCATCCAAAAGCGATGTCAGTCTGATCAGGGAGCTAAAAATCAGAAGGCCTTCCGCAGATGTTATTACAGTTTACTCAATACACTGAGTAAATCTACTCAAAAACAAATAAAAAAAGAGCAACCGCGGTTGCTCTTTTTCCCGGGAAGGATTATAGTTTCTCAAACAGTTTCCGGTAGCTGATCTGATCCTGGATCATACTGCCGATGGCACCGGTATCCACACGGTCCTGCGCCATGCTGTCGCGGTAGCGGATGGTGACCGTCCCGTCGGTCAGGGTCTGGTGATCGACGGTCACGCAGAAGGGAGTGCCGATCGCATCCATCCGGCGGTAACGCTTACCGATCGAGTCTTTCTCATCGTACTGGCATTTGAAGTCAAACTTCAGCTTGTCGATGATTTCCCGTGCCTTTTCAGAGAGGCCATCCTTTTTCACCAGCGGCAACACCGCGAGCTTCACCGGCGCCAGCACCGGAGGGATCCGCAATACCACCCGCACTTCCTTCTGTCCACTGGCCGATTCCACTTCCTCCTCGGCGTAGGAGGCCGAGATCACCTGCAGGAACATCCGGTCGAGGCCGATCGAGGTTTCGACCACATAAGGCACGTACGATTCGTTCGTTTCCGGATCAAAATAGCTGATCTTTTTGCCTGAATATTTCTGATGCTGCGACAGGTCGAAGTCGGTCCGCGAGTGAATGCCTTCCACTTCCTTGAATCCAAAGGGGAACCGGTATTCCACGTCGACCGCGGCATTGGCGTAATGTGCCAGTTTCTCATGCACATGAAAGCGGTAGTTGGCGTCGCCGAAACCCAATGCTTTATGCCATTTCATCCTGGTGTCGCGCCATTTTTCAAACCATTCCAGTTCGGTGCCGGGCTTCACAAAAAACTGCATTTCCATCTGTTCGAACTCACGCATGCGAAAAATAAACTGCCGGGCCACGATCTCATTCCGGAAGGCCTTTCCGATCTGCGCGATGCCAAAGGGGATTTTCATCCGCCCCGTTTTCTGTACATTCAGGTAGTTTACAAAAATTCCCTGGGCCGTTTCCGGACGCAGGTACACCTTCATCGCGCCGTCGGAAGTCGATCCCATGTCGGTCGAGAACATCAGGTTAAACTGCCGCACTTCCGTCCAGTTGCGTGTGCCGCTTACCGGACACACAATCTCTTCGTCGACGATGATCTGCCGGAGTTCCTCCAGGTCCACATCGTTCAGTGCCTTTGAAAACCGCTCATGCAGGGCATCCCACTTTTTCCGGTTCTCCAGCACCCGCCCATTGGTATCCCGGAACTGTTGCTCATCGAAGGCAGCGCCGACCCGGTTTGCTGCCTTTTCAACCTCCTTGTTGATCTTATCCTCGTATTTCGCCAGTTGTTCCTCGATCAGCACGTCGGCACGGTACCGTTTCTTCGAATCCTTATTGTCGATGAGCGGATCATTGAAGGCATCAACATGCCCCGATGCTTTCCAGATGGTCGGGTGCATGAAGATCGCCGAATCGATCCCCACCACATTTTCATGCAACAGCACCATGCTGTCCCACCAGTATTTTTTGATGTTGTTTTTCAGTTCCACCCCGTTCTGGCCGTAATCATATACCGCACTTAACCCGTCATAGATCTCGCTGCTCTGAAATATATAACCGTATTCCTTACAGTGCGCCACCAGTTTTTTAAACGTATCTTCCTGAGCCATATTCTTATTTAATGATAAATTTCCTTCCT
>JBFXKJ010000189.1:0-5285 GCA_050173895.1 Mangrovibacterium sp. | reverse complement strand
GGCCGGCGCGGCTCACGCTCGCGATATCGCGGCTTGTCGCCCGGGTCTCCGAACAACGATCCCGCCAACCGCCCGAAAAAACGGACCACATAATAAATAAGGATCCCGTACAAAAGTAATTTCAGCAAATATGACATATCGTCTCTGGCTTAATCTCCCAAGCTGAAAATCAGCGGCTGTAAAAATAAGAATTTTTTATCAGCAATCGCCTCGCTTTTCCGGAACACGCGCAGAAATCTTTCCCCGATACTCTTCCGTTCAATAAATATCGATGCAATCGATTGTATTTTCAAACTTTCTTCTTACATTTGAAGAAGAGTGAATGATAAAGGAGACTGATTTTTCAAAACCTGAACTTGTGAATCATGTGCGCTGACGCTGTGATAATAGAAAAACTATACAAAGACTTCTTTCCTGCTCTTTGTGTTTTTACCTTTCAATATACCAGGGACATAGATGTGGCCCGCGATATTTGCCAGGACGCCTTCCTGTATATCTGGAAGAAGAAAATATTTTTTAGCACCACTGATGCGGCAAAATCATACCTTTTTAAATATGTCCGCAACCGCGCCCTGAATTACCTGCGCGATAAAAAGGCCCAAAATGAAAAGCTTTTGGAGCTTGCATTCTCCGATGCATACTTCCGCGACATCCTCATCGAAACGGAAGCCTACGACATCCTTTATAAGGCGGTGGTGCTGCTTCCCAAACAGGGGCAGCGGATCATCAACCTCACCCTCGACGGACTTAAAAATCATGAAATCGCCGCCAGGCTGGGCATTTCGGAAAACACGGTGAAAACCCTGAAGCGCAAAGCCTATAAAAGCCTGCGCATCGAAATGGGCGGGAACGCCCTGGCATGCCTCGTGCTCTTTGAGCATACCCGGCAAGACAAAAAATAAAAAAATCTTTTCGTCGGTCACCCCTTTTTCCCCTTCAAGTGCTTTAGATGAAAATCAGGTACAGGAAAATGGACGCCCAATATGAACAATATAAAAGGACAGCCCGCCTAATCGCCGGAGAGATCAGGGGAACCTTAACTCCTGATGAAAAGGAAACGCTGGCGACCTGGATCCGTGAATCGGAAGCCAACCGGCAGCTCTACGAGAAGATCCGGAACTCGGACAATTTCCGGGACTGGCAGGAACTGACCGGCGAAATCAATGTCGGCGAGTGCTGGGGCGAATTCTCCTCCCGCATGCGGCGACAGGAAAAAAAGATCTTTTACCTGAATCTGCTGAAATACGCGGCCATGCTGGTCATTCCGCTGGCTGTCGCCGGCGCGTTGAGAATGGTCCTGGAACGGCCTTCCCTATCTCCCGAACCGCTGCAGGATCAAACGGCGCAGATTACACCCGGCGCCAATAAGGCCGTTCTCATCCTGGACGACGGAAAAACCGTCAGCCTCGATTCGAACGAAGAAAAAGTGCTGAAGGAGAAAGACGGCACCACCATCCAAAAAGCAGCCGGACAACTGAATTATTCCGCAGCTGCAGTCAGGCCCAAAGCAGAAGAGCCGATCTTCAACACCATCCGCATCCCCCGCGGCGGCGAGTACAACCTGGTGCTCTCAGACGGAACCCGGGTATGGCTCAATGCCATGAGCGAATTTAAGTATCCGGTCCGTTTCGCGGGCGACACCCGGCAGGTCGAACTCACCGGCGAAGCCTATTTCGAGGTCAGCCATTCCGGCAAACCCTTCATCGTCCTGGCCAACCAGGCCAGGATCCGCGTACTGGGCACCTGCTTTAATGTGAATGCCTACGAAAACACCGGAAAGGTCGTCACCACCCTGGTCAAAGGTTCGGTGATGATAGCGGCCAAAGACGGACAGGATAAATCGTATATCCTGACACCCGACCAGCAGGCCGTGTTCGGTATCCGCGACAGCTCCTGGCAGGTCAACACCGTCGATATCAACCTTTATACCGCCTGGAAAAACGGCGAATTTATTTTTTATGACGACCCGCTCGAAGAGATCATGTCCACGCTTGGCCGCTGGTATTCGGTCGATGTCGCCTGGGAAGATCCCCAACTGAAAAAGATCCGTTTCAGCGGGAGCCTGGACAAGTATAATAACCTGAACGAGATGCTCGAAATCATGGAGGCAACCAATAAAGTCAAAATAGAAATCAACAACAAGACCATTATATTTAAACAGGTTTAAAAAAAGGCAGAAGACGCTCGCAACATCTTCTGCCGGCTAAGGCCCATTGACAAATAGTTTTACAGACCTAACAGATCAAAAGTATGAAAAAAAATTTATGGGACCACTCTTCTCAACGAAGAGTATTAATGAAATTCGTCTTTATGATGGGGGCGATCTGGATATTTATTCTTGCTGCAGTGATCCAGGTTTCGGCTGTTACCGGCGAAACCTATGCTCAAATCACGAAAATTGATTTGAAACTGCATGACGCATCTCTCGAAGACGTGATCTGGTCGGTGAAAAAGCAAACCGAGTTCAGCTTTTTCTACAACTCCGATGACGTCCGGTCGGTTACAGGCATCAATATCAACATGAAAGCCGCCACGGCCGAAGACATTCTCCGCACCGTGCTTTCCGGATCCGACCTGTCGTTTAAGATCATCCACAAAACCGTGATCATCAACCGGGAAGAAAAGCCGCAGGCAACCGAAAGCCCTGCCGAAGAGCAGCAGCCCGACACCCGGCCCGTGACCGGTGTGGTCAAAGATGCCACCGGCATGAACATCCCGGGCGTGTCGGTCATTGTAAAAGGGACAACCATCGGCACCGTCACCGACGTTGACGGGGTGTACAACCTCAACGTCCCGCCCAACGCCACCCTTGTCTTCTCCTTCGTGGGTATGAAAAAGCAGGAGGTTGCTGTCGGCACCAAAACAAAGCTGAATGTAGTCCTCGAAGAAGAGACCATTGGCCTGGGTGAAGTGGTCGCCGTGGGTTACGGCGTCCAGAAAAAAGAAAGTATCGTTGGCTCGATCGTTCAGACCACCGACGAAGAGCTGAAACGGAGCGGGAACGTCTCCGACCTCAAGCAAGCCCTCACCGGCCAGCTCCCCGGTCTGGTCACCCTGACCGCCTCCGGCGAACCGGGAGGGATCACAACCGGTGAGAGTTCAACCAATATGTTCATTCGCGGTCAGAATACCTGGAACGGCGGTCAGCCGCTGGTGCTGGTCGACGGGGTGGAACGCGACATGAACAATGTCGACGTCAATGAGGTGGCCAGCGTCTCCATCCTGAAAGATGCCTCCGCCACGGCCGTTTTCGGGGTGAAAGGCGCAAACGGCGTCATCCTGATCACCACCAAACGAGGCGTCTCCGGAAAAACAACGCTGAACTTCAATTATACCCTTACGGGCGACATGCTCTCCAGGCAGCCCGACAAGCTCGACTCCTATGCCGCCATGATGGCCAAGAACGAAATGATCGAGCGTGAAGGGGTCCTGAACCAGCCATCGTGGAACTCCTATGTCCCCTACGAGATCGTACAGCGTTACCGAAAACCCCAATCGGCCGAATACGCCTATATCTACCCAAATGTCGACTGGGAAGATGCCATGTACAAGGACATGGGCTTTTCGCACCGGGCCACCCTCAGCGCCCGCGGCGGAAATGAATCGATCCAGTACTTCGGCATGCTCGCTTATCTGCACGAAGGCGACCTGTTCGAAGATTACGACAACGGGAAAGGCTATGAGCCGAACTACAACTTTAACCGTTTCAACTTCCGCAGCAACATCGACTTTAAGCTCACCAAAACCACCAAGTTCAAACTGGACCTCTCGGGCTACTACAGCCAGAAAAATACGAACTATAACAATGAGGGAAGTACCGGCCGTGCCGACCAGTGGATGTGGGCTGCCACTTATTTTCTGGCGCCCAACCTGTTCCTGCCCATGTACGATGGCGAATACTGGGGCGCCTACCAGGAAGGGGGCAATAACACGGTGAACCCGCTGGCGGTGGTGTACAACATCGGGATCCGCGAAACCCGCACCACCCAGCTAAACTCCGACTTCACCATCGAACAGGACCTGGGCTTTATCGCCAAAGGCCTCACCGCCAAAGGCTCTCTGTTTTATGACAACTCAATCCGCTCCGAAGGCGGCATCTATGATAACGCCAATTCGATCAGGCCGGCCGAAGCCGCCACCAATGTCAAGTTCAAACAAATCTACCCGATGCTGTACGAAGGACCCGATCAGGACCCCAGCGAGTATACCGTTTACCTGCCGGTCAGCACCGAAGAATACGACTGGATCATCCGCCCCTGGACTATCCGCGGCGAACAGATCGGCACCGCCAACTGGGATGACGTCATCCCTGTCACACGCCGGCTGTCGTACCAGTTCCAGCTCAATTATGCCCGCAAGTTCGGCCTGCACAACTTCTCGGCCATGGGCGTCTTTAAGCGCGAAGAATATGCCCGGGGCAATATGTTTAAAAATTATCGCGAAGACTGGGTTTCGAGGGTCACCTACGATTACGACTCCCGCTATATGCTCGAACTGAACGGCGCCTATAACGGCTCCGAAAAGTTCGGCCCCGGCTACCGCTTCGACTTTTTCCCCTCCCTGGCTGTGGGCTGGTATGTGTCGAACGAAAAATTCTTCAAGGTTCCCTGGATCGATCGCCTCAAGCTTCGCTACAGCCATGGAAAGGTGGGCGACGACAATGTCCCGGGGCGCTGGCTTTACAATTCCCAGCTCAGCTACGGAGGAAAGGCACGCCTCAACAGCGCTTCCAACGGAAGCAGCCCCTATACCTTCTACCGGGAAACAACCGTCGGTAACCCCAATATCCAGTGGGAAACTGCTGTCAAGGAAAACTACGGACTCGAAATGGGCGTTTTTGACAACCTCTTCTCCCTCACCTTCGATTATTTTACCGAAGACCGCACCGACATCCTGATGACCGGCGGCACCCGGGCCATCCCCGCTTTCTTCGGGACTACCGCCCCGAGCGCCAATCTGGGACATGTCAAATCGAAAGGCTACGAGATCGAGCTCAATTTCAATAAAAAAATAGGCTCGAATGTCGATATCTGGTCCAAACTGGCCATCACGCACAACGAGAACGAGGTGCTGTTCAAGGACGACCCCCTGCTGCAGTACGATTACCTCAAGTCGCAGGGCTACCCCATCGGCCAAACCCGAAGCCTGATTTCCAGCGGCTTTTACAACAACTGGGATGAAGTGTATGCCAGCATCCCCACCGAGACCAACGATCTCCACAAATTACCCGGTTATTATGACCTGATCGACTTCAACGCCGACGGCATCATCAAGGGAAGCGAAGA
>JBFXKJ010000188.1:0-7777 GCA_050173895.1 Mangrovibacterium sp. | reverse complement strand
TCCTTGGACGAAAGATTCATCCGCAGGTAGGCGCAAAGGCGGAGATCTTTTGCAGTGAGCGCCGGAAAATCGTCCTTTATCTTTTTCAGAAAGTCTTCGTGGGCCTGTTCGAAGTTGACCGAAAACACCTGCCAGTCATTCTCTTCGCCGATGTTCTTTTCTATTTTGCTGATTACATGGAAAAAGTACTTGTCCGGATAGCGTGACCCCAGTTGTTCTTTCTGGTCGATGATGATCTGTTTCAGGTCGGTCAGGAACTCGTTCTTTTTGATGACCGACATGGTCGAGTTGGCCAGCTCTTTGCTCTTGTGAGCTATTTCAGTATTCAGCTTCTCGTTGCGAAGGCGGATGAGTTCTCTTTCATTTTTCTCTCTCTCTTCGCGTTCTTTTCTCAGGGTTTGACTGATTCCCCATCTTCTGAACAGCATCAGCACCGCCGCGAACACAAGTAAATAGCCAGCCCGGGCTGGCAGCGACTTGTACCATGGCGATAAGACTTCGATCTGAAGCTTACTGATCCTGCTTTCCGCGTTCCATGGATCGGAAGCTTTTACCTGTAGTTCGTAAGTCCCCGTGGGGAGACGGTCAAAGCGGAACACCGGTTTACTGACCTTATCCGACCAGTTTTCCTGAATCCCCGTCAGCCGGTATTGGTAGAAAACCGGATCGGCTGAAAACAAGGGAAAGGAGTAATGAAGCAGAATATTATTGTGACTGTAGGCAACCTGGAGTACTCCATTCGTTAACTTTCCGCTGAGGCCTTCATTTCTCTTGTTGATCAGTGTTGTGCTGCGAAGCCGGGGGGAAAACCTGCCGATCAGTTTGTCTTGTCTCCTGACATTGACATCCAGCCATGCGATCCCGTTGCCCAGACAAAGGATAGCCCGGTCTTCAGACAGGGGACAAATATTCTCGAATTGCTCGATCATGGGCGTGTCGAGGAAGGCCGACCGGGGGTACTCCCGGATTAACGTGACTTCGTCTCCGAAGATTCGGAAAAGAGCAAAGCCGTTGCGGTGAATAAACCAATAACGATGCCCCGGTGCCTCCACAATGCGGTGTGAACCGGACCATTTTCCAAGTTTTTTATTCAGTTCCCCGTAGGGAAGAATATTCTCCTTCAGGTCATCATAGGTGAAGAGCTTTTCTCCTGTGGTAAAAACGATCCGGTTTTCGATCCGGAAAACCTGGATACCATGATCTTTACCAAAGGCCGAGTTCGCACCAAAATACCGCTGATCGGTCACTTTTGTCCGTTTTTCATCAAGCTTGAGCCGGTAAACGCCCTTGTGCATATGGGATGCCCACAGATTCCCCAGGTGATCGATTTCCAGAAAGCGGATCAGGTCGTTGAAGCCATCTAAGGAATGATCGGGCACATAGTCCCGGTTTTCTTTTCGGAAGGTTACCATCCGGGAATAGGTCGACTGGAAAAGCAGGTCGCTTTGCGTGTCTTTCCGGATACAGAATCCGCCCGACTCTTCCGAGATGAAGTGCGCCTGCCTGTTATGAACGACAATGGCTCCGCGGTTATGGCTCACGAAGAGATGATCGTCAATCACCTGGCAGTCCCAGATCTGGCCCTGGGTGCCTGGTACAAGCCGATAGTCGTTCTCCCCGCCGGGAAAGTCCGTAAAATACAGTCCCTGATTCGTCCCCAGGTAAATTCTTCCCTCAAAGACAGCGGCCGCGTAAACGGCGCCGATATGTGGAATTGGCTCTGTCTGCAGTCCGTTTTCTTCCCGGAATGAGATAAAGTCAATGCCTCTGTCGAGCGCAAGCCAGATATTGTTAAATTCATCGGATGTAATGCCCAGCACGGTGTTATTTTGAAGTCCGTTGCCGGTATCGATCCGGTAGCGGAATGTGTCGTTCCCGTCAAAGATCAGAATACCGCCCAGGATCGTGCCCAGGATCAGATTGCCCGAAGAAGTGAGATGGGCCCTGTTCAGTTCCTTCTGCTTAAAGAAAGGGGACCATGCGGGCATCCATTCCTGAAAAGACCGCCCGTCCCATATGAAAATCCCGTTCGATGCGGTCCCGATCATCAGTTGTTGCTGCCGGTAAGGAAGGATAAAGCGGATGGTCTTGTCCTGCATAAAAGGGTCCAGGAGGAAAGGTTTCGCGTTTCCTCTTTCCAGGCTGTATATCCCCTGTTTGTCCACGGCAATAAGCACCTGACCGTTCACGCTGTTCATGGTATTGGCAAATCCCTGAATGTTCACGGCTGCTGCTTTCCCCTCCGAGTAATATATAATTCGGTTGAAGGAATGGAAATAAACGGCATTCCCTTGTGAGGCGATGTTCCAGAATTCCTCATTTTTGGTAAAAAGATTTTGAACCAACGGGTTTAGAGAATGATAAGTCAGATTTCCCTGCTCCTGCCTTTTCCAGTATCCGAGTTCCTGATAGCCGCTGGTGTAGATCAGGCTGTCATTTACTGCGTAGACAGCCCGCGTGGTCACCATGCCGGGCATGGTGTGCAGATGCCAGCTTACCCCGTCGAATTCAAGCAGTCCCTGGTGATTGGCAAAGAAGACAAAACCGTTTTCTCCCTTGCTTGCAGCCCAGTTCTGACTGGCACCCGGGTAGTCATCCTTCCAAAAGTTCATTACCGCAAAGTCCTTTCCGGACACGGAATGGCTGAACATCAGCAGAATCAAAAAAAGCGGCAGGTTTTTAAATATCTTCAGTGGCATAGCACAAAAATAGGTTTTTTTAAGCGAGACTCGTGCTCCTCTGCACAGCTAAAAACGTGCCACCAAGGCATCTGTTATACCTTCTTCGTGTCTTTTTTGACACATTTCCCCAAAACATGTTTTATATCATATCCTTCCTTTTTGAAATGAAAGAATCTGCATGACGCTGTTTTTTAGCTGATTTCAAACCGGCTGTGCTGATTTGAGAGCTAAGTGTGAGTTGTTCCGCTTGCCGGCAGGGCTGATATGAGCTTATGATGCGGTGATTTTCTTTTTCCCGGCCGGCAGCTGCGCTAATTTCGGTTGCTGGTAAATGCACAATTCGCATGAATTGCCAAACTTCAATCAAAAACAAATAATATATGAAGAAAAGATTAAAGCTTCTGTTCATTCTTGTTTTCCCGTTTATGGCGGCATTTGCGCAGCAGGACTTCGTGGTCACGGGAAAGGTGACGGATGAAACGAACCAGGGTCTTCCTGGTGTGACTGTCGTGGAAAAGGGTACTAACCGTGGTACCATTACTGATGTGGAAGGAAATTACTCCTTGTCTGCCGGAGGGCAGGCATCGCTTGTTTTTAGCTTTATCGGTTATAAAAGCCAGGAAATTCCCGTGGAGGGGAAGAACCGCATCGATGTCAGGCTGACCAGCGACGTGGTCGATGTGGACGAAGTGGTGGTAGTGGGGTATGGTACCCAGCGGAAGGCCGATTTAACCGGAGCCATCGGAAGCGTGGGCTCGGCAGAGATTAGCCGGCAGCCTTCGGTGAATGCGGCAAAATCGATCCAGGGAAAGGTGTCGGGGGTGAATATCATCAACAGCGATGCTCCGGGCGTGGCGCCAACAGTCATTGTCCGTGGTTTGGGCACAGCACTTGGCGGAAGAAATCCGCTTTATATTGTGGATGGCTTCCCGGTAGAGAATATTTCCAATATCAGTCCCTCTGATATCGTATCGATGGATATTCTGAAAGATGCATCATCCGCATCAATTTATGGTGTGCGGGCAGCCAATGGGGTCATCATGATCACCACCAAAAAAGGAAAGGCCGGGAAAACGCAGATTGGCCTGGAATCTTATTATGGTGTTAAAAGCATTCAGAACCAGGTGAAAATGGCCAATGCGGATCAGTATACGCAGTATTTTAACGAGAATCAGCAAGCGCTCGGAAAAGCTTGGAAGCTGGCCGAGGCCTCAAAGCAGCCGGCCAATACCGATTGGTATGACGAGCTGACCGACCTGGGTCAGTTTAACAACCAGGTTGTTTCGCTGGCCGGCGGAGGCGAGACAGTCGACTATTTTTTCAGCTATAACTATTATGGTGAAGACGGAATTCTTGACAAGCAGGATTACCAGCGGTCGACCATCCGGAACAACAATGTTTATAAGTTTTTCGATGACCGGCTGAAGATCACTCAAAACCTGAATATTTCATTCTCAAAAGACAAGCCAAAGCCATTCAGCGCTTTTAACGACGCCTACCGCCAGTCGCCGCTGGTGCCGGTGCGGTATGAAAATGGCCGGTACGGCCGTCCCTTTGTGAACACGACCACCGGTATCGTCACTTATGAGCGGCAGGGAAACGAACAGGTGGGCAACCTGAACTCGATCGGGAACCCCGTTTTTGCGGTCGACAATGCCGACGAAGTGAACAAGACATTTACCGTTCAGGGCGGACTCGAAGCAGAACTGAAAATTACTGACTACCTGAAATTTAATTCCCGTGCCGGTGCGACCAAATACTATTCTTCAAACCGGAATTTCAACAATGTGCTGAATGCCTGGCTGAATGTTGATCCAACCAGGACCCGGGAACAGTTCGAAAGCCTGAAAGACGCCAATGAGGGGGTCACCGAATATGCCTATAACTCACTCCGGATCGAAGAGGTGGAAACTTTTCGCTGGATTTGGGAAAATTATTTGACCTTTACGAAAGACTTCGGTCAGCATCATATGGAGGCTACAGTAGGCGGTTCGAAGGAAGAAACAGGAGTCGGCAATACGATGGGGGCAACCGGATATGATGTTCCCGATAAAAAACAATACTGGAACATCGATATGGCATCGGACGACTATGAAAAAGAGGTTAACCACACTTATTATACGCCCCGCACGCTGATGTCGTTCTTCGGAAGGGTTCAGTATGATTATGCCAATAAGTACTACCTCACAGCCACATTGCGCCAGGACGGATCGAGCGTATTCCGTGAAAACGGTGATTACTGGGGTACCTTTCCCTCGGTAGGGCTTGGATGGACGGTTTCGAAGGAGGAATTTTTCAAGGCTTTCGGCAAGGTCGACTTTTTGAAGCTTCGTGCTTCCTGGGGAAAACTGGGTAACCAGGACGTGCCGCTGAACGTGTCGCAATCGCTTACCGATATCGGGAGCAGCAATTATAATTATGTATTTGGCCCCGGACAGTCGCTTGTTTTCGGAGCCGCATTCGGTACGCCCGCGGTGCCGCTTTCGTGGGAAGTCACTGAAGAATGGAGTGCCGGTGCCGATTTCAGCCTGCTCGATTATAAGCTATCCGGTAGTTTCGATTATTACCATAAGCTGAACACCAACATGATCCTGAATGTGACTCCGACGCTGAACTCGGAGTACTCGCAGAGTTATTATGCACATGGCGGTGAAGTGCTCAACAGCGGGATTGAACTGTCCTTGTCGTGGAAGGACCAGATCAGCAATGACCTGTCGTATGAAGTGAGCATGAACTACGCCTTGAACAGCAATGAAGTGAAGGATGTCACTCCGACTTTTGACCGGGCCACCGGAGGGAGCCTGGGGAACGGAGAAATTACCAAGCAGCTTCTTGAAGGCCAGCCGCTTTATGCCTGGTGGATGTACGAAGCCGAAGGGGTATGGCAGAACCAGACCGAAATAGACAGCAACCCGCACCTGGGAAGCCCGAAGCCGGGTTACCTGCGCTATAAAGATCAGAATGGCGATGAGGTGATCGATTCGCGCGACAAGAAGTTTTTTGGCTCTTATGTACCCAAAAGCAATTATGGGATCCATGTCGGTGTGAACTACCGGAGTTTTGATTTCAACATCGACACGTACGGCGTAGGGGGGAACAGGATTTATAACGGTTTGAAGGGGACCCGGATCGACGGGGGTGAAAACATTGCCTACGATACCTGGAAGGACCGCTGGACCGGCGAAGGATCGACTAATTCCCATCCGGGTGCGGCCAGGGATTCGTATGCATCAAGTTATTATCTGGAAGACGGTTCCTTTTTCCGGGTCAACAATATCACCCTGGGTTACAGTTTCAACGACCTGTTGGTTGAAAAATCAAAGCTGCGGCTCTATTTTACGGCACAAAATCCTTTTGTGATCACCGGTTACTCAGGATTCAGCCCTGAAATCAGCGCTGACGGAAATCCAAACGGGACCACCGGCATTGAGCTTTCGGCTTATCCGACCACCCGGAACTTTATTTTTGGTGTCAATTTTCAGTTTTAATCACGCAAATAACGGATCATACGATGATGAAATATTATAAAAGCCTGTTTTTCAGTGCACTGTTGCTGTTTGGATGCAGCGAGGATTTTCTGGATGTTGATTCCAGGGAAGTAGTGGAAGCCGGGGACAGCGAGGACGTGCTTTCTCCCGAAATGTATGTAAATGGAGTCTACGGGATGTTCACCGACTGGAACTATGCGTTTTCTTATTTGGGGGTAACCGAGATCATCTCTGACAATGCAGACAAGGGAAGTTCGCCCGGTGACACGGGCGCTGATAAGGACCTGCTCGACAATCTGACCTATACGAGCACGGCGGGTTCATTTCAGGCGATGTGGCAGCATTGGTACAAATCGATCGGGCGTGCCACGCAGGCGATCGACTATACTGAAGAATTTGGGCTGACGGATGAAGCCTATAAAAACCGGCTGATTGGTGAAGCGAAATTCCTGCGGGCCCTGAATTACTTCTACCTGGTGAGGGGATGGGGGGATGTGCCCATTCAGTCGGAAGACCTGGTACAGCGTGCGCCGGCGGCCGATGTATATGCCTACATTGAGCGTGATCTGACCGGGGCTATCGAGCTGCTCCCGCTCAAGAGCGCTTATCCGGCAAAGGATCTGGGCCGGGCCACCAAAGGGGCTGCCCAGGCTTTACTGGCCAAAGTGTACCTGTATCAGAAGAAATGGCAGGAAGCCTATGACATGGCTTCAGCTGTGATCAGTTCGGGCGAGTATTCTCTGGAACCCGACTACGCGGTACTCTGGAGGGCCTCATCGGAAAACGGCGCAGAGTCGATCTTTGAATTCCAGGCAAGGGGTGAGTCGACCGCCCACGGGGTCCAGCAGTACTCTCAGACACAGGGGGCGCGCGGAACCAGCGGATGGGGCTGGGGATTCAATACGCCTTCGCAAAATCTGCTGAACGATTTTAATGCTTCAGGCGACGAAGTCCGCCGCGATGCCACCATCATCTTCGCCGGTGAAAAGCTTTGGGACGGGCGGCAGGTCGATCCGGGGGTAGAGAATCCGATGTACAATGAAAAGGCTTATTCCAGCGCCAACGCGGGAGCAGGCGATACCGACAAGAATATCCGGTACCTGCGGCTTGGCGAAGTGTATCTCATCCAGGCCGAAGCT
Source organism: Mangrovibacterium sp. (assembly GCA_050173895.1). Classification (GTDB taxonomy): domain Bacteria; phylum Bacteroidota; class Bacteroidia; order Bacteroidales; family Prolixibacteraceae; genus JBCFBK01. The sequence goes on along the minus strand of JBFXKJ010000188.1, from coordinate 469 downwards.
GCCAATGAGCTGGGAAACAGCGCCGCCGCGCTGACAGCCCTGAACATGGTGCGGAGCCGGGTCCAACTGGAGGCCCTGCCTACAGCCGACCAGTCGGCCCTGAGACAGCGTATCTGGCATGAACGGCGCCTGGAACTGGCCTTTGAACACGACCGCTGGTTCGATCTGGTGCGTACCGGCCAGGCGGCGACGGCGATGCAGGCTGCCGGAAAGAATTTTGTTACAGGCAAACATGAACTGTTCCCTGTTCCGGAAGAGCAGCTTATTGAAACGCCGGATATGGAACAAAATCCGGGTTGGTGAGAGAACGGAGCCAAGAATCAGGAATCAAGAACCAAGATAAGAAGACAAGAAGATTCAAGATTCAAGAATCAAGGCAAGAAGATAAGAAGACAAAGGTTAATGAAAGGGAGGGGCAGGTGCATGGTCCCGAAGCATTTGTTCGTTCATGATTTATTCGTAAATTAGT
>JBFXKJ010000187.1:0-7786 GCA_050173895.1 Mangrovibacterium sp. | reverse complement strand
AATGGCCTTCCTGGCGTTCTGTGAAGATGATGGGTACCTCGACAAGCCTGAACCCGTGATTCCAAGCCGTAAATTACATCTCGAACTGAAAACCGTAGCCTTTCAGCCGGACGGCCTCGAGATTGATCGTTTCGAGCACGCGCCGGCGGTAACATTTGAATCCGGCAGTGGTGTCCATCACTTTCATCCGCGTGATGAGCCTGACATAGACAGACGCAAAATAGGACATCAGCACCCTTCCCAGGGGCCAGTTAATCACGTTAATGCCTTTGATGTATCTGGAACCGATCGCCAGGTCAGCCCCCCCGCCGGCACAGGCTTCGTGGAGCCGTTCCAGGTCGGCCGGATTGTGGGAAAAATCACAGTCCATCTCAAAAATATAATCTGCACCATAGTCCAGCGCCCATTTAAAGCCCGTAAGATAAGCTGTTCCCAATCCCAGTTTCCCTTCCCTCTCCAGCAGATGAAGGGTGCCCGGAAACTCTTTTTGCAATGTCCTTACGATTTGCGCTGTTCCATCGGGAGAATGGTCGTCAATGATCAGTAATTCAAAAGGCACCCTTAATGAGAAGATTTCACGTATCATTCTTTCGACGTTTTCCTTCTCATTATAGGTTGGAATAATAACTAAATTAATTTTCACGCGGCGGATTTCTATATTTAAGACAACGAAATTAAGCTTTTTAAAGGAATAATCTTTAAATCTGTTTGTTTTGTCCCGGCAGGTGTATTATTTTTCCGGAAAGGAATGTACCGGATAAAGATGAAATTATGAGCAAAACAATTTTAATGGCCGGAGCCGTTTTTCTCGCCCTGGCGGTATTAACCGGCGCTTTTGGAGCCCATGCGCTGAAGGACAGGCTTACAGCCGGGATGATGCAGGTGTATAAAACAGGGGTTGAATACCATTTTTACCATGCGCTTGGATTGTTGCTGGTGGGTGTATTGTCGGTTCAATATCCTTCTTCCTGGATCAACTGGTCGGCCGGCTGCCTGATGGCCGGGCTTGTTCTGTTTTCAGGGAGCCTGTATGCCATGGCGCTGACAGGGATCAGGGTACTGGGGGCCGTTACGCCCCTGGGCGGGCTCAGCTTTGTTGCCGGCTGGATATTGCTGTTTGTGGCGATCCTTAAAAGCGTCAAATAAAAAGGGATCCGCCTGGACCCCTTTTCTATTCGATGGAATGTCATTTAATCTTTCCAGCCTCCTCCAAGTGCGCGGTACACGGAGACGACCGCATTCAGTTGCTGCAGATGGTCGCTCACCTGGCTGAGTTGGGCGCCCAGCAGGCTTTGCTGCGCATTCAGTACCTCGGTATAGGTGGCCGATCCGTAAGTAAGCAACTCCCTTGAATAAGATACGGACTTTTCCAATGCTGAAAGTTGTTGCTCGCGGAGCATCCTCTTTTTTTCGGAAGCCTGGTATTGTCCCATCGCATTGTTCACTTCCTGGCCTGCGGTTAACAGGCTATTGCGGAAGCTGATCAGCGCTTGCTCCTGCTGGGAACGGGCTACCTTTAGCCGGGTCACATTTGTACGCTTGTTAAACAAGGGTGCCGTGAGGCCTCCGATCAGGTTTGCCACAAAGGCGTCCGGATCGAGAAGAGTATTCAGGTCGGTCGATTCCAGTCCCGCAGAGGCCGTAATGGTCAGTGCCGGGTAAAAGTAGGCACGTGCATTCCGGGTCAGCTCGTAAGCGTTCATCAGGTTATATTCAGCCTCCATCACGTCGGGCCTGTTGTCGAGCAGGCGCACGGGGACGCCGGTTTTGATCAGGGAGGGCAGCTTTTGTTCTTCGAGTCTTCCCCTTTCGATTTTCCCGGGAGTCCTCCCCAGCAGCAGGCACATCGTGTTTTCCGTTTCGCGGATCGTTTGTTCCAGGTCGGGGATGGTAACTTCGGCAGCATAGCGAAGCGCTTCCGTCTGGACCACGGCAGCCCCGGTCACTTGTCCGCTGCTTTTGAGGAGCTTCATCGTTTCAACAAGATCGATGTTTGTTTCAACGGTTTGCCGGGTAATTTTCAGTTGTTCATCCAGGCCCATCAGGCTGTAATAGGTGTTGGCAATGGCGGCGATCAGCCCGGTTCTGACTGCTTTTTCGCCCGCATCACTGGCCAGCAGGCTGGCGTATGCAGCCCGTTTTGAACTTCTGAGCTTCCCCCAGATATCCACTTCCCAGCTGGCTTGCAGGTTGAGCTGGTAATCTTTTACGTCACGCGGTCCGTCAGGGTATAAGGTTTTCGGACGATGGACATAACCAGCGCCTCCCTGTGCGGTGAGGGATGGAAAAAGAGAAGCCTTCCCCTGAGCGAAATAGGCCTCAGCCTGGATCACCCGCTGGGCCGCCAACTGCAGATCCGGGTTATTCTCCAGCCCCTCTTTTATAAGGTCCCGCAGCCGGGCGTCAGTGAACAGTCGCTCCCATGGCATATCTGCCAGGCTTGCCGAATCAGTTATCAGTGTATCGCCGTAGAGCTGATCTGTGGCTGCTGTTCCCCTGTTGAGCTCTCCCGGCGCTTTGCAGGAGAAGAACATGAGCGTCAGCGCCGCAGCGAATAGGATATTCTTCATTGAAATTCTAATCATGGTTCTGTTCCTTAATTCTTTATTCAAGCGTATTCATGTCTGAAATTTCCTGGGTTTCCAGCTTTTTCACCTTTTCCTGCAGGGTCTGGAAAATGACAAACATCGCCGGGATCACCAAAATACCGATAAATGTACCGATCAGCATCCCGCCGACGGCGCCCACACCAATCGACCGGTTTCCGTTTGCACCGACTCCGCCTCCGATAATGAGCGGCAGCAGACCGACCATAAAGGCGATGGAGGTCATCAGGATCGGTCGCAGACGCGCAACGGCGCCTTCCACAGCCGCTTGCATGACAGACATTCCTCCCAGTCTGCGCTGAAGGGCAAATTCGACGATCAGAATGGCATTTTTAGCCAGCAGCCCGATCAGCATGATCAGTGAAATCTGGAGGTAAATGTTGTTTTCAATTCCCATCAGTTTTGCCGAGATAAATGCACCTGCAATGCCGACCGGCAGTGAGAAGAGGATCGACAGGGGAAGGATAAAGCTTTCGTACTGTGCCGCCAGCAGGAAATAGACAAAGATGACACAGAGGACAAAAATGAGCATGGACGATTTACCCGATGCGATCTCCTCCCGGGTCAGTCCGGAAAACTCGTACCCATAGCCCACCGGAAATTTCTCAGCAGCGATCCGTTGAACGGCGCCAATGGCATCCCCGGTGCTGAACCCCGGTTTCGGCGAGCCGGTCACTGAAATGGAGGTGAACATGTTGAACCTTTTCAGGGTCTCGGGGCCAAATACCCGCTTCACCGTTATAAATTCGGTGATCGGAGCCATTTCTCCCGTATTCGTACGAACAAAGATCTGGCTCAGGTCGTCGGGGCTTCCCCGATATTCAGGTTCCGACTGCAGCATAACCCGGAATTGTTTTCCGTAAAGATTGAAGTCAGAGGCATAAAACCCTCCCAGGTAGCCCTGAAGGGACGACAGGACCGCACTGACCCCAATGCCTGACTGCTTACAGCGGGTGGCATCGACATCGACCTGATACTGTGGAAAATTGGTGTTGAAAGCCGTGATGGCATATTGAATTTCCGGTTGCTGATTCAGCTCGGCAAGGAATTCGTTGCTGATCTGCTCAAATTTCTTGATATCGCCCCCGGTACGGTCCTGCAGTTCGAGGGAAAATCCGCCGGAAAGGCCGAATCCCGGAACCATCGGAGGTGAAAAAATAATGATCCGTGCGTCTTTGATGCCGGATGCCTTTGTATAGATCTTTCCAATCACGCTGTTCAGGTCCTGTCCTTCCCCTTTCCGCTCTGAAAAGGGCTGCAACCCGCAAATCAGCATGGCATAAGAGCTCCCCTGTCCGCTGATCAGCGAGAAGCCCATTACTGACGAACGCCCGGCAACTTCCGGGATCTGCGAGACGATCTTGTCGAGTTCGAGCACCGTTTCCTTTGTCCGCTCAGTGGAAGTCGACGGAGGAAGGCTGATGTCGATGAACATCCGCCCCGTATCTTCGTCCGGCACAAAACCTGTGGGACTGGTCTTCATCAGGTAAGCCAGGATCAGCCCAAAAAAAAGGATCAGGGCGATAGCTACCCACTTCCGGTCAAGGAAGAAATGAGTTGTTTTGCGGTATTTTTCCGTCATCGCGTCGAACGCCGTATTAAAGGCATCATAAAACCGCTGTTTTAAGTTGCGCTTATGGGTTTCACTGTGCGGTTTCAGAAAGATGGCGCATAAGGCCGGACTTAAGGTTAATGCGTTTACGGCCGAAAGGGCGATCGAAACGGCAAGCGTGATGCCGAACTGTTTATAAAATACGCCGGTGGAACCGGTAATGAAGGTTACAGGTACGAACACGGCCGACATGACCAGGGTAATGGCGATAATGGCGCCGGAGATCTCGCTCATGGCGGAGATCGATGCCGCTTTGGCATTTTTCGCCCCCTGATCGAGCTTGGCATGCACCGCCTCGACCACCACAATGGCATCGTCGACAACAATCCCAATTGCAAGCACCAAAGCGAAGAGGGTGAGCATGTTGATTGTAAATCCGAAGATGTTCAGGAAGAAAAACGTCCCAACGATCGCCACCGGAACCGATATGGCAGGAATCAGGGTCGCCCTGAAATTCTGAAGGAAAAGGAATACAACAATGATCACAAGGAATAAAGCTTCCATCAATGTGGTGGTGACCCTTTCAATGGAGCTGTCGAGGAATTCGTTGGTGTCGGCCAGAATGGTGTAGGTCATTCCCTCGGGAAAAGTTGCGGAGGCTTGTTCCAGCACCTTTTTCGCTTCAATGATCACTTCCCGCGCGTTGGATCCTGCTGTCTGAAAAACCGCTACAGAAATACCCGGTTTTCCGTTTACTGAAGTCGATACGGAATACGTCAGGGCTCCCAGTTCCACCCGGGCGACGTCCTTCAGGCGAAGAACATTGCCATTCTGGTCGGCCTTGATGATGATGTTTTCAAACTCGACCGGCGAGGAAAGCTTTCCCTTGTATTTCAGAACATACTCGAACGACTGGTCGTTCAACTCCCCGAAGCGTCCGGGAGCTGCTTCGAGGCTTTGTTCGTTGAGCGCGGCGATGATATCGGTGGGTACAAGTTTGTATGCAGCGAGAATATCCGGCTTTAACCAGATCCTCATCGAGTAATCCTTTGCCCCGAATACCATGGCTTCACCCACACCGCTGATCCGCTTGAGCTGCGGGAGCAGGTTGATATTGGCGTAGTTCTGAACGAAAGTCTCGTCAAACCGTCCGTCGGCGCTGTAAATGGAGGCAATCAGCAGGATACTGCTCTGCCGCTTGGCTGTGATGACCCCGGCCCGGTTAACTTCCGCAGGCAGGATACTGGTTGCGCGGGCAACACGGTTCTGAACGTTGACGGCCGCCATATCCGGGTTCGTCCCCTGTTTGAAATAAACCTCGATTGAGGCAGATCCGCTGTTCGTGGCGGTGGAGGTCATGTAAGTCATGTTTTCCACCCCGTTTATTTGCTCTTCGAGCGGGATGATCACACTCTTCAGGACTGTCTCAGCATTGGCGCCGGTGTAGTTGGCCGAAACGCGGATCGTGGGAGGGGCTATGTCGGGGTACTGCTCAATCGGGAGGCTGACCAGTCCCAGGATACCCAAAATGACAATAATAATGGAGATGACCGCTGAAAGGATCGGTCGTTCTATAAATCTTCTGAACATGATGTGCTTTTTTATTGATTACCCTTGATTGCTGTGCTGTCGGCTCCGGCAGACTGTTGCGGCCCGGCCGGCACCGGCTTGACGGGCATCTCATTGCGCAGGCTGCTGATCCCTTCAACGACAATCCTGTCGCCGGGCTGTAATCCCTTATTGACAACGTAAGAGTTTTTCAGGTTACCGGAAGTAACTTCGATTTCGGTATTGTAAACTTTGTTGTCGTCACCGACTTTATATACAAAGTACTTCCCCTGTAATTCAAAGGCTGCTTTCTGAGGGATGATGATCGCATCGGTAAAGTGTTGAGGAAGACGAACTTTTCCGCTGCTTCCGCTTCTAAGCAAGCCTGCTGCATTCGGGAAGGTAGCCCGAAGATTCACGGCACCTGTCTGAATGTCAACCAGCCCGCTTGCTGTCTCAATTTTTCCCGGTGTTTCGTACAGGGCATTGTCGGCCAGGACCAGGTGAACGTCGGGCAGGCCCGATAGTTTTTCCTGTACCGTTTTGCCGGTCAGTTTCCGCGTCAGGTTCAGGAATTCCTTCTCGTTCATCGAAAAATACGCAAACATTTTACTTGTATTCGAGATGCTGGTGAGTGGCTGGACACTGGCGCTGCTCACCAGGCTGCCTACCCGATACGGGAAGTTGCCAATGATCCCGTCGGTGGGACTGGTGATCACGGCATACTGAAGATTGGCTTTGGCATTGGCCAGGTTAGCGTGGGCCTGAGCAAGTTGTGCTTCCGCGGCCAGGCGGGCTGCTTCGGCCGACTTCAGGTTGAATTCGCTGACAATCTCCTTTTCGGCCAGGGGACGCGTCTTGTCAAGATTGATTTTTGCCGTCTCCAGTTCCGCTTCTGCCACCTTAACCTGAGCCTCGGCCGACCGGACCGTGGCCAGGATATCATTGGCGTTGATGCGGAAAAGAACCTGCCCTTTTCTGACCTGGTCGCCTTCGTCAACGAGAATATCTTCAATGTATCCCGCGATCTTGGCTCGTATTTCAACTGTCTGCTGGCCTTGCAGTGTCGTTGGATACTCCTTATATAAGGTGATGGAGTCGGTTTTGACTTCCATAACCCGGTACTCCTTTACCTGTCCTGCAGCGCCGGCCATTCCGGCAGGTTTCGGCTTTGAGCATGAACCCGCTGCAAACAGCGTGCTAATCAAAATAAGATTTTCCAGTTTCTTTAATGTTCTCATGTGGTTTTGTAATATAGTTTATTTAGATGGCTCGTTTCCTGAATTTTCTTCCTCAAAGCCATTGGCCTGCATTTTAGACATAACCCTCGTAAAATTAATCAGATCTTCTTTCGGAATGCCGGCAGTCACCTGCTTTTCGACCTCTCTTTCGATCTTTTTCAGCAGGGCGACCATTCCGGAGCCTTTCGGCGTCAACACCAGCCTTTTTACCCGTCTGTCTTCTTTGTTGACCACCTTTAGTACATAACCCTTTTGGGTCAGTACCTGGATGTGCCTTAATATGATCGATTTATCCTTCTGTAACTGATTGGCAATATTCTGTTGCGTGGGTGTTTCCTCCAGACTGATGAACAGCAAGGTAATAAATTGCTCAAAGCTCAACTCAATTGTGTGCTCCCGTAGCTTCTTGGCAATCATGTTCTTAAAGACCTTCAGGGTCTGTGCCATCATATGTCCGATCGACTTCAAGTATATTTCGTATTAGTTTGGCGCAAATGTACAGTATAATAGTTGACTTTGTCAACTATTATACGTTATGAAAATATTAAGCATAGCTGATCCGGGACGCGGGCTTTGGCATACATAGAGAAGCGTTAAAAGAAAATGCCGCCATTTTTCGCGCCTGTGAAGCACCGACCTGGAAGCTTTTATTTTGGCATTGAAAGCTTCATCAGCCGCATGGGTTTCTGAGTGGGCAGAGCCGTGGAACTGATACAGGCAGGGTTTTTGATTGGCAGGAGTGGACGGGGCGTGTGTGTGGTGCAATTTTTTTCATGTTGTAAAACACTGATTGACAACAGAGGGGGTTTTGAGTATTTGGATGCGGTGAAAAATAAATC
>JBFXKJ010000186.1:0-7797 GCA_050173895.1 Mangrovibacterium sp. | reverse complement strand
GCTGCAATGTGGGTTAACATCTATATTAAATTGATACTGCTGAGGGTAGTATTCTGATTTTAATTCAGACAATAATTCCACCTCTCGCTTTATTCGTTCAAGAGAAGTAAAGCTCCTAATTTCGCCTCTTTTTATAACAACTAACCCTACTTCAGGGTGTTCAGCTAGCTGTACCGTTTTCTGACCACCCTTAGGTAAGTCTTTGATTACTTTGCAGGCTCCAATCATTTAATGAAAGTAATGGTTGTTAAAGAATAATAAATCTCCCGCAATTGTGAGTATGGTAAAGATACATCTTTCAAAATTAAGAACTATAACGACAGCTTTCGTATTTTATATTAACAAGACACCATTGAATATCAACACATTGATGAAGTCCTCACATTTCATTCGTATCAATTGAGGATCACGCGACCGCAGGGAGCGTAATACTCACAAGTCTGAATGGAGCTTGCTCAAAGGAGGGATAAAGCAGAAAGACACGGCAGACGCAGCAGGCGGATGCGAGGCTTTTCCCTTGTTAAGCCTCCATAGAGGATCGCAATCTGCCGACTTTCTGTCTGATTCAGATATCTTTGTCGTACAGCTCTTTCCAGGAAATAAAATTACCCCTGGAAGTTCTCAAACTGGTATCTCCTCCATAAATCACATTCAGATTACCAGGTTTTTCTCCAGATAGCTTTTGCCAGTATTTCAGGTTAGTGAAATAATTATCATTCATAGTCATGCCTGATTTTATTTCAAAAGGTACAGGCCCGTCAGGTTTGTCTATGATTAAATCAACTTCCTGCCTGGTTTTGTTTTGCCAATAATAGAATTTGGGATTTTCACCTTTATGCAGTCTGCGCTTAATCAGATCCGTTATGATCAGATTCTCAAACAGGGCTCCTTTTGAGTGGAAGGTCCTGACCTGCTCCGCGGAACGTATCCCAAGCAAAGAGCAAACTAATCCTGTATCATAGAAATACAGTTTTGGAGATTTTGTTATTCTCTTATTGAAGTTTTCGTAATAGGGTTGTAAAAAGTAAATTATAAAGCTTGCTTCAAGGATTGATAACCATGACCTGGCAGTATTTGGTGAAATTCCCGCATCTGCTGCCAACGAATTCATATTGACAACCTGTCCGGTCCGGCCGGCACAAAGCTGAAGGAAATTTGAAAAACTGTTCAGGTTCTCTATGTTTTTTACCTGCCTGACATCCCTTTCTATATAAGTGCTGATATATGAAGGGTAAAAGTATTCCGGACGAATATCTCTGTCATAGATGCCGGGATACATACCGGTAAATATCAATTGCTCATAAGAGTCCGGGACCAGCTTCTTATTCTGCAGTTCTGAAATGCTGAATGGCAACAGCTTCAATATGGCTGCACGTCCTGCCAGGGTCTGTGATATACTTTCAGGCAACAAGAAGTTTTGAGAACCAGACAAGACAAAATGTATTCTTTTATTTTTATCGACAAGGCCTTGTATATATGAGAATAACTCAGGTGTTCGCTGAATTTCATCCAGCACAGCTCCATCAGGGAAATTGGTCAAAAATCCCCGGGGATCGTTTAAGGCTGCACTTCTGACATCAATATCTTCGAGGCTGACATATGGGATATCATGATAAATTGATCGAAGCAGTGTCGTTTTTCCGCTTTGTCGGGGACCAGTCAGGGTAATTACTGGGAACTGCTTCCTCAACTTACCAATTATTCCTGCTGATTCTCTGGGTATCATGCTGTAAAAATAATAAAAAATGGACAAATATGCAATCCGAATGATTATTTGTCCAATTATTGCAAAAGCCATATAGGTTAGCCACATATGACAGGATTTATCAGCATAACAGAGAGGCCGGGCGATTTCTATCCGTATTTTTTTTAAATTTGTCTTGAGAAATCCCGTAAAACGAGCTTCTCCCTGATGCAAAAGCCGGTTCCAAAGCCAACCTCACGCCGGCGAGAATTGTAAGCTTTCAGTGCGGGATATCTTGATTGTCTGTTGATACAGAGTAATTTATCATTGTTTCCGGTGGAATATGATGAAGGCAACCGGTTTATGCACTCACAATGAATTATTATAATTTCTAAAATGCTCCAGCTATGAAAACCAGGCAACACAAATTGTCAGTTTTACTCCTGTTATCTATCATGATCACGGCTTTTATCCCGGTTGGGGAAAAAGCAAAAAAGCCAATTTATCTGAATCCGGCATATTCATTTAAGGAAAGGGCCGCCGACCTTGTTTCGAGAATGACTCCCGAAGAGAAACAGAGCCAACTGGGAAATACTATGCCGCCCATTCCGCGTCTGGGCGTAAACCATTATGATGTCTGGGGCGAGGCGCTTCATGGAATCATGGGAAGAAACAACAACAGCGGCATGACAGCAACTTCTTTCCCGAACAGCGTGGCCGTAGGGGCAACCTGGGACCCGGAACTGATCAAACGCGAAACAGAAGTGATCTCCGACGAGGCCAGGGGATTCAATCACGACGTTATATTTACACTTACCTACTGGTCGCCTGTCATCGAGCCGGCCCGTGACCCGCGCTGGGGACGGACTGCCGAGACCTTCGGGGAAGACCCGTTTCTTGTTTCTCAGATCGGGAAGGGATTTATTCAGGGTTTAATGGGCGATGACCCGACCTACCTCAAAGCAGTCCCCTGCGGAAAGCATTATTTTGCCAACAACACTGAATTTAACCGCCACTCCGGCAGCGCAGACATGGACGACCGAGATATGCGCGAATTTTATCTTCTGCCATACAGGACCCTTATCAGGGAAGATCAACTTCCGGCAATCATGACAGCCTACAGCGCTGTCAACGGAGTACCGGTATCAGCAAGCAAATACCTTGTCGATACTATAGCCCGTAAGACTTATGGACTGGACGGTTATGTAACCGGTGACTGTGGTGCGATTGACGATATGGTAAGAGGTCACCATTACGCAGAAAACCATGTTGTGGCAGCAGCACTGGGCATTAAAGCAGGCGTTGATACCGACTGCGGCGGAGTTTACCAGGCGAATGCCCTCGAAGCCGTACAACAGGGATTACTTACCGAAGGTGAAATAGATAAGGCGCTGGTTAACTTTTTCACTATAAGAATGAGGCTTGGGGAATTTGATTCCCGTGAAACTGTTCCCTACACCGGAATTAAACCATCCATAATCAACGACCCTTCTCATAATGACCTCGCTCTGGAAGTTGCAACCAAAACACCCGTGTTGCTGAAAAACAGCACAGTTTCAAAAACAGGGAACAAGGCGTTACCGATTGATCTAAGGCACGTTAAAAAGATTGCTGTTCTGGGTCCGCAGGCCGACAAAGTTGAGCTGGGCGATTATTCGGGAGAGGTCGAACCTCATCTGAGTATTTCTCCGCTGGAGGGAATTCAAAACTACATTAGGGATCATAACCTGAATACCGAGATAGTATCATTGATTAGCGGAAACACCGACAGAAAGACCGACTTTCTAACCGTGAACCGTTTTTCGACAGTCCGGAATGGCGAGGTGCTGGAAGAATACGACGCAACAAAATTTGCCTCATCAGCTCCCGGGCTTATTGTAGCTTCAAGGTTCGGACGGACTTCAATGAGCGGAATCAAGGACGGCGACTGGACTGCCTATGATAACATCGATATCACAAATGTTGATTCAATAAGGTTCAACCTGAGTTCTTCGGCTGACGGCGGCATACTGGAGGTCAGAGTAGGCTCTGCTGCCGGCAATGTACTGGCTTCACAAAAAATCAGCAGCCCTCAGCAAAGCGGAGATTTCCCCGGCTGGGCACGTCCCAGGACTGTTTCCGAGAAGATCAACACTCTGGGTATCACAGGCCCGCAAACCCTTGTGCTTGTGTATCGCGAGGCGGCAGAAAAGGAGATAGATCCGGCAACACTTAACCTGGCAGCAAGCTGTGATGTCGCTTTGATTTTTGTGGGCACCGACCAATCCACCGGCAGAGAGGAGTCAGACCGTTTTGCATTGACCTTGCCGGGCAATCAGAATGAACTGATAAAAGCGGTGGCCGCAATAAATCCCAATACAATTGTGGTGATGCAGACAATGGGAATGGTTGAAGTGGAACAGTTTAAAAATCTCGCTGACGTTACCGGTATAATCTGGACGGGTTACAACGGCCAGGCACAGGGAACCGCAATGGCGAAAATATTGTTCGGCGATGTAAATCCGGGCGGAAAACTGAATGTGACCTGGCATAAATTCCTGAACGACCTGCCTGATTTCAACAATTACAATCTGCGCGGCGATGGTACCAACGGACGCACTTACATGTATTTCAACAAAGATGTATCCTACGAATTCGGATATGGCTTGTCGTACACCACATTTGAGTACAGCAATTTTTCAATCAGCAAAAACAAAATAACACCTAACGATAAAATTACTGTCAGTGTTGATGTTCAAAATACCGGAACCGTTGACGGAGATGAGGTGGTGCAGGTTTATGTGAAAACACCCGACAGTCCCGCATCACTTGAGCGGCCGATTAAAAGGCTGAAGGGATTCAAAAGGGTGACTATCCCACGGGGACAGGTAAAGACAGTATCAATCGATATCAACTGTCAGGACCTCTGGTTCTGGGACACGGGAAATGGGAAAATCACTTTCGATCCGGGCCGGTATGTTTTTGAGATTGGTGCATCGTCACGTGACATAAGAGGGCAGGTTGAAGCTCAGATGAGTGGCAGCTACAAACCTGTGCTGACAACGGTTGTGGCTGAATGCGACAGGGTGGTGCTAAAGCCCGGAGATATTGTTCAGACTAGTGTTACTGCGAATATGTCGGACGACAGTTTCTACGACATCACAAAAGCTCAGATAACCTATAAAAGCAATAACCCCGGGGTTGCCAGTGTTGATGAAAAGGGCAGGGTAACAGCTACAGGTGTAGGTGTGGCATCGGTTTTTGCCTATGTCACAATTGACGGGACAACCGTTTCAAACAGTTACCCGGTTAAGGTCATGCCAGACCTGAATCCCAAGTCAGTTACTGTTAACGGGAAAAAAATCCCGGGTTTCAGTAAAGACATAAAAGCGTACAGCTACCTGCTGAAAAGCAATTCGAAAATTCCGGTGGTGAAAGCTGAAGCACTGAACAGCGGGATTTCGGTTGAAATTGAACAGGCCAAATCAATACCGGGAACCGCGACAGTCAAATTGATTGATAATATCACCCTCGAAAAGAATGTCTACTACCTGAATGTTGACACGGAGTCGGTAAGCGATGAATTCAGCGGCGGCGCTGTTGACCCACGGTGGGAATGGGTTCGCGAAAACAAATCCACCCGCAGTCTGTCCGGAAAGCCAGGCTGGCTTACAATCACAAGTGAACAGGGAGGTGTGTTGGAGGCTACAAACAATGCACGGAATTTACTGTTGCAGAGCGCCAATAATGACTGGACAATTGAAACCCGGCTGGTTTGTTCCAGAAGTCCGTCCCAACCGGAAAATGCGGGAATCCTGGCTTATCAGAACGACGATAATTTCGTGAAGCTGATGTTCAGGGCTGTGACTAAAACAACCCGGGCCAGGGGAGTGCAACCCGGTACGATCGACCTGGTAATGGAAGAAAACGGCATTGCAAAATCACTGGCATCTTTCAACTTAAAAAATGAGATCATTGGTGAAAATGCCCTGAATCTTAAACTCGAGAAAAAAGGAAGCATTTACACGGCATATTATTCACTTGACGGAGTGAAGTACGAGTTGCTCGGAACGGCAAATCTGCTGCTTAAAGACATCAGGGCAGGCCTGGTAGTTTGCGATGGTACAGTAGCTCAGTATATGAAAAGTACCTTCTGGTTTGATTCTGATACAACAAAACCAGACTCGCCCTTTGATGTATCGTTCGACTACTTCCGAATAAAGAACAGCGGATTGAAATAATTGCCTGGTAACTAAAAAAATACCTTTATGAAAAATCAAGTTCATATTCTCGTTGCCGGATTGATCTGGGTATCCTGTCATAGTTTTGCACAGCAGGCCAATATAAATCTCGATTACAATCCGCAAAAGAATACGGAGGGGCTGGTTCCATTCAGCGCATCCGTTAATTCGCCCGAGGTGCACGACGACAATACAGTCACATTCCGGTTGAAAGCGCCAAATGCTCAGAAAGTTGTTCTTGCAACCGGGGCAATCTACACAGCCAATAACCTGGGCAGAGAGCCCATCCCTTTTACAAAAGGTGTTGACGGTGTCTGGACACTTACAATCGGGCCGCTCAAACCTGACATGTATGCTTATCATTTCAATGTAGATGGGGTTCAGATTCCAGACCCGAACAATACTTACGCTGCTTTTACTGCCATGCCGCCTTACAGCGAACTGATTGTCCATGGCGACGGACCGGCATATTACGATGCCCGGAATGTTCCTCACGGAACGGTGACGCGTCATGTCTATCATTCAGACGTAACTAACGGTGAGCGTGAACTATACATTTACACTCCTCCAGGTTATAACCCGAAGAAAAAATACCCTGTTCTGTATCTGCTGGGTGGAAGCGGCGAACTTCCGTCAAACTGGGTGTTTGACGGAAGGGCGAATTTTATTCTGGACAACCTGCTTGCTGAAGGGAAGGCTGTTCCGATGATCATTGCGATCCCAAACAACCAGGTAATTCACCGGAATCATCCCAAACATACCGAACTGACTTTCGATATTTTTGAAAAAGAACTCCGGAATCATGTAATTCCACTGGTTGATGAGGCATACAGCACAATCAGGTCACCCAAAGGCAGGGCTATTTCAGGTTTATCAATGGGAGGCCGTCACAGTATGTTTATCGGGTTTCGTTCGCTTGACCTGTTTGCCAGTTTCGGGATCCTCAGCGTTGGGGATACAAATGCGGAAACCACGCTGGAGCAGTTCTTAAATGATCCGAAAGTAAATGAAAAGATTGAGTACCTTTTTGTTGGTCAGGGAACCGAGGAAGCAAAAGGTTTTATGGGACAAAGGTGCCTGGTTCTTCATGAAGCCCTGGTAAAACATGACATCAAGCATCAGTATTATGTTGGCGGTCATGGCGGGCACGACTGGTCTACCTGGCGGCACCTGCTCTATTATCAGTTCTTGCCCAACCTCTGGAGAAGCAAATAACCCGGCGAGATCAAAAAACTTCGCGTCACTCTAAGGTAATTGAATTAAAACTAATCACCATTTTGTGCCGTGGCATTCAAAGCACGATACTCCCGTGCTTCCCCCCTTTAAATCGGCTCCGTGACATGATACGCAATTTGTAAGAGGTTGGGTAAGTCCGCTCTTGTGCATATATCCGTCCTGATTTACAGTATGATCTGCCGGAGGATTATAGCCTGAGCTATTTGTCTTTTCACATCCGATGAAGAGAGCCATCACGGCCAATATCATCATGACTTTTACTGATGTACGGGTTTTCATATTTTCATGATTTTAAGGTGAATGAAAAAGTTTCAATGGGAGTTCACTGTAAATCGTACCTGGAGATTATTATTGCCCGTCACCACGGTGATATATATCATCCGGACAACGGCACCGGGAGGACAAACCTTTTTGAAATCAGTCCCCTGAAGCCGCTTTCAATACTTATTCTTAGTATATTGACCTTCAATTCAAGGATGTACGATTTGTGAAAACCTATGCATTTGTTTTAATTATTATTTTTATTGCTTGCTCCTGTGGCAGTGATTCAAAGAAGCACGTGATTCCTGAAAAAGATGATAACAATGATAAAATAGAAGAGGGACAGGAGAAACTGAAATATCTTGCGCTGGGTGACTCTTACACTATCGGTGAAAG
>JBFXKJ010000185.1:0-7846 GCA_050173895.1 Mangrovibacterium sp. | reverse complement strand
CAGAATGGCCGTGATACCGGCCTCCTTAAAACGGTCCTTATAGGCCCATTGCCATTTATATTCAAATTTTGCTTCGTCTTTCGGTTCGTAATTTGCCGTGTCCAGGTAACTGACACCCGTTTCCAGGCAGGCATCCATAATGGGCAGATCCTGATAAGGCAAGGCTACGTTCACAACAAGATCCGGTTTGGTACTCCGGATAAGCTCAACCAACTGGGGTACATTCTCCGCATCAACCTGTGCTGTTTTGATCCTGTTTCCGCCTATTTTTGCAGCGATTTCATCGCACTTCGCCTTCGTCCGGCTTGCCATTGTGATCTCAGAGAACACTTCCGGGAGTGATGCCATCTTATGTGCCACAACCGTGCCCACCCCTCCTGCACCAATGATTAATACTTTTCCCATTTAATTTTATTACAGTTAATTCAATCAATATAACAATAACCAAAGGAAAGAAATTTTTCAGAGTCTTAAAATATTTTGGAAACAAATTCCCGAATTCCTTTCGGCACACTACTCTCCCGGATGCGCATACCACAGGGGGGCGGTCGAGGTAGCAGGCATGCGCAGCCGCCAGCTTTTCGGATAATAATTATTAAATCGGCTGCCTGTATTTTTGATCAGGCCCAGCGGAGTTTCACAGAAAGTGACGATCTGCCAGCCGGTCGCAGCGGTACGGAGTGGCACCGGCTCCCGGGCCAGGTAACGCAATGCCTGCTCCTTTTGCAGTTCGAAACGTGGAAAAGCATCCGGGTTCAGATTGACCGACATGGCCAGCTCATGGTCCGGAAGGATCTCACTTCTGATCACCTGCCCTACAGTGGTGCCCGTCTTTACCAGGTTGACGGTATCGGCAAGGCGGCTGATTTCCTGTTCCAGGCCTGCCGGGACAAATCTCAGCTGGTCCTGATGCATGAAAAAACGTTTCTTCCCGGGCGCCGTCACCCAGTGGTCAGGGATTCTTGCCGGCTTCTGCATCCTGAATTTGGACTGAAACCGTTGTTGCGGCGTTTCTTCCTCTTTGCGGATCAGGCTGATGAAGAAACCTTCCCCCTGCACCCGGAAGGGAAGAAAGCGGTAGCCATGGATACCCTGGAAGGTGATTTCATCCACATTCCAACGGGGATCAGGCGGAACCGGGATGCTGGTAAAATTGCCTCTCGACCGGAGCCAGCGCATGTTTTCTTCATTCTCCGCGGGATTAAAGGTGCAGGTGCTGTAGATCAGGTAACCCCCGTTTTTAAGGCAGTCCCAGCTGTCGGCAAGGATCCTCCTCTGGCGTACCGCGCATAAGGCAGCATTGTCGGGCGACCATTCGGCTGCAGCTTCGGGTGAGCGCCGAAACAAGCCCTCCCCGGAACAGGGGGCGTCAATAAGCAGCACGTCGAACAAGGGTCCGGCCGCTGCGAAGTTTTTGGCATCACTGCTTGTGACCAATGTGTTGCAACGGCCCCATTTGGTCATGTTCTCGACCAGCACCGGCACCCGCGAACGGATCACCTCGTTTGATACCAGCAGGTCATTTTCTGTGAGAAGGCTGGTCAGGTGTGAGGATTTCCCTCCGGGCGCGGCACAAAGATCCAGAACTACAAGCGGGTGCTCCTTTGGAATCTGCTCAAATACCCGTTCCAGAAACATCGAACTGGCTTCCTGGACATAATAGGCGCCTGCATGCCACAGCGGGTCGAGCGCAAATAAAGGCCGTTCCTTTAGAAAATACCCGTTCCGGCACCAGGGAACCGGTTCTTCATCGGGAGCAAGCCGGAATTTAGCTGGATTGATGCGTACACTCACCCGCGATTCGGCCGCGAGCGAAGCAAGAAAGGAATCGGCCGTGTCCGGAAATTGTTCCCGGATCCTGTTTGTGAAATCGCGCGGCCAGATGGGTTGTTGAAATGCCATGCGCAAAATTAAAACTTTTGGAGCGAATAAAATGCCGGGCACTTAGGAACAACCACATGAAATTGTTAATTTTGCAAAATCCAGAAAGGAGAGAAAACGGAATGAGCGAGCAACTGATTCAAACCTTAAATACGGAGTTCAGAGAGAAGGAAACTGTCGAAGTGATGCGTGGGCTGGCTTCCCGGTTTGAGGGCAGTATTGTTTTTACAACCAGCTTTGGTATCGAAGACCAGGTTGTGACTGATATGATCTTTCGCAACGATTTACCGGTGAAGGTGATTACCCTGGACACCGGCCGGCTTTTCGAAGAAACCTATAAAGTGTATAACCGGACGATCGAAAAATACGGGAAGCCGATCTATGCCTATTACCCCGATCGCGAGACGCTTGAAAAATTTGTTTCGGAGAAAGGGCCGAACAGCTTTTATGAGTCTGTTGAAAACCGGAAAATGTGTTGCCATATCCGCAAGGTCGAACCCCTGGGACGCGCGCTGAAAGGGATGTCATGCTGGATTACAGGTATCCGGGCTTCCCAGTCGAACAATCGCGGGAATATGGATTTCTTTGAATGGGACGGCGGATTTTCGGTCGTCAAGTATAATCCGCTGCTGAAGTGGAGCCTTGATGATTGCCGGGAGCATGTCAAAACCAATCATGTCCCCTATAACGTCCTGCACGACAGGGGCTTCGTTTCCATTGGCTGTGCGCCTTGTACCCGGGCTATTCAGCCGGGCGAAGATTTTCGCGCCGGGCGCTGGTGGTGGGAAAACAACTCGAAAAAAGAATGCGGGCTTCACTCGCATTAAGCGTGAACCGCCATAACCTGTTTACGGCAAGTGAGGATAAACCGGGAACCCCGGGACCTACAAAGCCGCAACCCGGTAAATCGATGCTTGCCGGGACAGAATGATTTGCCTTTTTTCAATCGACAATTTTACGGCCGAAAGGGGTGAGGGCCATGCTCACCAGCTTGAAATGCTGCGAAGCAAAGGGAATTCCGATGATGGTGATCGCAAACAGAATTCCAAAAACAAGATGCGACAAAGCAATCCAGATACCCCCAAGTAACAGCCATAAAATATTCATGACCGTAGAGAGGCAACCCGGCGCATAATCCATGTATTCGATGCGCCGCCCGAATGGCCATAATGCCATCTGTGCCAGTTTGATCGCCTGCAGACCAAAAGGAATCCCCACAATGGTCAGGCACAGCAGAAGTCCTGCAATAAGGTATTCCAGAAAAATGAAAAAGCCTCCGAAAACAACCCAGATGATGTTGCCAAGTGTGCTCATATCGTTAAAAATTACAGGTTAAAGGTTACTGATTTCAGTTGCGGCCATGGCCTGCTGCTAATAAGGTATTCTGACCTTCATCTCCGGCATTGTGTTCGTTAAGTGTTCAGTCAGATCCTTGATATCCACATTGTAATATAAGGGGTACAGGATTTTGGGAGTGAGCTTTTTCACCGTTTGGATAAACATGTCTTCGTTCATGGTGAAGGGCATCATAATCGTGATGAAAGCTACATCTGGCTTCATGAAAAACCGCATTTCATCAATGTACTCCGTATCGCCCGATACGTAGATGGTTTTGTCGCCAAATACCAGAAAATAGCCGTTGCCGGCGCCTTTCGGATGATAGGGGACATTGTCAGGACGCAGATGAACCGTATTATACGCTGCCACGGCCTTAATGTAAATGTTATTGAAAGTGGTCTGCATCCCGTTTTCAAGGAACTCTCCAAAGTTCATTTTGGAAATACACGACTGGGACGCAATGACCCGGGTATTTGGTTTGCTGAGAAATTCAACTGCTTCGGCGTTGAGATGGTCGCGGTGTTCATGGGTAATCAGGATCAGGTCAGCCTTGGGCAGGCGGCTCAGGTCAGCTACATTCGGGATCGGGTCCACATAGATATTCATCCGGTTAAAAACAAAATGAAGAAAGCAGTGCCCGACAACTTCGATCTCTACGTTGCCTTTCGATGTTTGAAGCGTGTCCTTTTGCCAGTATTGCGCTTCTGCCGGCAGTGTACACCACCATAATATCGCTGTGCCGATCAGGGCCGTTAAATATGTTTTTCTGTTGTGCGTCTGTGTGAGAGGTATGGCTCTCATGGCTTGTTTCAATTATTCAGTTCCTGATTATCAAAAGAGTTGAACGTTTGCAGAGCCACTGTTGTTGCTTTCCTTCGTACCGGGCTCTGCTTTTCAACCCTGCTAAGATATTAAATTTAAAATTGAAACGAGTGCCCTTCCTGCGTTTTTGAACATGAACAGGTGTTCCTGTGTTTGTTATCTAAATTAGTTTTTCCATGATACGTTTCAGTTTACTTTTTCCTGTCCTGTTGGCTGTATTGATAACCGGCTGCAGAGGTACGTCCGACCCGGTCAACACTTCCGAAGCGTTTTCGGAAGGAGGGATTTTGCTTGGCGGAATCATTGCTGAGCAGCTCGCCGGGATAGAAGCCGCTGATACCTTTCACACGGCCGGCAGCGATTTGCTTGTCCCGCAAATTGAAGCGCTGCTGGACCAGGCCGGGAGCCTGAAGAAGAACAGACAGCCGGTGAACGATGCCTCTTTCGACAGCAGCTGGAACAGGCTTGCGAAATCGGTCATGGCTTCCTTTGAGGATTTAAGTGCGAACGATATCCGGGAATGGATCACCTTAAATGATACGCTGCTCAAATATTCGGGAGAAGTCCGTTTTGCCGATGAACTTGAAAAGATGGCCTACAATGCCCCTATACCGGAAGTTGTTCAGGAAGATGCAGTCCGGTCATTTTGTTATACCCGCATGTACGACCGGGTTTACGTGAATCTGCTGGGCAATTCGGAAGTGCGATTTGAACACACGACAGGAGGACATATCCGCTTTGTCCAGAAAACGGATTATCCGTTCGACGGGAAGATCAGCTTGACCGCCGGGCTGAATGATACGCGCTACGTGGATCTCTTTATCCGGATCCCGTCGTGGGCTAAAGAAGGATCTGTCACCCTTAAGGGAGTGGCTTACAATGCAGTTCCGGGAGCCTATACTGAGATCGCCAGGAAATGGAAAAACGGTGATGTGGTGGAAGTCAGCCTTGTATTTGACACGCAGGTCATCCGGCGTGATTCATCTGCTTTTGCTTTTGCGCTCGGTCCGGTTCTTTTGAGCTATGTGGCCGGGCCTGGCGAACTGCCGGTTTTCAGGGGCAAAGATCCGGCCCGGCAGCTCAGGGAGGTTTCCCGCTCAAACGACATGATCACCTGTAATTTTACAGGGATCCCGGGACAAACGCTGGTCCTTCAGCCTTTCTTTGCCCGCCATGATATGCAGTTGAAGCGCCGGGCGTGGATCCGGACCCTCCCATGAACCTTTTTAGACAGGATGACGGGCCCTTCCCTTCACATTTGTCAATCGAATCGCTATCTTTGCTTCATATCAATAAGTTAACAGGAAAGCCGTGAGAATAACTCCAGATATCAATGATCAGGATCTGACCCGAATGCTCGGCGAAGGCTCCAGGGATGCCTTTCACCTGCTGTATATGCGCTATGGGATACGGATAAGGAAGTTTGCACGGCTGTATCTCCGGAGGGAGCAGGACAGCGAGGAACTGGTACAGGACGTCTTCCTGAAACTTTGGGACAAGCGCGGGACGCTCGACGGTGCCGGAAATCTGAAAGCTTTTATCTTTAAAATAGCGGTGAACAGCATTTATGACTTTATCCGCAAACGGAACATCGAACAGGCCTATCTGGATTATAGCGGAAACGGATCAGCAAACTCGGAGCAAACCTGGGATGAGGTGGTTTTCAACGACATGTTGGCTCATGTGTCGCGACTGATCGAAAAGATGCCTGATCAGCGCCGCACAATATTCATGATGAGCAAGGAGAAAGGCTTGTCGAATGATGAAATCGCCGGGGCCCTGAAACTCTCCAAGCGAACCGTCGAAAACCAGCTATACCGGGCCACTTCCTTCCTGAAGAAAAATCTCCGCATGACAACTTTTTCAATGGCCTTGTTCTTTTACCTCTTCTGCTGACGCCGGGGTGTAGCTTATCTCATCTTCAGGTGTCAATGAAGGTTTTACGACTTCCTTGCCTTTCCATTTTCCTGATAAGTAGTAGATGATCAGGATCACCATTCCGGCAAACCAGCCTACCGGCTCAGACCACCAGATGCCGTTTACCCCTATTTTGCCTGAAAGGAAATAGGCGACGGGAATGCGGAACAGGTAGAGGGAGATGAGGGTGGTTACCATCGGAATAAATGTGGCGCCGGCGCCCCGGAGGAAGCCTGTAAAGGCAAACATCACCGATAGTAAAAGATAGAACGAGGAGACAATGACCAGGTAATCCTGTCCGATGGCGATCACATGAATATCGGAAGAAAAAAGGCGGATCAGGTGCTTACCAAAGGCAATGATCAGGACCGACACAAACAGGGAGTATCCCATAGAGAACCAAATGGTGGTCCGTAAGCCCCTTTTCGCCCGTTCGGGCCGGAATGCGCCGAGGTTTTGTCCGACAAAGCTCGATAATGCAGAACTGAAGGTCATTGCAGGCATCTTGGCAAAGGAGTCGATCCTGATGGCAGCGGCATAGGCCGCTACCGCGTTGGTCCCGAACGTATTGATCACTCCCATGATCGCCATCATCCCGAATGCGACAAACGACTGCTGAAAGCCCGTTGGCAATCCGATCCGGACGCAGCTTCTAAAGATCGAACGATCAAAAACATAACGCCTGAACGATAAATTGATTACCGGGTGTTTTTTGTTCAGGTACCAGGCTGCCAGAAAAAATGCGAGCGCTTCGGCAACCACGGTCGCAAAAGCCACTCCGGCAATACCCCATTTGAAAACAAGGATGAAAAGCAGGTCGAGCACCACATTCAGAACGGCCGACATGATCATGAAATAAAGCGGCGTTCGGGAATCTCCCAGGCCCCGGAGGATCGATGAAATGCCGGAGAAACCAAAGAAAAAGAACATTCCTGAAAGATAAACCGACAAATAGGTGACGGCCTCCGCCATCATCTCTTCGGGAAGACGCAGCAAAACAAACACCTGCCTGCACAGTAAAATGCCGGCAGCAGTGACCAGGAGCGAAGCGGCAAGGAAAAAGATGAACAGCGTGTCAATGGCTTTCCTGACATTTTCATGCTGCCGGGCCCCGAAGTACTGCGAAATCACCGTTGATGCCCCTGATCCGACACCAATGACCAGAGAGATCAGCACAAAAATAAAGGGGAACGAGGCCCCTACGGCACCCAGCGCTTCTTTGCCCAGATAGTTGCCTACAATGATGCTGTCAACAATGGTATACAGATTCTGAAATATATTTCCGAGAATTAAAGGGATGGAAAACTGCAGGATTAATTTCGCTTCTTTCCCCTTCGTAAAATCCTTCATTTTGTTATTTTATCGCCGGTAAATCTCTTGATTTTTATCCATATATCAAAATTATCAACAGAAGGTTAATGTTGGGTTAAGTTTTTTTGGAACCCTTTTGTGTCCGTGCGAATTCGCTAATTTCGCAGCACGAAGCATTTAACTGATCGCTATGAAGAGTGTTTTATTTGTATGCCTGGGAAATATTTGCCGTTCTCCGAGTGCGGAGGCCGTTTTCAACGCACTGATCAAAAAAGAGGGGCTGACCGGCTCCGTGCGTTGCGACTCAGCCGGGATTGCAGCTTACCATACGGGGGAGGAGGCTGATAAACGGATGCAGTGCCATGCACTTCGGCGTGGTTACCGCCTTACTTCCATTGCCCGGAAATTTGATCCTGAAACTGATTTCGATCAGTTCGATTACATTGTCGGCATGGACGATGAAAATGTAAATGACCTGCAAAACCTGGCATCGAGTACCGAGGAACTGGACAAAATATATAAAATCACCGATTTTTCATCTGAGGAGGGACACGAATCAGTTCCGGATCCATATTAT
>JBFXKJ010000184.1:0-7886 GCA_050173895.1 Mangrovibacterium sp. | reverse complement strand
AGGCCAATCAAATCGTGGCTGCCCAATCTTAACAATCCCCTGCTGATCGCCGGCCCCTGCAGCCTGGAGACCGAAGAGCAGACCCTTGAAACAGCGCGCTTGCTGGCAAAAGATCCGCGGGTATTTATCTTTCGCGGCGGCGTGTGGAAACCCCGGACCAGGCCCGGGATGTTCGAGGGTGTCGGATCGATCGGCCTTCAATGGCTGCAACAGGTCAAAAAAGAAACCGGACTTCTTGTTGGTACGGAAGTGGCCAATGCCCACCATACCGAAGAAGCCCTGAAGGCAGGACTTGACGTGATCTGGATCGGAGCCCGTTCTACCGCAAGTCCTTTTGTGGTGCAGGAAATCGCCGATGTGGTGAAGGGGACCGATACCGTGGTGATGGTGAAAAATCCGGTCAATCCGGATGCTCAGCTGTGGATCGGTGCCATTGAACGGGTTAACCGTGCCGGTATTAAGAATCTGGTGGCGATCCACCGGGGCTTTACACCTTTCCGGGAAACAAAATACCGCAATTATCCCAACTGGACTACCTTCATTGAACTGAAAAGAGTGCTTCCCAATCTCCCTGTGATCTGCGATCCCAGCCATATTGCCGGGAAGCGGGAATACCTGTACGAAATTGCACAAAAAGCCTTCGACATGGGTATGGAAGGACTGATGATGGAATCGCACCGTGATCCGTCCTGCGCACTCAGCGACAAGGATCAGCAGGTGACCCCCGCTGATCTGGCAAAGATCCTTGACCGGCTGGTGATCCGGAATCTCACTGTCGATAATAAGGATTTTGAAAACCGCCTTGAAATGCTGCGCAGCCGGATCGATGCACTCGACACCGAGATGATGGAGATCCTGGCCTCAAGAATGGAGATCAGCCGGCTCATCGGCCAGTATAAGAAAGAAAACAATGTGACTGCCCTTCAGATCAGCAGGTGGACTGAACTCATGCAAAAGCGGATTAATTTGGGAGAAAAATTAAGTTTAAACAAGACCTTTGTTCAGATCCTTTTCCAGCTCATCCATGAGGATTCGGTGCGGATGCAGACAGAAATTCTGGACTCGGAATAAAAGGAAACCACGAACGTAAAAAACAGGGCATTACAGTCCTGTTTTTTATTTAACAGCAGATAGTTTCAGAAGCGCCTGCTTCATGCTCCGCTCGATGATCCGGTAATCTTTTTCCTCCCTGGCCGCATAGATAAACATAACAGCCAGTGGCACCCGATCTTCGCTTTGGGAAAGGATCTGCTTATTCAGGCGATAAGCTTCCCGCATTCTTCGTTTCAGCAAATTCCGCTTTACTGCACGCTTAAAATTTTTTCGCGAAACGGCAAAGGCAGCCTGTACCGGACCGCCACCAGGGAGATCCGATTTCAGGTACACCACTTTGAGCGGAAAAATAAAAAAGGACTCTCCTTCCAGGAACAGGCTCCCAATCAGCTTTTTGCTGCAAAGCCGCTCTTCCTTTTTTAAACTGAATTCCTTCATAGAAAACGAAAGTACAATAAAAAAGGGGAAAAAATTTCCCCTTCGTATTCGTTCAAAAAAGAGTTTATTTTGCTTTTGTTTTATTATTCGTGCGGATGAACTGCTCCAGAGCCATCGTCATTGAGGGTGCCTGCGTAGTCGGAGCCTCTATGTCGAGCCTCAGACCGGCTTCTTTCACCGCAGCTGCTGTCGTGGGACCAAAGGCTGCAATCCGGATCTCATTCTGTTCAAAATCCGGAAAATTCTGCTTCAGCGATGTAATCCCGGAAGGACTGAAAAAAACCAAAATGTCATAATTCACATCCTTGAGATCGGAAAGATCACTGCTTACCGTTCTGTAAAATACAGCCCTGGTGTATTTAAAATTACCCTTGTCAAGCAATTCGGGAATTTCCTGCTTATGAATATGCGAAAGAGGGACCAAGTATTTGTCATCCTTATGTTTTTTCATCAGCTCGACCAGATCGGAGAATGACCCGTTCCCGTAAAAGATCTTGCGCTTCCTGTATACAATGTACTTCTGAAGATAGAAAGCAGTCGCTTCCGAGATACAGAAATATTTCATCGTATCCGGCACCGTGGTTCTCAATTCCTGGCAAATCCTGAAAAAGTGGTCAATGGCTGTTCGGCTGGTAAAAATAACAGCCGTATGATCTAAAATCTGAACCCGTGTCTGCCTGAACTCCTTGGCAGAAACTCCTTCAACCTGAATAAATGGTCTGAAATCCACCTGAACACCCATTTTCTCCGCCAGATCAAAGTAAGGAGATTTTGCAGATTCGGGTTGCGGCTGTGAGACTAAAATTTTCTTGATTTTCAAGGATCTATACGTTTATTGTTTATATCATTAGAAATTATCCCGGCATCAGCCTGTAGATAAATAATAATGGTACTATTTCAAGGGTACAAAGGTACAAAATCAAATAAAATATTGAAAATTGTTTTCGAATTAAAATTTTTGCTCCCCGCAACAGCAGTAAAAAGTAAAAAATACCAATGATGCAAAAGCCGGCAAAAATGACAAATTTTGGTTCCGCAAGCGGCGTAAAAGCAACTACCAGGCAGACCGGAAGAAGAAAAAGGCCGGTCATTCTGTTGTAAATATTCATGTTGAATAAGAACTCAGAGGTTTCCTGCCCGCTTCGGGCAATTTCCCCCTGCACGTAATAGATGAATTTCTTCAGTCCGAAATAAACCAGCAGCCCGGCAAAAATTATGAAATAGGAGATCAGATCGTCCGGATAAAAAAGAATACCAAATACTTCCAGGGTCTGAAAAACAAAGAGGCTAAAAATAAAATAGAATAAAACATCAAGGCGGAAGGACGCATGGATCAGGCTGAGCGATCGCTCACGAAACATCCTTGAGGCTGTCGTGTAATTGATAAGCGCAGATAAAAGCTGCACCAGATAGTTGCTGAAAAATAACCTGACCGAGCCCAGTAACACAAGGGCTAAAATAAATACCGCGATCTGCCAGTCGGCCGAATTTCTTTCGATCTTCCGCTCCGGCAAGATGATTTGCGGTTTGTAAGGCTCTTCTGTAAAAAGAACAACCCTCTCCGGCTGAATAGGAGGAATGATGACCAATTCTGTATCCCCCTTGTTCACCAACCTTTTGAAGGAATTCTGCTTCTGCAACACAGGGAAAAAATCACGGTTGAGCGTGTCATTCGCCTTTAAGGGAGGAACACGCATGCTTTCAGGAATAACCAGTCGCGGCACACCCGTTTGAATGGAATCTGACATGCGCATTCCCACCGGCTGATCAAGTCGTTTCAGTATCGTATCGTTCCTGGGTTCCTGTAACATGCCCGACTGATTGGATGAAATCGCGGCAAAAATAGACAATTTCCCGCTCACAAGCAAAGATGGTTCTCCGGCTGCCTGGCTGCAAACCCATCCCGTGCCCGAAATATCCATATAAATAAGCATACACGAAAGCCGCTGTATACTAATAAGATCCTTAAGTATCCTGCCTGTGCTGTTTAAAATAATCATTAACTGTGATCTATTTATACATGTAGATGTTTACATATATGAATATAAATCCTATATTTGTCCTCAGAAAATAAAGATAAGAAACGAGGGCAGGATCCATTTGGGACTGGCCGGAAATTAAAAAAATTGAAGTAAAAAGTAAAAAAAGGAGATATGCGAACACAATTAAAGCTATTCATTCTGCTGGCCGGTTTTGGATTTTCCAGGGAGGGCAACGGGCAGAGCAGGAGCATGAGCCTGGAAGAGGCGCTCACGCTTGCGGCCGAAAACAACCTGGTGGTGAAAGGTGCGGAAGCGGGCACGCGGGCGGCACAAGGGTCGTACCGGATGACGAACTCCGTATTTCTGCCGGGTGTTTCGGTAAACTATACGGGAATTTCAACGAACGATCCGCTGGCGGTGTTTGGGTTTCGGTTGAAGCAGGAACGGGTGGTGCAGGCTGATTTCGATCCTGCGAAGCTGAATGATCCGGGTGCTTATGAAAGTTTCAATACCCGGATTGAAGTTCAGCAGCCTTTACTGAACCTGGACGGGATTTTTGCCCGCAAGGCGGCAAAGAATCAGGTTGAAGCGGCCACACTTCAGGCAAAATATACCGGTCAGAACATCCGGTATGAAGTAAAAAAAGCATATTACCAGCTTGAGTTGGCGGCGACGGCGGAGAAAGTGCTGGAGCAGGCATTGGCAGCGGCGGAGGAAGCGTTGAAGCTGACCCGGCAGGCAGAAATGCAGGGTCTGGTAAAACAAGCCGACCTCCTTGAGGCTTCGGTAAGGGTGGAAGAACGTCAGGACCAGCTTCGTCAGGCCCGGAATCAACGGGAGATGGCGGGCGAGTTTCTGGCACATCTGTTAGGGCTTGACCTCACGACCCGTATTGAGCCGACCGACACGCTGGTGGAAGGCCCGCCCACCCCTTCCCTTTCAAGCGAAGCAAACGCGCTTGAGAGCCGTCCGGACGTCCAGGCATGGCAAAAACAGCTGGAAGCCGGGGAAAACATGCTGAAATCAGAAAAAATGAAACTGGTTCCGCGCATCAATGCCTTTGGCAGTTATGAGTGGAACGGGCATGAGATTTCCGGTTTGTCGGCCAATAATTATAT
This sequence comes from Mangrovibacterium sp., assembly GCA_050173895.1. Lineage (GTDB taxonomy): Bacteria > Bacteroidota > Bacteroidia > Bacteroidales > Prolixibacteraceae > JBCFBK01. The sequence continues at coordinate 3,295 of JBFXKJ010000184.1, read as the reverse complement.
GGTAGGTGCCAGCATGAAATGGGACCTGTTCAGCGGGTACAAAAACAGGGGCAGCGTCCAGCAGGCCGGAGCCCGGCTTCAGGAGGCCCGCTACCAGTACCAGGATTACCTGTCTCAAAGCCAGATCCGTTTAAATGAAGCCAAACGCCGCACGAGTCTTGCTTACCGGCAGGTCCGTTCAAAAGAACTGGCACGCGAACAGGCCGTCGAGGCGCTGCGCATCCGGACCAACCGTTTTCGGGAAGGCCTGGAAAAAACCGCCGATCTGCTGATGGCTGAAGCGCTTGCTTCCCAGAAAAAACTTGAATATATCCAGTCGGTTTATCAGTACCGCGAGGCCATTTTTCAACTGGAACTGCTGCTGGACAAAGACCTGAGCGGTCTTTCCAGGGGTGAAGGATCCACAGAAACGAAATAGAAACAGACTAATTCTCAGCAAATTCCAAACGATTATTAAAAACACGCATAAACAATGAATACGATTCTTTCAAAAACCATTTTCCTCTCGCTGGTGGCTGCAGCCGGGACCACCGTTCTTTCCTGCAGCAGTGAAAAGACCGCCGGCGAACGCCAGTCGCAGAAAATAACCGTCACACTGGCGCAGGCCAAACAACAGGAATACCCGATGCAATACAGCTTTTCCGGCAGGCTCGAAGCCGGTAAGCAAACGAACCTGAGTACGCGGATCATGGGGCAGATCGAGCAAATTAATGTCAGGACAGGACAAAAAGTGAACAAGGGACAGGTCCTGCTGCGGATCCGCAATCAGGATATTCTGGCAAAAAAGGCGCAGGTGGAAGCGACCATGACCGAGGCACGTTCGGCCTGGGAAAACGCAAAAAAAGACCTTGACCGTTTTGAAGCCTTGTATAAAAGCAAAAGTACCTCCGAAAAAGAGATCGATGATATCCGCACCCGCTACCAGATGGCCACTGCGCGGTTAAATGCAGCCACGCAGATGCAGAACGAGGTCGACGAAAACCTGCTGTATACCACACTGCAGGCTCCTTATAACGGCGTGATCACCGGAAAATTCGTGCAGGAAGGCGATATGGCCAATCCCGGAATGCCCCTGCTGTCGGTCGAAAGCCCTGATCAATGGCAGGTGCTGGCCCGGATCCCGGAAGAAGATATCGCCCGCATCCGGCTCAATGCTCCGGTAAAGGTCCACCTGGACGCCCTCAGCGGCGTGACGGTCGACGGGACTATTGCCGAGATTAACCCTTCGGCGGCCCATACCGGACCCCAGTTTGAAGCCAAGGTTGTGTTGTCGCCGGTTGCCGGAAGCCCGGCAACTTTGTACAGCGGGATGTATGCCACCGTTGACTATGAACAGGGGACACAGCCTCTGCTGCTCGTTGCGCGCGAATCGCTGGTGAGCCGCGGTCAGCTTACCGGCCTTTACACCCTCGGACAGCAAGGCACCGCTTTGCTCCGTTGGATCAGGACCGGGAAAAGCTACGGCGACTCGGTTGAAGTGCTTTCAGGCCTTGCTGATGGCGAACAATATGTCCTTTCAAGTGAAAACAGACTTTTTGACGGTGCCCCCATTCAAAACAAATAAACAATGAAGACAGGATTATCAGGCGGTATCGCCAATCAATTTATAAATTCGAAGCTGACGCCCCTTTTGATGGCTGTTTTTCTCATCGTGGGGATCTACAGCTCTTTTCTGATCCCCAGGGAGGAAGAACCTCAGATTGATGTTCCCCTGGCCGACATTTTTTTCCGCTACCCCGGGGCAGGTCCTGAAGAGATCGAAAGCCGGGTAATGCAACCTCTCGAAAAGGTGATCTCCAACATCCCCGGTGTTGAATATGTCTATTCAACCTCGATGGAAGGACAGGCAATGATGATCGTCCAGTTTTTCGTGGGCGAAGACATCGAGCGTTCGCTGGTCAAAATGTACAACGAGATCATGAAACACATGGACCAGATGCCGCAGGGAGTTAGCTTTCCGCTGATCAAAACCCGCTCAATTGACGATGTGCCCGTACTGGGACTGACACTGTGGAGTAAGAATTACAGCGATTATGAGCTGAAGCGGATGGCCCAGGAAGTGAACAATGAAATTGAAAAGGTAAACGGTGTTGCCGCGACAAAGGTGATCGGCGGACGCTCCCGGCAGGTCAGGGTCGTATTGAATAATGAGCAGATGGCCGGTTACAATGTCGACGCTCTCATGATCGCCGGGCAGATCCAGATGGCCAACGGGCAGTCTCAACCCGGATCGTTCAGCAAAAACGACCATGAATACCTGGTTGAAGCAGGCCAGTTCCTGAAATCGTCGGAGGATGTGTCGAACCTGGTAATTGGTGTTCACAACGGTCAGCCTGTCTATCTCCGGCAGGTGGCTGAGATCATCGATGGCCCCCAGGAGCCGGTTCAGTACGTGGGCTTTGGCTTAGGCAAGATGGACAGCGAACAGGACAGCTTTCCGGGAGAATATCCGGCTGTGACCATTTCCATTGCCAAGCGCAAGGGTGCCGACGCCATGCGTGTCTCGGATGAAATCCTGAAGAAAGTCGAATTTGAGAAAAAAAACCTGATCCCCTCCGACGTGCAGGTGAGCGTCACCCGCAATTACGGCGAAACAGCCTCCCATAAGGTGTCGGAATTGCTGATGCACCTGATGATGGCTATCGTCTCTGTGACGGTGGTAATGATCCTGGCGATGGGATGGCGCGGCGGACTGGTCGTGTTTCTTTCCGTACCGGTTACCTTTGCCCTGACCATGTTCAGTTACTATTTCCTCGACTATACCCTTAACCGCATTACGCTTTTTGCCCTGGTGTTTGTGACCGGTATTGTGGTCGACGACTCGATCATCATTGCGGAGAACATGCACCGCCATTTTAAAATGAAAAAGCTGCCCTTTATCCAGGCTGCCATCCGGTCGATCGATGAAGTGGGTAATCCAACCATTCTGGCCACTTTTACGGTCATCGCAGCCGTTCTGCCAATGGCCTTCGTTTCGGGAATGATGGGACCCTATATGAGTCCTATGCCCATCGGAGCGTCGATCGCGGTCATCTTCTCCCTGTTAATCGCCCTGACCATCACTCCCTACCTCGCATACAGATTGCTGCGCTTCCATGAAAAACCGGAGCATGAAGAAAAGGTCTTCAATCTCCGTGATTCCAAAATCTATAAGCTCTATGAGAAAACCCTGCTTCCCATGCTGGAGTCAAAAACAAAGAGCTGGGGATTCATCGGTGGGGTAACCCTTTAGCTGTTCGCATCGATGACGCTGATCTATTTTAAGCTCGTGCCGGTAAAAATGTTGCCTTTCGAC
>JBFXKJ010000183.1:0-7910 GCA_050173895.1 Mangrovibacterium sp. | reverse complement strand
CCATCGCTAATACTTCTAGGTACATTTCTAAGCGTGCTAACAAATTTGAAAAAAGATTTTTGACAGCAGAAGTCTGCCTTTTAAGTGATTTCAATTTCCTGAATTTGGCATGTCGGCGGGAGTTCGCCGTGGCCTTATCTGCAAAATCTTCCTGACCGGACGACTGGTAATTGCATTGAAACATCCGTTCCGGAATCAACCGATGGGTGTAAAATCCGAAGCTTATGCGACCTGCCTTCCCCAAATTTTTCCTTCCTTTATACTTTCAAAACTCAAGGATTGACTGCATCCAGGAACGATATTGATTTTCATTTGGTCCAATCTCTTCGCCGGGGAGACCATGCTGCCTTCGAAAAGCTGTTTCAGCGCTATGCCCGGAAGCTTTTCAGTTTTTCCGTTTCGTACCTGAAACGTGAAGACGAGGCAGAGGAAATCGTGCAGGAGGTATTTTCACGGATCTGGGCAAACCGGGAATCTTTGAGAGAAGATACTTCGTTCCAATCTTACCTTTTTACGATTGCTTTCAACGCGGTGAAAAAAATCTTCAACGAAAATGCACGGGCAAACCTGTTTAAACTGGAGATTGTGGATGCGTTGGATGAGGAATCATCGGCTACTGATTATGAACAGCATTACCAGCTGGTCATCCGGAAGTTAGACCAGTTTATTGCTGAAATGCCGGAAAAAAGAAGGCAGATTTTTGTGTGGCGAAAAAAAGAAAGTAAATCGGTGAAACAAATTGCCGGGGAGATGAATATTTCCGTCAAGACAGTTGAAAATCAGATTACCGAAGCCATGAAGTATTTAAAAGAGAGGTTCGATAAAGAGTTGCCCGAAGATCTGATCCTGCTCTATTTCTATCTGCAAAAGAGTATGGTTGACTAATTTAACCGCTGTCAGGCCGAACTGATTTACGATCAGTTGGCCAATTATTTCCAACATCCCGGTAGATTTTTTCTTTTTCGAATAGGGGTTTTCCCATTTTTCATATATAACCTGTGAATTCAGAACATTCATGGAAAGGAAAACACCCATACAACAATTACTCAACCGGTTAATCAGCGAAGACTACAGTCGTTCCGACTACCGGCAGCTGACCGAATTGTTTGCTCAGAAAAACGATGAACAGTTGAGGTTGCAGATGCAGGACCATTGGACAGATATACCGGCAGACCAGCCCCTCCCCGACCGGCTGCAACGGATGCTGGCGAACTACAAGACAAAACATCAACCACCAAGCGGTCATCGGATTGTACGACTGCTCCACTACTACCAAAAAATAGCAGCCATTTTGCTGATCCCGCTTTTGCTCGGAATCGGCATCTGGTTTCTTCAACTCAAATCGGTGGAAACCAACGCTATGGCTACCCTTCATTCACCCGAAGGAGCACGTACGAAATTCGAACTGCCGGATGGTACTACCGGCTGGTTAAACAGCAGTTCGTCCATCCATTTCCCGGTAACCTTTGCCAATACGCGCGAAGTTAGCCTGACCGGAGAAGCTTTTTTTGAAGTGGCCCGCCGCGAAGGCCGAAAGTTCCGGGTGAAAACGAAAGAGCTCACCGTTGAGGTGTTGGGTACGGCATTTAATGTTGCCGCTTACGATGATGACCCGGAAGTCCAGGTCATTTTAAAAGATGGAAGTGTTCAGGTTTTCGACCCGGTCCACCAGGAAGGTTATCTGATGAAACCGGATGAAGCCTTTTCGTATGATTTGACCCAAAGAAAGGCAACCGTTAGCCAGGTAGATGCCGCAGAACTGACTTCCTGGACCGAAGGAATTCTGCGGTTTAAAAAGGAACCGCTATCAGAAGTGATGGAAAAACTGGCCCGTTGGTATAATGCCGAAATTCAAGTCACGAATCCGCAGTTGCAGGATTATAATTTCACGGCCACCTTTCAGGACGAACAGCTGGAAGATATCCTGGAGATGATCGCCCTGACTACACCGATGAAATACCGGATTGAAGACCGTAAACTCAATACACATGGAATTTATATGAAAAAGAAAATCATTATCGAAAGAAACTGACGGAAGCAAAAACAGGAAAGTGCTGGTACCACTTCCCTGTCATCTTTGCAGTGTCATTTCAGCAAATTTAGTATTAACACTACAACTGTAAATTTATGAAAAAATGTGAGAAATGTAGGGTAGGCCTTTGGCATGCCTTAAAAAAAACGTTCATGCTTATGCGACTAACAATGCTACTTATTCTTCTTGGTTTGTTGCAGGTTACTGCCAAGAGCGGCTATTCGCAGCAAACCCTGATTTCGATGGCTCTAAAAAACGCACAGGTCGTTGATGTGTTAAATGCCATTGAAAACCAGACCGATTATTTCTTTCTGTATAATCAGGATCTGGTTGACGTGACCCGAAGGGTAAACATTGATGTTGAAAATCAACAGATTGACCAAGTGCTGACCAAACTTTTTGATCAATCGGACGTCAGTTTTGTGATTAAAAACCGTCAGATTATCCTGACCAACCTAACGGAAAATACATCCAGCGCACAGCAACAACCGCAAACAGTGTCTGGTAAAGTTACTGACTCTTCCGGGCAACCTCTTCCGGGGGTTACAGTGCTCATCAAAGGAACTACCAATGGAGTCATTACAGATTTTAACGGGAACTATACGTTAACCAATATTCCGGCTGATGCGGTGTTGGTGTTCTCGTTTGTGGGAATGAAAACACAGGAGATTAATGCTTCCGGTAAAACGGCCATCAACGTGAAGTTGGAGGTGGATGCCATTGGCATTGAAGAGGTAGTTGCGATTGGTTATGGTACAGTTCGTAAGAGAGATCTTACTGGTTCAGTTCAATCCGTTAAAAGCGAGGATATTGTTATCGCGCCCAAAGGCAATGTAATGGAATCAATTCAAGGAAGAGTTGCCGGGTTGAACATAAGCCGTTCCTCGGGAAGATCAGGTGCTGATATGATCATGACGTTGAGGGGAACCAGGTCTATAAACGGAAGTAATACCCCCTTATTTATCATTGATGGAGTCGAAGGTAATTACGAAGATATCAATCCTAATGATATTGAATCAATCGAAGTATTAAAAGATGCCTCATCAACGGCAATCTACGGTTCCGCTGGAGCTAACGGTGTTATTATTATCACTTCTAAAACCGGGAAAAAGGGAGAATTGAAAATTAATTTTGATGCTTATTATGGTGTAAATGGGCTATTGCAGTTCCCAGCAGTACGTACAGGTGATGATTATCTTGAATTAAGACGTCAGGCCAATCGAACAATAGGGGCTTGGTCTCCTGGAGACCCTGATTCAAAAGTGTTTTCTAACGACGAATGGAATGCCATTCAAAATGATCAATGGGCTGATTGGTTTGATTTGGGAACACAAAATGGTACTTTACAGAACTATTCACTTTCCATGTCAGGAGGAAATGATAAAACATCAGCATACTTTTCCTTGAATTATTATAATGAAGAAGGTATTCTGAAAGATGACGACAATACACGTTATTCGTTTCGGGGAAATGTTGAACACAGAATTAATGATTGGATAAAAGGTGGATTAAACGTTTTAGGAGCTTTTACTGACCGTAACGAACGCAAAGGGCAATACTTCACACGTGTATTAAGTTTGATGCCCTTAGGAACTCCATATAATGAAGATGGATCGATAAATCCTTTCCCGTTAGCCGGAGATACCCAGTTGAGTCCATTAGCAGATATGGCTAAAAACCAATACACAAACAACTATCATATTCTTGGAGTAAATCCAACAACGTATTTGGAAATCAACCCAGTAAAAGGGCTTTCATTGAGAACTGTATTGAGCTCCTATTTGAACTTTTCGCGGCATGGCCTGTATAAAGGAGCTCTGTCTGCTGATGGCTATGGGGATGGGAAGAGTTCGGCTCAAGTAATTAATGGGAACATGTATAATTACAAATGGGAGAATATTCTTAGTTATAAGTATGATCTTTCAGATGATCACCATTTTATTTTTACCGGTGTTACAAGTTGGTCGAAGAACCAAAACGAGAATTCTAGTATTCTCGGCTATAACATTGACTGGGATAAGTATCTTTTTCACAATCTGGCAGCTACTGATGGAACAAGTCGTGTGGCAACATCTGATTATACAAGAACGCAATTGATGTCTTATGTTGCCCGTTTAAATTATAATTATAAAGATCGTTATTTGTTCTCTGTCTCCAATCGTTGGGATGGTTCCTCTATTTTAGCTGAAGGTAAAAAATGGGATAATTTTCCAGCTGCAGCAATTGCTTGGCGGATCAGTGATGAACCTTTTATGGCGGATGCCTCAAGTATTGATAATCTGAAACTTCGTGTTGGGTACGGAATAACGGGTAATGCAGGGGCAGATGCCTACTCAACCTTAAGCTTTGGTGCAGCAGGTTCAAACCTCGCATTTCAGGAAACACCGGCTCCTTATTATATGTTTTCAAGAAATATTGCCAATAAAAATCTAGGATGGGAAAAATCATATAACTGGAATGCTGGTGTAGATCTGAATATGTTCAGTAGTCGTTTGAACATCACTTTGGATGCTTATAGAACAAATACAAAGGACATTTTATTCAATCGAAACCTCCCCTCATCCACCGGAGGTTATCAAACAAGTAATTATTCCATTTGGGAAAATGTTTGTGAGACTTTGAATCAAGGGATTGAAGCCGTGATCAACTCGAATAATTTGAAAGATAGAGAAGTTATATGGTCAACAACACTGACATTTGCAAGGAACCATGAGGAGATTACAGAATTTACAAGCGATGCACCTGTTACAAATGGTCGACTTTATTTGGTGAAAGGGCATCCAATAGACTCTCACTACGATTATAAATATCTTGGTATTTGGCAAGAGAATGAAGCAGAAGAAGCTGCTGTATATGGAAGGGTTCCGGGAGATGTAAAGATTCTGGACTACAATAAAGATAATCAATACACTACTGATGATCGTGTTGTACTTGGATCACCAACACCAAAATGGACAGCTGGATTATCAAATACATTCACTTACAAAGGATTTGATCTTACAATCTTTTTAGATTCCCGTTGGGGAGGGATGATGAATTATATGATCATGGGCTGGTACAATCCTGACGGTACGGGCAATGGTCCTGCTCTTGCAGACTATTGGACACCTGAAAATCCTGGAGGACACTTCCCTCGTCCTAATGCGACTTATGGTCGTTTTGCGAATATGCCGTTGGGAACTACCAGTCTCTTTTATATCGATGGTTCATACATCAAATTGCGTAACCTGACATTAGGTTATTCGCTTCCAAAATCACTTCTGAGAAAACTGGATCTTACAAAAGCCAGGATATATGCAACGGCTTCAAATTTATTCACTTACACTAAAAGCGATTACTTGAAGGATTATGATCCGGAATTGGGGGGAGCTGATGAGTTCCCATTGGCAAGACAAGTTGTAATTGGTGTAAATGTTTCATTCTAATCTGATGTGTCATATGAAAACAAAAAGTATTTTTTTAAAGAGTTGGGCAATAATCGCGGGAGTTTTACTATTTACATCATGTTCACTTGATGAGTTCAATCCCGCCGGTGGCCCAACAGCAGCTGAACACTATTCTACACCTGAAGGTTACGGTGAATTGATCAATGCATGTTATTTTCCTCTAACCCGTTCATGGACTGGTGGAGGAGAGGATTATACTGTATATACCGCAGAATGTGGTACGGATTTATGGACTTGCCCCAAAGGTGAGGGTTGGATGAAAGAGGTTTTTTATTATACCGGATTAAATGGGGGGACAGCTCATTTAAATGAGCCTTGGCAATCCAGTTATGAAAGTGTTAATTATTGTAATGCTGCGATTCATCTAGTAGATAATGCAGGTTTTACTACTGATGCTGAGCGTGATAGTAAGGTTGCAGAGGCTTATTTTTTAAGGGCATTCTTCAACTTCTTTTTGGTTGAACAATTTGGAGCAGTATATCTTCCGTTAGAAGAGACGACCTCTCCTATAACAGATATTCCTCGTTCTTCTGTGGCAGAATTTTATAATTTAATATTTGCAGATTTGAAATTTGCGATGCAACATTTGCCTAAAATACAGGAAGAAAGAGGACGTGCAACCAGAGGAGCAGCCTACCATCTTTATGCAAAGGCATCTCTTCAATATGCTTCTTATGATGATGTTTCTAATAAAACAGAGTTATATACAGAAGCGAAAAATGCTGCACTAGAACTGATTAATAACCAGGCCTCTTATGGTTTAAGACTTTATGATGATCCATCTGAAGTTTTTGATGTCGCAAACAACAAAAATAATGAGGAAGCGATTTGGGTAGCCACCCATTCTCAAAGTAGCACGTTAAATCCACGTGGATCAAAATATTGGAATCGCGTTTACAAACAATTTGGATTGCTACAATCAACAAACCAGTGTGGGATTGTTTGGGATATTAATTCAGAATTTGTCAAATGTGAAAACCGGATTATGCCTACCAGGGCACTTCTGGACTTATACGGAAACAAAGATACCCGTTATGACGCTTACTTTCGTGAGAATTACATTGCCAATGGTGATTATACATGGTCTGCAGGGGACTGTTCCAAATTTGGCAAAGATCCTGCTATTTTTGAAGGGAAGAAAACGATCTCTGTTGGTGAGTTGGGGATGTCTTTTACCCGTCAAGACATAGCTGATCCGTTTTCTTTGGACTATGCCTGTTTGGATAGGGATCTGGTCTATAATGAAGATGGAACAATTAACACGAACTACACAAATGTTGGCCACCCAGTCCTGAGAAAGTATGAAGCCCCAGGTATGTATGCAGGGGAATTGCATAAATCGTTTTCATGGGCTGACCATCTTGTATACCGCTTGGCTGAGACTTATTTATTGGCTGCTGAAGCTTGTTTCCGATTAGGCGAGACACCAACCGCTGTCACTTATTTCAACGTGATTCGTAACCGTGCTTGTGAGAATCATGATGGTAGCATGAACATCGCTGCAAGCGACATTAATACAGATTTTATCCTCGCTGAACGAGGACGTGAACTTTGTGGTGAATATACTCGCTTCATGGATTTGAAACGCATGGGAAAAACTGTGTTTGCACAATATGTCAACAGCAATCCTGATATTAATGCTCGGGGAGCTTTTAATGCAGATGTACATTTCTTGAGGCCGATACCGGAAAAATCAGAATTAAATTATCAGACTAATCCGGAAGCTTTTCAGAATCCAGGATATTAGGAATATGAATTTTTGAAATCTAAAATGCTGCCTGGTTTACAGGCGGCATTTTAAATTATCTAGACTAAATGAATGGTGAGATTGAGTATTAAATTAGGTGCTATTACATAATTTGTATGGTTTCTATCATATAATTCTTCAAAAAAGGAGGAAAAATGAAATTATCAAAAGTTAAAATTGTTTTTTTACTAACTCTTTTCTTCGTAAGTTTTACGATGATGAGTTGTTTTCATGATAAAGTTTTTCCCGGTGAGACTAAAACTATTTCAGTAAAGGCTGCAAATTTCTCATATGGTTCGAACATGGTCGCTTTCAATGACTCGAACTATCTTAAGTTCGTAATTGAAACAACACGAACGGTTCCTTTTTGCCAATCAGCTGTAAAACAAAGCACAGAGCCAGCATCTTTGGGCCCTGATTCAGATATACCATATTTCACCGTTCGATTTTCAATGCCAATTCCTCCTGTTTACAATGAGAAGGAAGTAGGGCCAGTCGTTGGCATAGATTCAATGGTTTTCCATCATAATCATTCCCCCGGATTTGAAATTCTTCCAAATGGAGATGCATTAGCCGTCTATTTTAGCACCCCTATGGGAAAAGCAGAAGCAGATCCTTCTACTTCATTTGTTCAAGCACGTTTGCGCTATGGCTCTGAAGATTGGGATATGCCAGAATTATTCTT
>JBFXKJ010000182.1:0-7934 GCA_050173895.1 Mangrovibacterium sp. | reverse complement strand
GCTCATCGAAGATCAGCAGTTCCGGCCGGTGAGCCACTGTGATAATGAACTGGACCTTCTGTTGCATCCCTTTTGAGAGTTCTTCCACCTTTTTACTCCACCATGACTGGATCTCGAGCTTTTCGAACCAGTATTTCAGGCTTTTGAGCGCATCGGTACGTGTCATGCCCTTGAGCCGGGCCAGGTACAGTGCCTGCTCTCCAACTTTCATTTTCTTGTATAGGCCCCGCTCTTCAGGCAGGTACCCGATCCGGCGGATATCGCCGGAAGTGAATTTTTTCCCTTTGAAGAAGAGTTCCCCCTTGTCGGGGGCGGTAATCTGATTGATAATCCGGATCAGCGTGGTTTTGCCGGCGCCGTTGGGACCAAGCAAACCAAAGACCGATTGCGAAGCAACCGATATACTCACCTGGTCGAGCGCCCGTTGTCCCGCGTAATCTTTTATTACCTCGCTTGCTTTAAACAATTCCATTGTTTTTGATTTCTGGTTTTGACCGCAGTATAATTATGGAAAATAGTAAAAATAGGAAAAAGACGACTCCCCGCTCCCTTTTTTCGGTGAATCGTCTTTTTTTATAGGATGAACGGTTGTTTATTCCTGCTCCGGGACCTTTTTGGGCGGGATCGCTGCCGACAGAACAATGCTCATGATCAGGACAAAGGCTATAAAGTAAAGCGAATAAGCAGGCCTGAAGCCGATGTGTTCCAGCCACGAATGAAAGAGCAGCTTTAATCCCACGAAAATAAGCAGGATGCTGACCCCGTACTGGAGGAAGCGGAATTTGTCGACCATGTTGGCGATCAGGAAAAACAAGGCCCGGAGTCCGAGAATGGCAAAGATGTTGGAGAAGAAGACCACGTACGGATCGAGCGAGACAGAGAAGACTGCCGGAATGGAATCCATGGCAAAAAGAAGGTCGGTGAATTCGATCAGCACCAGTACCACGAACAGCGGCGACAGAAAAAGCTTCCCGTTCAAACGGAAGAAGAATTCATCACTGCCATAGCCCTGGGCAATGTTAAAATGGCGGGACAGCCAGCGTACAATGGCATAATCGTGCGGATCTTTCTGGTTCTCGTCCTTCTTAAACAGGATCTTTCCTCCCTGGAATACCAGAAAAGCGCCAAAGATGAGCAGAACCCAGTCAAACTTCTGGATCAGCGCCGAACCGGCAAAAATAAAGATGAACCGCAACACGATGGCTCCAAGGATCCCCCAGAGTAATACCTTTTTATAGTCTTTCAGCGGAACGGAGAAGCCTCTCAGGATCATCAGGATCACAAATACATTGTCGATCGAAAGGGTTTTCTCGATAAAATAGCCGGACAAATAGGAGAGGGCCATATTTTGCCGGTATTCAGCCAGCATACTCCCGAAGTCCGACGACTTAAATTTCAGGCCCATCGTATATTTTTTGGCTACTGTTGCCAGCTCTTCGGGCGTGGTGATCCCATGAAGAAGATGCCCGTAAAAATAGAGGAAAACATAAAAAGCAAGGGCGAGGCCTACCCAGACACCGCTCCAGATCAATGCTTCCCGGGTCGACACAACGTGGACATTTCTCCCCACCCAGAGAAGGTCGATCATCAGTACGAAAATAATGAGGATCAAAAATCCTCCCATCAGAATAATTTCAGACGACATATCTCACAAAATTAATTAACACGCGTAACCCCTCCCGACACGATGAACTTCATAGCTTCGGCCGGAGGCATGTTCAGTGGTTTGACCGATGCCGGTGCGACCAGATAAAGTTCCCCCGAAAAATTGTAGGAGTGGGGAAAATAAACTCCTACCAGACCTTCGATGCCCAATTCGTCCAGGCTTTTTTGTGTAACAAAGCCAATCTTCCACAAATCGTTTTCCCTGTTGATGCAAACCATCACCGGGTGGTTGAATTTTTTTTCCTTCCCCACGAATGCAGAAAACAGATCGACCAGCGAACTGTATATGACTTTCAGCAAAGGCGCTTCTTTCAGCACCCGCTCCCATATCTTTCTGAAGGGATTGGTGACGATATAACGGCCCACGGCTCCCAGTAAGGTCAGGACGATAAAAATAACCAGCGCACCCAGCCCCGGTAACGAAAGCTTGAACCATTTTTCAAGAACGTCCCGCAGCAATCCGTCAACCAGGTCGAAGGTCAGATAAATAATGTACCCGGTTATGACGATCGGAGCGACCAAAACCAGCCCCTGCATGAAATAAGTGAATATTCGTTTCATTTAACCAGATTTTAAGCGGCAAGTTACAAAAGAAAGGCCAACCATTCTCCTGAATGCAGGACCGGGCACGCCTATTTAAGGGAAATTTGACCTGCGATCGTTTTCTGTTGAATACCGGGGCTTTTTTCAAATGCCGGGACTCCTGTTGAATTGCAGGGCTTGCTGCCTGTGCTCAGATTTTCAGATTTGTGCATTGTTCCTGTGCTCAGATTTTCAAATCTGTCAGCAACTCCTTATAAATGGCAAATCCCTCCCTGATTTCCGAAAGCAGGATATATTCATCGGCCGTGTGCGAACGGGCGCTGTCGCCGGGGCCGATCTTGACCGAGGGATAAGGGATGGCTGCCTGGTCGGACGTGGTGGGCGAGCCGTAGCAGGACAATCCCAGTTCTTTGGCTCTTTTCACCAGAGGGTGACCGGGGTCGATGCCCGACGAGTTGAGGCGGAATGACCGGGCATTTACCTCGCATGCAAGGCTGTCCTTAATGATCCTGAACGCTTCCTGGTTGCTGTAGAACTCGTTGGTGCGCACATCTACCACAAAGGAACACTGATCGGGAACAATATTGTGCTGATATCCGGCCTGGATCTGGGTCACCGTAAGCTTTACCGGCCCCAGCATCGGCGAGACCTTCGGAAAATGAAGATCGCGAATGGTTTGAATGGCATCGATGGCCTTGTAGAGGGCATTTTCGCCCTCATTGCGGGCGGCATGGCCTGCTTTGCCGGACGTGGCGCAGTCGAGCACCATCAGCCCCCGTTCAGCAATGGCCAGTTGCATTTGTGTCGGTTCGCCCACAATGGCCAGCGCAATCGGGTCCCATTCGCCAATGAGGCTCTCCATACCGTTCGGTCCCGATATCTCTTCTTCGGCCGATGCGGCAAACAAGAGGTTCCAGGGCAGGTTCTCCTGATGATAGAAGTGAATGAAGACCGCCAGCAGCGTGACCAGCGAGGCGCCGGCGTCATTGCTGCCCAGCCCCGTCAGCTTTTCGCCTTCAAGTTCCCCTCCAAACGGATCGCGGATCCAGTTTTTTACGGGCTTCACCGTGTCAATATGGGAGTTGAGCAGGACCACCGGTTTTCCTTCCTGCCAGTGTTTGTTTCTTGCCCACGTATTGTTGTCCTTCTCAAGAAAGGGGATTTCCCTGTCTTTCAAAAAATTACGGATCAGTTCGGCGACGGGAGCCTCCTCACGACTGAACGAAGGGATCCGGATCATCCGGATCAGTAACTGGATATATTCTTCCATCTCTAGATAATTCTGAAAGCAAATATAACAATGTTTCCGGCGAAATGATTTCGGCGCCTGGCCTGCTATTTGTTTATTTTATTAGCCATTAGAGAAGTTAGTATTAAAAAAACTATATTTGGCAATCAAAACAATAGGATACAGAATTTGCTTAATTATTGATAATGAGAAAGTGGCGCATTGAAGATTCGGAGGAATTGTACAACATTAACGGATGGGGAATCAATTATTTCTCCATCAATGAGAAAGGAAATGTAGTCGTAACTCCTCAGAAAGACGGTGTTCAGGTGGATCTGAAAGAACTGGTCGATGAACTGCAGGTCAGGGATGTGGGATCGCCTATGCTGATCCGGTTTCCCGATATTCTGGACAGCCGGATCGAGAAGATGGCGAACTGCTTTAAGATTGCAGCCGCGGAGTATGAGTACAAAGGGGAGAATTTTATTATTTATCCGATTAAGGTCAATCAGATGCGTCCGGTAGTCGAAGAGATCGTCAGCCATGGCGAGAAATTCAATATCGGGCTTGAAGCAGGGTCCAAACCGGAACTTCATGCGGTTATTGCCACCAATACGAACAGTGACTCGCTGATCATCTGCAACGGGTACAAGGATGAGAGCTATGTGGAACTGGCCTTCCTGGCCCAGAAAATGGGCCGCCGCATTTTTGTGGTCGTTGAGAAGATGAATGAGCTCCGACTGATCGCCAGGGTTGCAAAAAGACTAAATATCAGGCCAAACCTGGGAATCCGGGTGAAGCTTGCCAGCTCGGGAAGCGGGAAATGGGAAAACTCCGGAGGCGATGTGAGCAAATTCGGACTGACCTCGAGCGAGCTGCTGGAGGCCATGGACTTCCTGGAACGAAATAACCTGAAAGACTGCATGAAGCTGGTTCATTTCCATATTGGCAGTCAGGTGAACAAGATCAGGCGGATCAAGATTGCGCTTCGCGAAGCCTCCCATTTTTATGCCCAGCTTTGTCTGCATGGTTTTCATGTCGAGTTCGTGGACATTGGCGGCGGCCTGGGTGTCGACTACGACGGCACCCGTTCGGCTAACCGCGAAAGCAGCGTGAACTACAGCATTCAGGAATATGTGAACGACGCCATTTCGACCATTGTCGATGTGAGCGACAAAAACGGGATCCCGCATCCCAATATTATCACCGAATCGGGCCGCTCGCTGACAGCCCATCACTCGGTGCTCATTTTTGAAGTGCTCGAAGCGGCAACCATGTCGTGCTGGGACGACGAAGAAGAGATCAATGAGAATGACCATGAGCTGGTGCGCGAGCTTTATGCCATCTGGGAAAACCTCAATCAGCCCAGTATGCTCGAAAGCTGGCACGATGCCCAGCAGATCAGGGAGGAAGCGCTCGACCGCTTCAGCCTGGGAATGCTCGATCTGAAAACCCGGGCGCAGGTGGAACGCCTCTTTTGGTCAGTGGCCCATGAAATCCGCAGTATGGCCGGAAAAATGCGCCATATCCCCGAAGAGCTGCATCAACTGGAGAAACTTTTGGCCGACAAATATTTCTGCAATTTTTCGTTGTTCCAGTCGCTGCCCGATTCCTGGGCCATCGACCAGATCTTCCCGATTATGCCGATCCACCGGCTCGACGAAAAGCCCGACCGGACGGCTACCCTGCAGGACATCACCTGCGACTCGGACGGGAAGATCGACAACTTCATATCGACTAAGAACCTGTCTTACTTTCTCCCGGTTCACAAGCTGAAACCCCGGGAGTATTACTATATCGGAGTGTTCCTGGTCGGCGCTTATCAGGAGATCCTGGGTGATCTGCACAACCTGTTCGGCGATACCAATGCGATCCATGTGTCGGTCGACAAGAACGGTTATTCGATCGATCAGATCATTGACGGGGAGACGGTTGCCGAGGTGCTCGATTACGTACAGTACAATCCGAAAAAAATGGTTCGCGCCGTTGAAACCTGGGTCACTTCATCGGTCAAAGCCGGGAAGATCTCCGCTTCGGAAGGAAAGGAATTCCTTTCGAATTACCGGAGCGGCCTGTATGGATATACCTATCTGGAGTAGGAGAGCGGATTTTTAGATCCCCGGCATCTGAGTATCTGAATATCCGAGTATCCTTCTTTCTTTTATCATCTGTTCGTCAGGGCTGCGAATCCGTAAGCCAGGGCTGCTCCGAAGAGGACCCAGCTAAAGCCGGCCTCGACCGAAAGGATGATGGCCAGGGAGGTTCCCGTGACCGATGCAAAGCCGTTGACGGCCCAGGCCCAGGGCACTGCCTGCGGGCTTTTTCCCGACAGCCGGGTTAATCCCAGCGGGAAAGGGATTCCGGCGAGGAATCCGGGTAGCCCGACCAGGATGATCATTGTGAACAAGCGGATCCATACCGGTAGTTTCAGCAGTCCGTGCAGTCCGGGGACAACGAGGAAAGCGTATAACAGGAGTACCGCAGAAGCTGCGAGGCACACCATCCCCATCGAACGCGAAACGGGTTTGAGCCGTTCTGAAAAATAACTGCCCAGGCCCGACGACACCAGCAGGATTCCGATCACCGCTGTCGCAGAGTAGACTGCCTCTCCCAGGAAAAGGGTAAACTGCTGGATCAGGCCCATCTCCATGAACAGATAGGCCAGGCCCAGGCAACAAAAGTAGATGAATGTCCTGGACTTTTCAGCCATTCTGTGGCCGATGAGGATAACAGGCAGGAGGATCAGGACAAATGAGGCGGACAGGAGGATCAGGAATGCCAGGAGCACCACGATATAGCCCAGTTCGAGGTAAGGCACCGAGCGGCTTCCGAAGAGCCCGGCCAGCCGGGGGATTGAGCTGAGGCGGATAAACTGCGAAAAGTAAGGCCTGTCGTCGGTCGAAACGCCGATTTTGAAAGGGTAACCTTTTATAAAGTCAGCCGAACGGTCTGAAAGCAGCGAGTCGAACGCTTCGAACAAAGAGGAATCGTTCACCTCGTTATACGTTTCCCTGTCAAATTTTTCTGTTCCCGGCAGCAAAAGGGGATCGAACGACAGCCTTGTGCAGAATTCCCTGATGTGGTCGACTTCTTCCCTTGTAAACGCCGAGCGTTTCACCACAAAGCTCACCGCACTCCAGCTTCTTACCGCCGCGATATGCTGTTCCGGTTCGGGCACTCCCTGGTTATTCATCAGGGCCATCAGTGTGGCCATGACTTTCAGCGGCATTTTTGGCGGATAGTCCATCCAGCAGTTCACGCTGATCATGCCGTCCTGCTTCAGCTTGTGCCACATGCTTCCGAAGGCCTCGAGTGTAAGTTCGTTTCGAATGGCGAATGCGTCCAGCCCGGAAGTTCCGAAAAATGACCCCACGGTGGGAAGCACGATCAGGTCGTATGCCGCAGGAGCCTTGCGCAGGAAGCTGCGTGCCGCGGTCCGGTGGATCCTCACCTCCGGGGCAAAAAACAGGGAATCGTTTGCGGGGGCGAAGTCTCTTTTTAGGGTCCGGCTGATAACTGGATTGGGTTCGACTGCATCGATGAGCCGGGCGCCGTACGATTTTGCCATGGCCACATTTTCGCCGGCGCCGGAATTCAGCACCAGTACGTTTTCCGGTTGCCCCACAGCATAAGGAAGGGCGGCTGCAGAGTAGCTCAGGATGGTCTTTGAATTATCCTTAGGGGCTGGGAGGATGGCCCCGTTCCAGTCGCCGTTCTGAAAGAGGATGTCGCGCGGGGGAACGGAATCAGTATAGCTAAGGCTCAGCCCGGGGGCGTAGCGTAAAGCCGGCGACCGGACCACCTCGGTCAGTCCGAAGGGACTGCTTTTTTTGAACACGACCCTGGCCTCGGGCAGCAACAGGGCCTTTTGAATGCTTTTGTACTGCGAACGCGCGGGCGGCGGCGCGATCAAGTTCATCAGCACGATCAGCGCCAATGAAATAACGGCGACTGTTTTGACCGGAGACTGCCACCGGCCTGTGCCGATCCCCGCGGCGAGAGGGAGCAGGGCGATCAGTGGCGGCAGGTGGCTGGGAGGCGCAACCCACATCAGGACCAGGGCCAGCACACCTCCGATGCCCGAGCCGAGCAGGTTGGCAAAATAAACCCGGCCCACTTCGGCCGGAAACCGGATAAAGCTCATGCCGATAGCCAGGCCGGCAAAGAAGAAGGGAAGCATCAGGAAAAAGCAGGAGAATAGCAGGCGGGCTATATCCCGGAATGAAGAAAACAGCAAATAGGCGTCAAACCGGAAAGGCTTCAGTCCGGCCAGCGCGGGCATGGTTGCCATGCTAATGGCGCTGAGAAAAAGCAACAGGGGAAAAAGACCGGAAAAATGCTTCATGATCTTTCGCCGGGCCAGCGCCAGCACGGTTCCTGAAATTCCAAAACCCAGCAGCGCCAGGGAGATGATCAGATGGGCGAAATGATACCACTGCATCACCGAGAACAGCTGCATCAGCGCGATCTGAAACGCGATCACCGCGGCCGAGAGCAG
>JBFXKJ010000181.1:0-8009 GCA_050173895.1 Mangrovibacterium sp. | reverse complement strand
TTTGTGTAAAGGCGGTGCAAAAGTAGTATTTTAAATTCAACATCCAAATTAAAAATTTAAAAAAATCCTTTTTATCCTCTGCAGACGCCCGATTTCCGTGGTTTCCTGCACAAAAGCCTTACCAGGCAGTGCTTCCGGTCAGGCTGTTCTTTTTCCTTCGGAAATCATTCCTGCACCAAATCATTTCTTCTCCCTCACAAATCCGACCAGCGAAATAAGTATTTTAGCCCATGTTCACATGGGCGCTAACGCTTACTTTTGAAACAAAATTAACAAAATGGGGTTTGAAGGCTATTTCGTAGTAGGAGTTATTGCTCTTATGACTATTGCACTTATGTATGACCTGATGCGGCCGGGACTCATTCTGTTCTCCGCATTGATCGTATTGATGGCTGCAGGCATCATAAACAGCAAGGAAAGCCTGGCTGGTTTTTCAAACAAAGGAATGCTGACCGTTGGCGTACTCTTCCTGGTCAGCGAAGGGATCAGGCAAACCGGAGGACTGAACCTGATCGCCAGAACGTTCCTTCCCCAGCGAAGAGGGAAAATGCCCTTCACCATGTTGAAACTGCTTTTCCCTATTTCAGTAATTTCTGCATTTCTGAACAACACACCTGTCGTCATTATTTTCGCTCCCGTATTTAAAAACTGGGCCGAGAAAATGAATCTCTCCCCCCAGAAATTCCTGATCCCTCTTTCGTATGCCACGATCCTTGGCGGGGTGTGCACCCTCATCGGTACCTCTACGAATCTTGTCGTCCATGGATTGATGCTGGAAAACGGGCTCGACGGACTGAACATGTTTGAGCTGGGCAAAGTGGGAATATGGATCACGATCACGGGTTTGCTTTATCTGGCGTTTATCGGTCACAAGATCCTTCCGGGGAAGAAAAACAACCACCGCCGGCAACGATCAGATTATAAAGAATATTTTCTGGACGCCAGTCTGCCGCCAAACAGTTCTCTGGCCGGCGAAGAAATCAACAACGGGCGAAGCCATCAACTGAAAAATATTATCATCCACTCCATTGAACGGGATAACGAGCTTTTCGATACACGCAAAGGAAAATTCACCTTGCAGCAGGACGACAAACTGGTCATTACCGTCAAATCGGACGATCTCCTTCCCCTGATCTCGCATCGCCGGCTGGAACTGAAAGCGATGAAAGGGTTCGGCAAATTTTACAAAAGCACCGATATTAAACAGATAGAAGTGGTCATCGCCCCGCGTTTCCCCGGCATCAATCAAACCATTGATGAGTTTGACTTTTTAAATCATTACCAGGCGGAGGTTTTGGCCGTTCACCGCAACGGAGAAACCATCGCCACCGACGTGGGCTCAGTCCGCATGAAAGACGGAGACAGTCTTGTGCTGCTTACCAATGAAACTTTCATCAAAAACTGGGGTGGCTCCAAAACTTTTTACCTCACCTCTTTCATCGGGGAAGTTCCCCCACCCCGCTACAAAGGGCAACGCCTCGCGGCTTTGATTTTGCTGCTGCTCATGATCACAGGCGCCGCACTCAGCGACTTCCTGCCGGAAATAAATGGCGAACGTCCCGACATGTTTTATTTTGCAGCACTGGTTGCCATTATCATGACCTGGATCAATATTCTCCCCAACCGCCAGTATACAAAGGCTGTTTCCTGGGACGTCCTGATCACTATCGCCTGCGCCTTCGGACTAAGCAAAGCACTTCAGAACTCAGGAGCAGCCGATGCCATTGCCACCACCGCAATAAACTTTTCGAAGTCGTATGGCCCCATTGGCGTCCTCATAACGATCTATCTGATCACCAATTTGTTTACCGAGATCATCACGAACAATGCGGCTGCGGCGCTGGTCTTTCCCATCGCTTATTCGGCCGCTCATCAATTGGGTGTTGATCCGAAGCCTTTCTTTATTGCCATTTGCATTGCGGCCTCATCCAGCTTTGCAACTCCGATCGGCTACCAGACAAATCTGCTGGTTCAGGGTCTCGGGAATTACCGTTTCGGTGATTACGCAAAAGTCGGGCTTCCTTTGAATCTCCTCGTGTTTTTGATCTCGGTTACCCTTATCCCTTTAATCTGGCCATTTTGACAAGAATAAGAGTTAATACCTATCATTTTTCGATAGAATCGCCTATTTTTGCTGGCTCGCGATTTAACCGGACTGAGCAACAACACGCAACCCTAAAAATTGTTATATAGATGAGCCACGAACACAGGCGCAGATCATCACGCATACACAGATTTTTACCTGCGCATGTTAATATTAACAGACAACAATTTATTCGGAATGACGCAATATAATCTGACACATTTACGAGAGCTGGAAGCCGAAGCGATCCATATTATCCGCGAAGTAGCTGCCGAGTTTGAAAATCCCGTGATGCTTTATTCAATCGGAAAAGATTCGTCAGTCATGGTCAGACTGGCTGAAAAAGCATTTTACCCGGGGAAAGTACCTTTTCCACTGATGCATATCGATTCGAAGTGGAAGTTCAGGGAGATGATCGAATTTCGGGACAACTATGCGAAAGAAAACAACTGGGACCTGATTGTCCATTACAACAAGAAGGGGTTCGAAGCCGGTGTGGGGCCCTTCACGCACGGCAGTAAAGTACACACTGACATCATGAAAACACAGGCGCTGCTGGAAGGGCTCAGCAAATACAAGTTTGATGCCGCCTTTGGTGGCGCACGCAGGGACGAAGAAAAATCGCGGGCCAAGGAACGCATCTTTTCGTTCCGTGACAAATATCACCAGTGGGATCCTAAAAATCAGCGTCCGGAGCTTTGGGACATCTATAACGCCCGTGTACATAAGGGCGAGTCGATCCGGGTGTTCCCGATCTCAAACTGGACCGAGCTCGACATCTGGCAGTATATCCGCCTCGAGAAAATTCCCATTGTGCCGCTTTATTTTGCCAAAGAACGCCCTATCGTCCAAATGGACGGAAACCTGATCATGGTTGATGACGACAGGATGCCGAAGGAGCTCGCCGCCAAAGCTCAAATGCGAAAAGTCCGTTTCCGTACCCTGGGTTGCTATCCGCTCACCGGAGCAATCGATTCAGAGGCGGATACCATCGAGAAAATCGTGGAGGAAATGATGACCGTTACCGTTTCGGAACGGACCACCCGGGTCATTGATTTTGACCAGGAAGGAAGCATGGAACAAAAGAAAAGGGAAGGATATTTTTAATTTGCCGTTAGCTTTAAGCCTTTCGTTGTTAGTGGCTTAACAATTTAAAATTTGACCATTCATGGAAAATAAGACAGATACACTCGATATACAGGCATTTCTGAATCAGGATGAAAAAAAAGACCTGCTGCGCCTGCTCACTGCCGGATCGGTCGACGATGGCAAGTCGACGCTCATTGGGCGGCTGCTGTTCGACAGCAAAAAAATCTATGAGGATCAGTTGTCGGCCCTGCAACGCGACAGTAAACGGATCGGACATGCCGGGGAAGAGATCGATTATGCCCTCCTGCTCGATGGATTGAAGGCTGAGCGCGAACAGGGGATTACCATTGACGTGGCCTACCGTTATTTTTCGACCAACAAGCGCAAGTTTATCATTGCCGACACTCCCGGACACGAGCAGTATACCCGCAACATGGTGACCGGGGCATCAACAGCCAATCTGGCCATTATTCTGATCGATGCCACCAAAGGAGTGATCACCCAGACACGCCGCCACACCTTTCTGGTATCGCTGCTGGGAATCAGGCACATCGTACTGGCAGTCAACAAAATGGATCTGGTCGGATTCGACCAAAACATCTTTGACACGATATGCAAAGACTATGAAAATTTTGTCACGCAACTGGGAATCCCGGACGTCAATTATATACCTCTGTCGGCGCTTAAGGGTGACAACGTGGTAGAACCTTCCGGCAAAATGCCCTGGTACACGGGTAAGTGCCTTCTCGACTTTCTGGAAACCATCCACATCAGCTCCGACCGGAATTTCGAGGATATGCGTTTTCCGGTTCAGTACGTACTGCGTCCCGATAAAGACTTTCGCGGTTTCTCAGCAAAGGTCGCTTCCGGAATCGTCAGAAAGGGAGAAGAGATCATGGTTCTTCCCTCCAGAAAAACTTCCCGGATAAAAAGCATTGTCACATGGGACGGAGAGCTGGAAGAGGCTTTTCCTCCGCAATCGGTCACAGTGACTCTTGAAGACGAGATTGATATTTCAAGAGGCGACATGATTGTCTATCCAGACAATCTTCCTCATATGGAACGTCACTTCGAATCGATGCTGGTTTGGATGGATGAAACGCCCATGAACCCCGACACCCACTTTTTTATAAAACAAGCCAACAACAATACCCGCGCAAGGATCGACAAGATCCAGTACCGGACCGATGTCAACACACTGAAAAAATCGAATGTCGGGCACCTGGAACTGAATGAAATAGGAAGGGTGGTGCTGACAACCAATAAACCGCTCTTTTTCGATGCCTATAAAAAGAACAAAAGCACGGGATCGTTCGTTTTAATCGACCCCGTTACCAATAACACCGTAGCTGTTGGTATGATCCTCGACCAACGGAGTGCCGATGACCTTCCCTCACGTATCAGTGACCAGGACAGGGAGCGGATTCGCCGCGGACAGGGGCTGATCGCTGCTGATGCCTATCAGAAAAGATACCATCAAAAGGCAGCTACCTTATGGATCACCGGTCTGCACGGATCAGGCAAGAATGATATGGCTTTCAGCCTGGAAAAACAACTCTTCGATATGGGGGCGACCGTCGTGCTGCTCGACGGCAGTTCGGTCCGCTCCGGGCTGTCGAAAGAGCTTGACTTTACGCCTGCTGACCGCGCTGAGCACCTGCGCAGAGTGGCCGAGGTGTGCCGGATCCTGAACGACCAGGGAATGATCGTCATTTGCTCCTTCATTTCCCCGGACGAGCAAATCCGTGAACAGATCGCCGACATCGTCGGAAGAGAAAAATTCCATTTATTTTACATGGAAGCTACGCTGGAATTTTGCAAGGCCAACAAACCGGAGTTTTACAGCATGGAAAAGCTGAAGTACGTGCCTGGGGTGGACCTTCCCTTCGATGTTCCGAAGAGCCCCCATATGGTGCTGGACCCGCATCACAATGGCAAAAACCCGGAGAAAATTATCAGCTACTGCCGTGAAAAAGGTATTTTCCCTTTATAACGCACTGTTTGAACAAGCAGGAATAAAAAAAGGCGGAAAATTTTCCGCCTTTTTTTATTCTGAGTCAGCCTGCTAATACTTAAATACTTTTCCGCCGGCAATCACCTGCTTACTTTTTTCATCGAAAGTTGCCCGTTGTCCGGTGCGCAGTGCAGCGGTCACCATGATATTGGCAATGGAGTGGCAGTACCCGGCCTCCACCGGCGCGTTGGTTTTTACATCCCCTTTACGCACACAGTCCATCCAGTTTTTCATATGCGCATTGGTCAGCGGATCGGAACCGGTATTGGCTTCCGCTTCCACCTTGATCTGAGGCAACTCAAATGTATCAAGTAAAAACGGCTCCTTCCCCATTGCCCTGGCGTGATTCTCATTCAGTCCGCCGTCGCTGTTTACCATATTGGTATCCAGATCAAGCTTTCCGCCGTTCGAGAAATACCATTCCTTCGTACCTCCCGATGCATTCGTCTGGCGGGATGAATAAATGACCTGGAACCCTTCATCCGGCTTGTCGGCCGGGCCGTAATCAAATACCGCCGTCATCGTGTCAAAATTGCTCCTTCCGTCTTTCCAAACGTAAACACCACCATTGGCAACTGCCGAGCGTGGGTGTTCAAGATGAGAGAACCAGTGAACCGTATCGATCTGGTGAGCCATCCACTGCCCGGGAATACCGGATGAGTACGGCCAGAACAACCGATATTCAAGATACTTCCGCGGGTCCCACGGTTCATAGGGACGATTCATCAGATAACGTTTCCAGTCAGTGTCAGACTCTTTAATTTGTTTGGTAAGTTCAGGCAGACGCCACCTTCCCGGCTGGTTTACGTTCCAGGTCATTTCCACGGCAACGATCTTACCAAACTTGCCCGACTGAATATAGTCGTGAGCGGCATGGTAATTCGGGCCACTCCTCCGCTGTGAGCCGATCTGGATTACCTTGCCGGTTTGCTTTGCCGCTTTCAGCCCTTCGTTGGCATCGTCCATGGTCTCGGCAAAAGGCTTTTCGCAATACACATGCGCGCCCGCACGGACTGCTTCCGCCAGCAGCAGGGCATGCTGAAAATCGGCTGTGCTTATAATGACGGCATCCGGCTTTTGGTCCCAAAGTTCGTCCGTATTGCGGGCAGTGCCGATGGTTCCTCCGGTCGCTTCCTTATACCAGGCCTGCCCTTCATCCCTGCGACGGTTCCAAATGTCACAGACGGTGAAAAATTCAAAATTCATTTCCTGGGCATACTTCAGAAAAGACTTCGAGAGGGAAGAACGGAAGCGGCTTGAAAAGCCGACAATCCCAACCCTTACCCGGTCGTTTGCCCCAATAATCCGGCCGTAGCTCTTTGAGCTCATTCCAATACCGCCGATCGTAATACCGGCAGCACCGATAGCTGAAGTCCTGATAAAGGACCGTCTTGAATTATCCATACGTTTTAAGTTAGATGGTTTGTATTGATTTGTCTATTTCCCAAATTGTTTAGCCATTTCTGCAATTGCCCTGTCGTCCAGGTCGCCTCCTATGACTACTTTATGCCTGAAGGTGACCTCCTGTCCAGGTTTCAGCTCCAGTTTTACCGGTTCCGCATTCTTGTCGAAGGCCCTGCCCCCCAGATTATTCGAGGCAAAGAGCCCATAACCCCGGGCATGCGACCAGGCCGGATAGTTCAGATTCTTCGGGTGATCCAGAACCACAATGGTGATCACTTCTCCTTCCTTTTCGGCACGCAGGGCAACCCAGGGGCTTCGCTTGCTCCAGACATCTCCCCCCTTCACTCCTTCCGCATTGCGGTATACACCATTCACTCCCTCATTATTTAAAACGGGAACCTCTGTTACCACGCCGTTCGCATCCAGAAATTTTTCCGGTTTGGTAGCCGGTTCCTCAAACGCTCGGTCGAGCCGCAGCCCAAGCAAGCCTTCCTTGTTCTCTTCAAATACAACCTCCTGTGCCGCCTTCAGCTTCGTGATGCGTTCAACAGACCGCATGTCTGCATCGCCGTCAAACAGATAAGTCGTTTCCTCGTTCAACAGCACGTTTCCCTGCATGTCCTCCCAGTCTGAAGCAGTAACCAACCGCCCCTGTCCGGGATCTTCCGAAACGATTTTTCTGAATTTGATTGTTCCGTACCTGGGCTTGTCAGCCGGCTTTATAGCAAACGAATTATTCCAGAAATCAAGCCCGTTAACGTTACCGAAATTAAACCACAAGCCAACATGGTGAGGGTGATCGGTTCTTTCAAAAGGCCTGGGAGCGATGGGATATCCCCGTGTGATCAGTTTTCCGGAGGCGCTTGTAAGCGGATACAGGACCTGCTTCTCCATATTGTCAGGATACAGAAAAGCGGTAAAGAGCCGGCCATTGATAAAAACTTCCGTTTTCTTCTCCTGCGGGAGGTTTTTGAATGTGACTTTCTTTTTTGCGAAGGTTGAACCGGCAGATAAAAATCCGGCCAGCAAAAAGCATAAGATTCGTTTCATAAGTTTATCGTTTCAATTTAACTGTGTATAATTTGCGTACTAAGCTTCATTACTTTTTTCGGGGACGGCGACATATGAAATTCTCCAATAAACATCACCCTGGGTGTAAACTGCAGCGCAACATGCTCTTTTCATAAGCGGTATTTGGTTGTTTTCGTTTTGTCGGTACACATTCATCCGTGGTTAGCATCCGGAAAAAGCTTCCTGTAAATTTCGGTCCCGACGTTCGGTTAAAGTTAAGAATAAAATTCTTCGCTCGGTTATTTTTGGCTGCTTTTTATTGCATTGTGTGCGTTAACGGTCACTCCCCCGATTGCATTTTGATTTGCTTTGAAAGCATACAACTGAAATGGATCCAATTCAAATTCA
>JBFXKJ010000180.1:0-8056 GCA_050173895.1 Mangrovibacterium sp. | reverse complement strand
CTGCGTGATGTGCGCCGGAGCACTGGGATGGGCCCAGCTTGGACGACTGGTTTATGGTGCAGCCGACGAAAAACGGGGCTTTACAAAGTTTGCGCCGCAGGCGCTTCACCCCCGTACCGAGGTCGTGGGAGGCGTCCTGGGTGAAGATTGCGCCGACCTGATGACTGCTTTTTTCAGGGAAAAGCGGTGAAGCCGTCCGTGAGAAGAAGTACTTCACCCTGCCATCCTGTAATCCTTTCCGGCTTCCTGAGGCTGCCGGTCTCTCCTGCGCTTTATGGGCCAGGCTCCTGCGTTTCCGTGACTTCGATCCCGGCTTTCCTGAGATCATTGTAATAGCCAGGGTATGACTTGGTAATAACCCTCGGATCGTCAATGATAACAGGTTCGCAGAGGGCAGCAGGAGCGAAGGCCAGCGCCATCCGATGATCATGGTAGGTGGAAATAACGGGAATGGCGGCTTTTTTCAATGGGAATTTCCCGTCCCAGCCAAGTTCTCCGGGAGCAGGTTCAACAAGCTCTGCCCCGAATTTTGCAAGCTCATTTTGCAGGGCTGCAATCCTGTCGGTTTCTTTGATCTTCAGTGTTCCCAAACCACGGAAATGAAAAGGCAATCTTTTCAGCACGCATAAGACAGCCATGGTTTGAGCGATGTCGGGATTTTCAATAAAGTCGAGCTCCAGTTTTTCCGGCAGATCTGCCGTTGTTCTGCTGATCACCACGCTGTTTCCGGTATACCGGCTGGCAACGCCAAAGGGCCTGAACCAGTCTGCCAGTACACAGTCGCCCTGAACGCTGGGCAGGTGCAGGTTAAGCAGTTCAACCTCTCCTTCGTCGGCCAGTGCAAGGAGCTGGTACCAATAGGAAGCGCCCGACCAGTCCGATTCGACCGTATAGCGGGGGGGCAGGTAGGTTTGTTCTTCGATGCGGATCTGATCGTCTTTCCACTCGGAGTGGATGCCGAATTCCTTCATCAGGGCAAGTGTCAGTTCGATATAGGAGCGGGAGGTGATCCTGTTTTTCAGTTTCAGTGTCAGCCCCCCTTCCAGGGTCGGACCGATCATCAGCAAGGCGGAAATATACTGGCTGCTGACGCTGCCGTCTAGTTCCAGCAATTTCCCTTTCAGGTGCGAGCCACGGATCAGGATGGGCGGATAACCTTCTTTCTCAGCGTAACGGATATCGGCGCCAAGCTCTCTCAGCGCGTCAACCAGAATCCCGATGGGCCGTTGCTTCATCCGTTCCGAACCCGTCAGCATCCACTCTCCCACGATCCGGGACAGGAAGGCCGTCAGGAACCGCATCGCTGTTCCCGCATGCCCGATATCAAATTTACTTGAATTGGAATCAATGACCTGCTTCATGACCCGGGTGTCGTCGCTGTCAGACAAGTTCCCGATTCCGTAGGGGCTGAAACTGATCGCATTCATAATCAATACCCTGTTCGATATGCTTTTCGACGAAGGGAGCTGGACCACTGCCCTGATTATTTTATCGTGCCCCGAAAGTAAATATTGCATAATTGCAGTTATGGATTAATAATAAATACCCGAATTCGCTCCCGAACCCGGCGGTCATTCCAGGCTCCTGTAATAATCAAATGCCTCAAATATCAGTTCTTTCGTGCAGTCCTGATCAATCACCGCCCGGCCCACCGACGAAAGGAGGGTGAAGTTTATCCGCGCTCCTTCGTTTTTCTTATCATGGGTCATCAACTCATATAAGGGCATGTAATCTTCTTCGGTAACGGCATACCGGCCGTATTGACCACGCAGCCACTGCGCAATGCTTTCTAACTCCGGTTTGCCGAAGCCCGTCTTCTTGAATGAAAGATACAGTTCGGCAATCATTCCATAGGCAACGGCATACCCATGGAGGATTGGCTTCCCTTTATGCAGGGCATGGCTTTCAAAAGCATGCCCCGCGGTATGGCCAAAATTCAATGCTTTACGAATGTTCTTTTCAGTCGGGTCGTTCAGAACATGCCATTTTTTTATGTCCACCGAATGCCCGATGATTTGCTCCAGTTTTTCGTAATCGGGATGTTCCGGATCGTATTCCTGTAACTCGTGCCAGTGTTCCGGGCTCTTGATCAGCCCGTGCTTGATCATCTCCGCATAACCCGAAAGGAAATTTTCCCGGTCAATGGTTTTTAAAAAGCCGGTGTGGATCAGTACGGCATCAGGCTCCCTGAAGACCCCTATTTCGTTTTTCAGGCCATTGAAGTTAATCCCTGTTTTTCCCCCGATCGAAGCATCGACCTGTGCAAGAAGTGTAGTAGGGATATTGACAAAAGCGATCCCTCTTTTAAAGGTGGAAGCTGCAAAACCGCCCAGGTCAGTCAACATACCTCCGCCTGTGTTGATAAGCAGTGATTTGCGGTCGGCTCCCGACTGGGAGAGGAATTCCCAAACCCGGACAACCGACTCGACCGACTTATTCATTTCTCCGCCCGGGATCACTATTTTCCGGATTCCGTGCCGTTCAGAGAATGTTTCCATAACCGGGAGGCAAAACCTGTCTGGGGTTTCTTCCGTTAAGAGGAAGATTTTATCTCGCTGAAACCGGCTGATCAGCGCCTCGAGTTCCCGGTCGGGATATTGCGAAAAAATAATTCTTGATTCCATGTGTTGATAACAGCATCAGATTTATTAAGCAAAAATAGCAATTCGCGCAGAAGAATCAACAATCAGTGCACCGCTGGGAGGCGAAAGGCGCGTCCGCGATGGTAAAGACGGTTCAGCTACCGGTTCTCTTTGTGTGATTCGTTGTTTTTCTTAAAAAAAACACATAAATTTATCATAAAAAGTCCGGATATGGATGCTGCCAGGGACCTTCCCTTTCGAATAGCATTGTCGCTCATCCCGGGAGTGGGATTTATGACTGCCAAAGTATTGTATAATTATTTTGGAAGTGCCGAAGCTATTTTCAAGGCCAGAGAGAAAACCCTGCTAAAGGTGCCCGGTATCGGAACTGTGACTGCTGCGAACATCCGGAATCAAAACGTGCTGAAACGGGCTGAGGCGGAAGTTGAATTTAATCTGAAGCACCGGATTAAAACCTGGTTCTATCAGGATGCGGACTATCCTTCGAAGCTGAAGATGTGTGAGGATGCGCCGATTGTCCTTTTTGGCCGCGGTAATTTTGATTTAAACGGGAAAAAGATCGTGGCGATTGTAGGTACCCGCAATGCCACTGATTACGGGAGGGAATTCTGTCAGAACATCATTTCAGAGATGGCTCTTCGTGGCGATTACTGTGTAGTGAGCGGACTTGCCTATGGGATCGACATCGCAGCACACAAGGCTTGTCTCAAAAGAGGTGTTTTGACGGTAGGTGTGCCGGGACATGGCCTGGACCGGATCTATCCTTCGCAACACCGTCAGATCGCCGAAAAGATGCTGGTCAACGGAGGACTCGTGACGGAATTTTTGAGTTATACGGAGATTGAACGGCAGAATTTTTTACGGAGAAATCGCATTATCGCCGGTCTTGCCGACGCTGTGATCATAGTTGAGTCGGCAGAAAAAGGAGGGGCGCTGGTCACTGCCGACATCGCATCATCGTATAACCGTGACGTCTTTGCAGTCCCGGGGCGCATTATTGACCCCTTCTCAAAAGGGTGTAATGAGCTGATCAGACAGAATAAAGCAGGATTAATCAGCGGATTGGCCGATCTGGAGTATGTGATGTCCTGGCAGGCTGAAATCGACTTTCCCCGACCGGTTCAGCCCACCCTGTTTGCTGACCTGGAGGAAGATGAAAAAAATGTGTTGAGTGCCATTGGAGGGGATGTCCGGTCGGTGGATGAGATCTGCGAGCGCGTCCATATGCCGGCGGGACAGTTGTCGTCTATCCTTCTGAGGCTGGAGTTCAACGGACATATTTTGTGCCTTCCCGGAAAGAGGTACAGGTTAAAGAGCTGAAACCTGAACCCGGAAACCGGGAGAGGGTGGCAGGCTTGCAAGCTTAACTCACGAATAGCTCACCGCTTTTTGCTGTTCCTGATTCTGAATGACTATCTTTGCGCGATGACCTTTGAAGATTTAAAAGTAAACAAATCGATCCTGAAGGCCCTTGAAGAGTTGGGCTTTGAACAGGCCACCCCGATCCAGGAGAAGGCGATTCCGGTGATTCGCTCAGGGGCAGACGTGGTTGCGATTGCCCAGACGGGTACCGGAAAAACAGCGGCCTATCTGATTCCCCTGTTTATGAAACTGGTAAAAGCCGAGGGGGAGGATCCCCGCTCTCTGATCCTCGTTCCAACCCGGGAGCTGGCTATCCAGGTAGGGGAGGAGGTCAGGAAAATGACCCTGTACAGCAACCTTCGTCATGCAGCGGTTTATGGAGGGATCGGCTGGACAAAGCATGCGGATCTGATCAGTCCCGGAATTGACATCCTTGTGTCTACGCCGGGCCGGTTATGGGACCTTTACAAGGCAGGGGCTGTGTCGTTGAAGAAAATAAAAACGCTGATTATTGATGAAGCCGACAGAATGCTGGACATGGGTTTTATTCCCCAGATACGCCGGTTGCTTGAAGTTATTCCGCCCAAGCGGCAAAACCTGCTTTTCTCGGCGACTTTTGACGAAAAAGTAGAAGAAATGGTCGGCGAATTCCTGGCTTTCCCTGAAAAGATCGAAGTGGCTCCGTCGGCCACACCGGCTTTGCTTGTACAACAATCCTGTTACAGGGTTCCCAATTACCGGACCAAACTAAACCTGATCGGGCATTTGCTTCAGGATGAGGAAACCTTTAACCGCGTGCTGATCTTTGTCAGCACCAAAGAGCATGCTGAGCAGGTTTATAAGGTCATCAGGAGGAGGGCAGAAGGAGAGAAGAGAATCCTGCATTCAAATAAGGGGCAAAACACCCGGATCAATGCCATTCAGGACTTCAAGGAAGGGGAAGTGCGGATTCTGATCTCGACCGACGTTTCCGCCCGCGGTCTGGATGTTCCGCTGGTTTCGCACGTGATCAATTTTGATCTGCCGCCCCGGTATGAGGATTATGTGCATCGCATCGGACGGACAGCCCGTGCCAATAATACCGGTGAAGCCATTTCCCTGGTCGATCCCGCGGAAGAGTTTCACCTTCGCAGGATCGAGGAACTGATCCGGATGCCTGTCGAAGAGAAACCAATACCGGAAACGGTCATTACAGAAGAGACAAGCCGGTCGGAACGACAGGAACAGTTGCGGGAAATTGATCGTCAGCGAAAACTTGAAGATCCCACTTTTAAAGGCGCGTTTCACCAGAAAAAGCACCATTGGCAGGCGGCTTCAAAAGAACGGAGCGGAAAAAAAAGAACGCCTCGCAAACGCTGAGAACGACTCTACTCTTTCAATAGCCGTTCCAGGACGTTTTCACTGACTTTAAAAACACTGCCGTGACGCGTTCCTTCGGGAAAACTTATCGAGTCGGTAACAATCTCCCAATGTTGGATATTCTTCGATCGCACCGCACCCATGTGCCGACGCGTGTATTCGTCGTAGAAAACGACCCAGTAATCGCCGATTTTTGCGACCGTGGGTCCTTCCACCCAATCGGGTGTAATGGGCATGCTGATCAGTTTATATCCTCCGGTCAATGAGTCGCTCGCTGCAATGCGGATGTGCTTTTTTACCGGGTTTCTTGTTTCGTCCTTCAGAAACATCAGGTATTTGCCGTCTTTTTTTATAATCGTGGCATCGATTACGTTGAAATCTTCATCATAAAGCAGTTGTGCGGGGCTGAATGCTTTGAAGTCTTTGGTGATGGTGTAATACAGGCGATGATTATACTTGTCGTCGCCTGTGGTTTCCCCCGACTCAAACCGGCCGGGAATGGTTGTTGCCCAGTAGATCATGTAGCCGTCGATGCTTTTGTCATAAATGATCTCGGGAGCCCAGCAGTTCAGTGTCCCCGCTTCGTGTTCCATGACGGGAATATACAATTGTTCTGACCAGTGGATCAGGTCATCGGAGGAGGCATATCCGACTCCTTTTGCGTTCCAGCTCACCGTCCATACCATATGAAACCGGCCATCGTTTCCGGTGATAATGCAGGGATCACGCATCAGCTTGTCTGGCGAAACTTCCGGCCTCAGAAACGACTGGTCATTTTTAAGGGCATTCCAATGGTAACCATCGCGGCTGAATGCCAGATGAAGCCCGTCCTGCCCGTTATCACGGAAAGAAGAGAATAGATAGATGTTCCCTTTCTGATCCTGGCAGCCTGAAAAAAGGAAGGCAAGCAGCAACATCCGCAATACTATTTTCATTATCATTTGCTTAAGACTCAAGCAAATTTACGAAATATACGCAATATGCGATCAAAAAAAAGCAGATCACAAGATCTGCTTTTTTTGCCACCGGCATTTATTTGTTTAATAAAATTTGGACCGTTTGTCCTCAATTTCTGCTGCTTTGCGATGCGCTTCGTAAGCCTGGTAGTTTGCTCTGTATGCCAGGCTCTGCGTAAGCCTGTCCTTTTCTTCCTCGACTTTTCCTTCTGCTGATTCTGTGGCAGAGACCACCTCTACCACAAAAATGCCGCTGTTTCCTTTTTCGGGCGGGGAAATCTTCCCTTTTTCAAGGGCAGTTACTGTCCCGGCAACGGAAGGTTCCACTCCCAGTTCAGGAAGCGTATACATGCCGAAATTGACGCCGCTGAGATTCTTTACCTGAGTCCCCATTTTTTGGGCGATTGCATCCAGGGAAGAAGCTCCGTTGGCTGCCTCTTTTACCTTATCCAGAAGTGCATCTGCTCTTTTTTCTCTTCTTACAACCAGTTCAACCCGGGGTTTCACTTCTTCGAAGGAAGCAATTCCCTCTTCTTTGATCGTTTTTAAGACGGCAACAACAAAGTTATCGCCGAATTCAAAAATAGATGAGCCTTCATTGTTTACCAGGATGTCGTTCGTTTCTGCTGTGTAGGCGGCACGAACCAGCGGCCTGGATTGCTGGAGGCCGATCACTTCCTGCTGGTTTTTATCCAGTTGGGCGACTTTTTTATCCAGGTTTTGTGACTTCGCGGCTTCCTGGAATGCCTCGTTATCCTGGCTTTCGCTGGCAAACTTGCTGGCCTGGGCATAAACCTTTTGGTAGGTTTGTGTACTGGGCTCTACGTTGCGGGTAAGAACAGCCAGACGAACCTGTGGTACCAACTTTCCTTTCTGTGTGGGTTTAATCAGGTGCACCCCAAACTGTGTGGTAACCGTGTATATTTTATTTACTTCTCCGTTAAAACAAGCGTCCTCGAAGGGCTTGACCATTTGGTTTCTTCTGAACCATCCCAGGTCACCCTGGCGTGCGGCCGATCCCGGATCTTCCGAAAACTTTTCAGCCAGGCTGGCAAAGCTTGCGCCGTTTTCCGCAAGCTGCTTCAGACTGTCGGCTTTCGCCATAGCCTTTTCGTAACTGCCGGCGGTTTCCGGTTTAATGAGAATATGGCTGGCCTTTACTGAGTCGGGCAGATCCTTCCGGTCGTCGACCTTTGCTAATTTATAGGAGTTTCTTTCCTTGTAGGGACCCATCAACTGGCCTTTTTCACTGTTGAAGCCAAATTCAGCCATTTCCGGACTCAAGTCTTCTTTCTTTTGATAGATGTTCTCAAAACGGACATCCGAATTTGCATTAATGTATTGCTCATTGTCCTGTGCAGCGGCGAATTCATTTTTGGCATCTTCCATCCATTTGAGGGTGTTTTTATCATCTTCGGCGGAGGCTTTTACAGGGAAGGTTACATATTCGATCGTTCTCGATGCAGCTTGCTTGTATTCATCCTGATGCGCCTTATAGTAATCTCGTAATTCTTTTTCATTTACTTTGATGGTCGAATCAGGCATCGTTGAGTAGGGAACCTGAACATACCGGATGTCGGCTGTTTTACTTTTTGCCTTATGCTCAGCCTGGGCTTCCGCCTTTGTTACGTAGAGTCCCTGACGGATCAGATTATTATACTTGGTTGCAACCCGTTCTTTTTTGATCTGGTCTTCGATATAAAGCCAGTAAGCTTTTTGTTGCGGAGTGGCATTGCCTTCCAGGGATTTGAGGAACTGAAGGATCGCCGACTTGTC
>JBFXKJ010000179.1:0-8130 GCA_050173895.1 Mangrovibacterium sp. | reverse complement strand
AAGGATCACATCGAGATATCCCCATCGGGTTTTGTTCTGCATTTTTGACGCAAGTCCGCCGAATGAGGGGACGTTTATCTTAAGGATCCCCAACATAAACAAGCCTATGACAATGAGGAGCGGCCCCAGGAATTTCTCGCCGTATCGCTGAAAGAAACCGGAAAATTTGAACTGATCGGCCCCCAGGAAAATGATCAGCGCGATTGTCGTATAGGTGACAGCCCGTCCGAGAGTATAAAGCAAACCATTTATAAAAACGCGGTGCCGGTTTTCGATGTCCTTGCTGATAAAGCCAACAGCCGTGATGTTGGTGGCCAAAGGACAAGGGCTGATGGCGGTCATCAATCCCAGCACCAATGCCGATAACCACGGCATGGTGCTGTTCTCCAAAATACGATTAAAGAAATCCATTGATTATCACTTTAAAAGTTCATCGACTTTTTCCTTGATAATCGATCTTAGTTTTTCAGGATTACTGCGCGCATACATAAATCCTTCGTTCGTGATATTGACCCTGGTATTTCCTTTAACGAGAAGCAGGGTTTGCCCGGCTATCCCCAGCTTTTCCGCCAGGGCTTTACTGCCTGCATCGTCGAGGTTCACTGACTGAAAACTTACTTTTCCGCCATAAAGACCGTCGATATCGGCGCGAGCTTCAGCTTCAATGGTTTTGCAGGTTACGCAACGTGCATTAAAATGAAAATAATAGGCTTCGACTTTTTCGCCGGATGAAGCAGCTATTTCTGATTCCGGTTTCGGGGCCCGGGCACTGCATGCTGC
Organism: Mangrovibacterium sp.; assembly: GCA_050173895.1. GTDB lineage: Bacteria > Bacteroidota > Bacteroidia > Bacteroidales > Prolixibacteraceae > JBCFBK01. Next base: position 7,350 of record JBFXKJ010000179.1, on the reverse strand, counting down.
AAATGGTAAAGCCAATGCAAGCAGGATGAATAGTCTGATCGTTTTTTTCATAGGTTAATAAATTCAAATCAACGGTGTATAATTTGCGTACTAAACTTCATCATTTTTTTCAAAAGACATCGATGTATGGAATTCGCTTCGCGGATCTTCGATTCGCTGCGCGATCTCGCAAGCCCGATTCCCTTCGTGGGTTCGTTTCACGGATTTCCGCTGCGCTTCAATTCCGCTGCGCTTCAATTCCGCTGCGCTTCAATTCGCCAATAAACATCATCTTGGGCGGATGCGGCAGCTTCCTTGCTTATCTCGCAGCTTACTGATGTTTGGATATCATTTCTTTGATCTCGGCAACCGAAGGAACCCGGCCGCTAACTGCAACTTTTCCATCGATCACCAGGGCGGGCGTGTGCATGATCCCATATCCCATGATGTTGACGATATCTTCGACCTTTTCAATGTCGGCCGAAACAGCCATTTCTGCCACTGCGTTGCGGGCAGCTTGTTCAAGTGCTTTGCATTTGGGACATCCTGTCCCTAAAACTTTGATGTTCATGATGGTAGATATTTAAAGGTTATTCTTTGTTCGTAGTTCGTTTAACAACGAACAGGTTGCTCAAATTTTTTAGGACTTCAAAAATTTCATAAATAGCGACTTCGCTTCAGCCCAGTTCTCTTTGTTGAGGCAATACTTAATTTTTGGCGCTTCAATTTCGCCCTGGATCAAGCCGGCACCTTTCAGCTCTTTCAGGTGCTGTGATAAAGTCGATTTGGCGATCGGAAGGATATCGGACAAATCGCCGCTGTAACAGCAAGCCTGCCTGCTCAGTAATTCCAATACATATATTCTTACCGGGTGCCCCATGGCCTTTGCATAACGAGCCATCTTCTTTTGCTCTTCGGTGATGGTGTTTTGAAGACTCATCTTTGTTCGTGTTTTGCCGAACAAAGATATTTACTTTTTGGAAAACCCATTAGTTTTCCTGAAAAAATTTCCGGCTAAGGTGAAACCGCTCCTCCAAAACCGTCATCCGGAGAATAAAGATGCCCGGTCTGGCAGTCCATGAAAGCAGGAATAAATTAACGCGCCTGTTCCCCGGCGGGTATTTCCATGGTTTCATGCATGTTGGCTGCAGGAATAATCATACCCTTTCGGTAATTTCTTCAAAGTGCTCCAGAGCCCAATTCACCATCATCGTAAGTGCCGGCATCAATTCCTGACCGGTTTTTGTGAGTGAATATTCAACACGGGGAGGAATTTCAGGATACATTTTCCGGTTGATCAATTTGCCTTCTTCCAGGCGTTTTAAGGTATTCGACAGCATTTTCTGCGAAATATCCGGAATAGCGGCATTTAAATCCTTATAACGCATTACGCCGTTCCGGTTTAAGGTTCTCAGAATTAACAAGGACCATTTGTCGCTCATCCGGCTTAAAATATTCCGGATCGGGCAGGTGGGATGTAAGGGATCTAAATTCAGCATGAGTTTCATTTTTTACAAACTCAAATATAGCAATTAATCTCTTTTGGAGAGTAAGCTGCCGGTAAGTGTATTATAGTTTTGTGGGAGATTAACATTTTTCATCGCATAACGCCTTGTTTTTTAGTAATTCTAACCAACAGGGGAGGTTACTCACCTACTTGCGAAAGCGTAAAAGATACCCGACCTTTGAAGAACTAAATTCATTAAATGTAAATCGGTCATGAAAAACTTAATTATCAGAAATGTCAACACGCTGCAGGGTGAGAAAATCAACCGCGACGGGAACGAGTTCACAGTGAAGAAGATTATTGATGCAGATGAGACTTCAAAATGCCGGGCCAGTTTTGTGGAACTGGAACCCGGGAATTTTGCGTACGGCTATCATTACCATGAGGCCAACGAAGAGGTGTTTTACATCATCAGCGGAACTGGTGTTGTCCGTACCTTTGACGGTGAAATTCAGGTGAAAGCAGGCGATGTCATTGGATTCCCTATCGGTGAAAAAGGCGCTCATGTCGTGAAAAACGAATCAGAAAGTGAAAAACTGGTCTACCTTGATTTTGGAACCACGATCAGTCCGGAGATCGTTCACCTTCCGGATCTCAATAAAATTATGGTTATTGGAAACGAGGTAAACGGAGTTTACGACAAGTAAAGGGATTCAAGGCCTCATTCCCCGGCAAAACAGATGGAAGCGTTTGGACGCTAATGCAGGAAAAGCGACTTTATTATTGCCGGGGGTTTGGTAAAATAAGGGAAAAGCATCAGGACAGATCAGACATGATTTAAAGGCTGATGAAATAGCCCAGGGCGATCTCGAAAAAGGAGCTGGAGGGATAGTCAAACGAGCCGGAACTTTGCGGAAAATTTTTTATCCATGACAGCTCCAGATCGAAACTTTTCCAGGTGAGCTGCAGGGGAATTTCAACCTGCATGTTCAGTAAGCCGAATGAGTCTTTGTAAACAAGCGGGAATTCAGCGTTTTCGGCGAGTTCATAAAGTGTCTCGGAACCCCAAAAGAGCCCGAGAGACGGCTCCGTCTGAATCCGGTCCAGGCGGTTTAACCGGATCAAATTCAAACGAAGGTAAGTATTCGAGTAAAGCTGAAATCCGGTTTCATTTCCCAGCAGGAATGCACCGTCGATGCGGGTACCCAACCATTTACCTTTCAGCGTACCACCGGCGTTAAGACTGCTGTTGTAATCGGGCTTATAGTCTTCACCATTGAAGAGAAAATAATTAAAAGACATCCGGTAATGAAAAAGACCGGAACTCCGCAGACTTTTGCTGATTCCCGCGCTGAGGCTTGTGATCCGGTATCCGGGGTCCATCTCACTGAACCAGGCTCCCGAGATTCCCGTAAAAAAACCTTTTGAGTGGAAATAGTATAATTGTCCGAGAAGATTGCCCTGGTTGAGTCCGATTTCACGACCCGCGTAGAAAGTTTTGGTACCGTAATTTGTTCTCAGATAAAGAAAATGATAATTCTTTTTGGGAGTGAATGAAGAGGTACTTTGATCGCTGTCAAAAAAGAGATCGTAAATGAGCGAATCGATTTTTTCCGACTGCATTTTTTCATTGATTTTTTCCTGCTCCAGCATTTGTTTGGGAAGCTGAGCCTGCAGTTTTTCGGATGAAATCAACTCCAGGGAAATAATGATTGCCAGGGAAATTGTAAGGGTCTTATACACAGAGGATAGCTTTTTGTGAGGTAAGGAGAAAGATCAAAAAGGTAAAGTTTGCCGGCACTTCATCCGGCAAACTTTACTATGGGGTTGGGATATTAATTTCCCCCGCCGCAGTTGCCACCGAAGCCATTTCCTCCAAATCCGGAGCCTGAACCACTTCCTGCACCGGTACCTGCACCACCTGCACCAGTACCTGCACCACCAGTACCATTACCTGCGCCGCCGGCACCATTACCGGCACCATTCCCTGCGCCGGGGCCATTGCCGCCCTGGCCTGAGCTGGCGCCGTTTCTCCATACGTGGCGGGCATTCTGCCTCATCTGTGATTTTTGCTGAGCTGTCAGGCTGTTACGAAAGGTTTCACGTTCGGTTTGCCTGAGCTGCCGGACATTTTCAAGCATTTCCAACTGCTCTTCGGAGAAGGTGGCCTGGAGTGCTTCGCGTTTTTGTTCACGGGTCATTTCCTGATTCTGGATAATTGCCAGTTGTTCTTCCGTAAAAGTTGCCTGAAACTCCTGCATCCGGTCTTGATTCTGCTGACGGTTTTGGTCCCTTAAAGCCAGCTGTTCATCGGTCAGATGCTGGCGCAGCATTTTCCTGTCCTGAACCGGAGCCTCTGTCTGCGCAAAGGCTGTCAGGGTGGTAAGCCCGATCAGTACACTTGTGGTCAAAGTTTTGTAAATTGTTCTCATCACTTTTTGTTTTTAGGTTTTTCTGTATTTGATCCGCACGAACGTCCGTTTACCCTACCTCTTCAAGGCATTTTTTTTTTATCAGAGCGCGAGATTTATAAATAAGTTTGGAGTGAAAGGAACAGCCCCCTGGCTGATTTGAAGTGTCATTTCCTGTTCGTCCGGGATCCGGACAAAATCGGCGTATTTCAGGTTCCTGGCGTTGAATACGTTCAGCACGGAGACGCCGGCATCGAGTTTCAGTTTTTTGAAGCCAAAACGATAAACCAGGGCAGCGTCAAGCCTTTGGTAAGGATATTCATAGACATCCTGCTGATCGAGAGAGGCCGGATCGGGGAAACCCGATCCGTAAACAAAAGCAAGGGAAAAATAAAAAGGTTTCAGATCCGAAACCAGGGCACATTTAAATTCATGCCGCTGGTCATGAAGGGCACGCTGGTAATTTTTGCCGGAAAAATAGGGAAACCTTTCTTCTGTCTGTCCAAGCGTATAGGCTATCCAGAATAAATGGCGCCTGTATTCCGTCCGGAAAAAGAGGTCCATTCCCATACTGCGGCTTTCCCCCTCCCAGACCGTTTCCTGCTCCTGATCGCTGACAAAGCGGGTCAGCCCCCGGGTGGTCTTGTAAAAGCCCTCGGCGCTCAGCGTGGACCTTCCTCGGTTCCAGGTTATTCCGGCAACGGTATGCTCCGATTCCGGCACAGGGATTTTTTTTCTGTCGTCGGCGATCATCCACCGGTAATGATAATTGTCCAGTTCATCGACTACGGAACTTCGAACGACAAACTGGTTGTAAAGTCCCCATGCTGCATTCAGCCTGACAGACGGGTCCAGTTTGAGCGTTGCTGACAACCGGGGCTGAAACCAGAGCTTCTGCATGTGTGTGGTGTAGTCGAGGCGAAGGCCGGCTTTCAGGCTGAGCGCCTTACCGATTACCGCCTGCTCCTGCACAAAGCCCATCCAGCGGAATGCCTGTTCATCTGACGAAACCAGTCTCATCTGAAGCGAGTCGCTCCGGTAACCGGTCGATGTCAGGTATACGCCCAATGCTCCGTCCAGACTGTGCCCTTCTGCGATGGTCAGGGTATTGCCGAGCTTAAGCGAGAATTCGCCGACCTTGTTGTGTTCGTCCCGCAGGCTTGCGTACTCCTGTCTCCGCCTTCCGGCATTTCTGCCCGAGCTGGTAAAGTTGAAGAGCGATTTTTGTAAACCTGACCAGGAGAGGCTCAACTGAGTTCTGTTGCCATTGTTCCCGGTTTTCCCGAGAGAGGCGGCGATTCCGGCCTGTTCATTTTTTTCGTCGGCCTCATTCTGTGTGTTCGCCGCCGACCTTTCCTGATCCATGGCATAGGAGAAATGATCTTTCCCGTAAAGGCTGCCCACACTGAAGTCCGCTCCCCCGGCAGTACTTCCTGAAAACTTCAGGTTGAAGTCATGGAAATGATAATCAGGGAAGACCGTATAGCTGTTTTGGCCTCCGTTTTGGTAACCATAACCCCGGCCCCCTGACCCTGCAAATGTGTAAGGGTCATACAGCCCGTAGTAAGTTTGCCTCATCGCTGCTGCCAGGGAAGCCTGCCGGGCTACAGGTACGGTGACCATCGCGTTGAGGGTCATATTATTCAGGCTGAATCTGGCCTCAGGCTTTAAAAGGCTGCCGTCAATCCCTGTAATGTTAACCAGCCCGCCCACACGTTCGCCGTATTCCGCTCCGAAGCCGCCCTTGAGAACCTGAATGTCTTTTGCCATAAAGGGATTAACTGCGCTGATGTTGTCATTGAAGTTCTTCATCCCGTACAGGGGAATTCCGTCGAAGATAACCTGACTCTGTCCTTCATAACTTCCCCATATGATCAGGTCGTTCGATTGTTCGCCCGAGGCAAGGATGCCCGTCTGAAGGCGCAACAAATTAAAAACGGAATTATCTCCGTATCCGGGAAGAAATCCTGAAACCTGATGATTAAGCCTTAACACCCCCGGAGAAAACCCGACCTGAAGCGCATGGTCGACTTTTCCCTCCACCTGTATCTCCGGAAGTTCAAAATTAGACGGCCACAGGTTGAGCCGGTGGTTCGTTCCCGCCGAAAGAAGCGTGTCGAGCACATAATACCCCAGGTAAGATGCCTGCAAATGAAAGAGACTGTCGGACGAAGAGACAAAGGAAAACCAGCCTTGCTGATCAGTCAACATCCCTTTCCCGTTTATCTGAGCATGTGTAAAAGGCAGATTTTCTGCTGTCTGAATATCTCTGAAAACTCCTGAAACGATCCATTGGTGATTCCTGATCCGGCTATGAGTCTCGTAAATAACAAATACGTTCCCCATTTTTTCATATTTCAGGGGAAGCGCATGAATAAGCGACCCGATTGCCTGTTCCGGTGACGGGAAAGTTGCCGTTCGGGTCACTCTCCAGCCTGAAAGCAGGCGATTGTCGAAAGACAGCTGAAGTCCATAACCGTCACGTAACGCCACCAGTACCTGGTTCAGCGGCGTGTTGACAGCTTCGACTGAAATCTCCTGACCAAAGGACGGTGTCAGGATAAGGGCCAACAGGAATACAAGAAGTCCTCTTTTTGTCGGCATCGTTACCGGTTATTTTTCAGCTGATAAACGTTGTTTCCTGTGTGGACAAAGTGAATATTAAAAGGCACACCAATCAGCTTCATGACCTGGTCTACGGGAAGATCCCTGGAAAAGTTGCCGGTATAAGCAGCTTCCGGAGGGATGCTTCCTTCAATCCTGATCCCGTAGTGCCGTTCCATCTCGTCCAGCACTACGCTCAAAGGCGTATTGGTAAAAAAGAACTGGCTTTTTGACTGCGGAATTTCGTTTTCAGAAGAAGAAACCGGATGGATTTCGAAGGTGCCGGCTGCAGTCAGGACCGCCTTTTCGTTTGGGTTCAGGATCACATAATCCCGGCTTCGGGCAGCATTAACCCTTACCTTTCCGGTCAGACAGGCGACTTCATAAACAGGTCCGCGTGCATTGACGTGAAAGCTGGTTCCAAGCACAGTCGTTACCCCTTGTGTTGAAATCACACTGAACGTGCTTCCTTTTTCAACCAGGAACAGTGCGTCTCCCCCAAATTTCACCTTCCTTGCAAAACGCCACCAGTAAGGGTGGTATTTCAGCACGCTTGAGGCATCAAGCTCAACGGTTGACTGGTCAGGGAGGACGAAGGACTGCTGCTGTCCGGGACCCGTTTGGACGGTCGCTGTATAATAGCGCATGAACATGCTTGTGCTGATGATAAGCAGCAGTACGGCTGCTGCCGCGTAGCGGAGGGCTGTCGGTGTGAACCGGATCACCTTCGCCTGAGTGCCGGGCGCCGGTAATTTCGCCAGCGATGTCCAGATTTGTTCCCGGCTCCTTTCCCAGGGGACTTCCAGCATGGCAAAGAGCAGAGACTGATCGTCACCGCGGCTGTAACCTCTCCTGTCTTTTGGTTCCTCTTTCATCATGTTTATCGTTAATTATGCTCCCATAGCGTTC
>JBFXKJ010000178.1:0-8134 GCA_050173895.1 Mangrovibacterium sp. | reverse complement strand
CCTTGCCGGACAGGAGTGGTTACCTGCCGGGAAACGAAGAGGTGTTTCATTAAATTTATATCGGTTCGCCTTTAAATCCCCACCTCACGGATTTTGCACGGCGCAACCATGGCTCGTTTCATATGTTTTTCATTTCAAATTAACCAACTACAATTTGCGTATTATCGTCACCTCTTTGGGACGCACTTTCAACGGTATGGAACTCGCCAATAAACATCATCTTGGGCGTAAACTGCGGCGTTCATGGCTCGTCTCATATGTTTATCGTTTCAAATAACTGTGCATAACTTTCACTCTTCAGTACTTATTTCTCCCGGCAATCTTCCGTAGAAAACAAAAATACAAAAAACAAAACCTGTTAAAAGTTCGTAAAGAACTTTTGTCTCCTTTCTCAAGCTGAAAATAAACTGTATTTTATGGCAAATTATTGTGTTTCCCCGCATATAAACCCTTAACATTGAACCAGGCGATACCTCCGTGATCCCAAACAGGCTAACAGGAGGTTTCCGGTTGTTTTAAACCGCGTACCTCCTGTTGGGCAACTGCCTGAGCAGTAAAACAGGCGTGACTTTCTATTTCCCTGTTAATGCGGACCTGCAGTAATCCACACATCGGATCACTTCCTTCACGGCATCGGAGCCCTGGGGAATCGTGTATTCCAGCTCAATATCGCAGGTAATGGGCCAGTTGTTCTTCTGCACCAGGCGAAGGATCTCCTTCACCGGTGTCTGTCCCATCCCAAATGGCTGATTTTTATTCGGATCAGATGCCTTGGGGCCGGTTTTGTCCTTGATATGAATACTGGCAATCCGGTCATGAAGCCGTTCGATCAGGATACAGGGATCATTGCCTGTGGCTCCGAAGTAATGCCCGGCATCGAGGTTCAGCATCAGCATCGGTCCGTAGGCCAGAACTTTGTCAAAACTGAAGTCCGGATTCCCTGGCTGTCCGTGGTTGTGAAAAATGACGTAAAGCTTGTGCTTTTCTGCAAAGGGAGCCATGCGTTTTGCGGCCTCTTCCGATATTTCCATCGTAATACCGCGTGCGCCGAGTGTTTTGCAGACATTAAACGCATAGTCGATCTCTGCATCCGACCATTTCGGATCACCCAGCTTCAGGATGTCAATCTTAACATATTTCTCCTGAAACATCTTCTTAACTTCCTTGAACTTATCCATTGAAACCGAGGTGCGCCATTCAGCAACTTTTGCCGCATCTTTGGTGTTCGGTACGCCGGCAAAAGCTTCGACCGGACTACCCATCAGCTCCACCGAGCTCAGGCCTGAGCTGACCGTGTAGTTTAAAATAGCCTGCAGGGACTGATCGGGCATGCTGCGGTAACTATAGGTGATTGTTCCGATCTGTACACCCGCAAAACGGGAACTCTGTTTCGACTTTTCCGCAGCAACCGACTGCAGACCGAAAACTGCCAGGCATACGCAAATTGAAGTTTTCAGCAAAAAAGACGCATTCAAACACATTTTCTTCTTCATGTTCGTTTAGATTAGTAAAAAAATAAAACCCTTGAAGGGAATCCTTCAGGGGTTTCAAAGATAAAGAAAAAAGAGTTTTTATATTCCGTCGCCGTTTTCGCTGAGCATAAATTCTGCCTCCTGCTGTTTTCCCGACGAATCTTTCCAGCTCAGGCGGTATTTTCCTTTGAACCCGCGGAACCGGACTGTGCCTTTCTCTCCTGCTCTGAGGTTCAGCGTTGTCTTCCATTCATGGTTGATCAGCTCATCGAGCGCGTAATACGCAGGCTTGGGGTTCATGTCCTTATCATACAGGCCTGAATAGGATGGTTCGCCCGGAGCTGCTCCCCCGTCAACCATGTTCCACCAGGTAATTCCCATGACCGTAGGGTAGCTGAACCACAACCGGTAAAGGTTGCGGGTAATGACGGCCTGAATTTCCCAGCCTTCTCTGGTCTCATCGGGAGCCGTGACGGTAACCTCACTGATGTGAACCGGCCTTTCCGCTCCGGCAAGACAATCCAGCACGGCATAGTTCTTTTCGGGTGTCAGCACATCCGCACCGTCGGCAATATTCCGGGCGCCGACAGGGTTGAAAATATGCATCTGCACCCCTACATTGTCTATCTTAATTCCACGGTCGATCAGATCACGGGCAATCTCCACATAACGTTTTGTCGGTCCCCAGTGAATATCACAGTCATTGATGTTAAAATTTACCGACTCAGGAAAATATTTCATCGCCCATTTATAAGTCTTATAGGTGTAATCATCGGGCATGATACCCCGGTTGGCCTGATCGATCGATTCATTCACCACATCCCAGCGCTGAATTCTCCCTTTATACCTGCCGGCAAGTTCGCGCACATGCGCTTCGAAAATCTTTTCCATCTCCTTACGATCCTCCGGCATCCAGCTCGGATGCCCCCAGCGACGCATGCCGTAGATGATAGCATGCCCGTTCATATTGATCCCTTTTGACTCGCAAAAATCCACAACCGCATCGGTGGCCGGACGCCGGTATTCATACGGGCTGCCCTCCGCATACCTGGGTTTTCCCTGCTCCGGCTCAAGTGTCTTCCAATAAAATGCGACCGTTGCGGCATTGAACAGTGTCCCAAAGGTATCTTCGTACTTTTTGTTCTTTTCAGGGCTTTTAAGGTCGCCAAACAAAAAGCTGTTCCCGCCAAACAGGAACGAATGACTAAGCTGCTCCACCTTCACCGGCGTTCCTTCCGGAACATTCTTCAGCTCGCATATCGCATCCGCCTTCCGGTTAAGCTCGATATCGCGGTCAATTTTCGCCTGAACCTCCGCATTCCATAATTTCAGATAAGCTTCGCTCATCTGGGCCTGCAAATGGCCGGAGCAGGAGAACGCAAGCACCGGCAAGAGAAATTTCAATTTTATCATTGTTTTAAAGTTTTAATCCGTCATACCTGAACGCATTTCTCTGAACTTACCCCATTTCCCATATGCTGATTCTTCCGGTTTCAGGTTTTATTCATTCGTCCTGCAAAATAACAGGAAAATACTGGTCGATGTAACATTATTATAAAATGTTTAAAAACATTATTTTATATTATAAAATATAAAATAATAAACAAAATTACACATCATTGTACATGAGCACATTATCACACAAGCTTTCTGTCGTGCCGGATAAAACGGATGAGAGATGTGGTCCGGATATTTCATTCGATCAGGCCAATTTTGTTTTTTATAATATCAAATAATAGATTTGCAGAAAAATCATTATAAAATTAACCTCAATGAAGATTCGACGACCTGTATCCTTCCCTTATAAATGGGAGTTGATCCTGTTACTTTGGCTGGCGTTCTTTTTTAACCAGGCCGACCGGCAGATCTTTAACGTCGTATTGCCGGCGATCAGGGCTGAACTAAACCTGGCCGATTCGGATATGGGACTGATCGCATCCATTCTTATTCTGGTATACGGCATTCTGGTTCCCGTGGCAGGCTATATCGGCGACCGAACCAATAAAAAATATGTGCTGGCCGTCAGCCTGCTGATCTGGAGTACCTCCACACTGTTTACCGGAATGTCGACGCTGCTGATTCATCTTATTTTTCTCCAAAGCATAGCCACAGGCGGAGGGGAAGCCTTTTACTCACCCTCGGCCAATGCCCTGATCGGGGAGCATCATGAGAAAACCAGGGCCACGGCCATGTCAATCCACCAGACAGCCCTTTATGCCGGGATCATTATGAGCGGATATCTCGCAGGCTGGATTGCCGATCATTTCGGCTGGAGAATCGCCTTTTATATATTCGGGGGATGCGGCATCGTCCTTTCCATTATCATCAGCTTACGGCTGAAAGATTCATTTCCGGTGATTTCTAAAGCAGACGAAAAAAAGGTCCCGGTCACCGAAGCGCTGTCTGTTTTTTTCAGAAAGCCTACAGCCCTTTTACTGACAATAGCCTTTGCGGGAATGATCTTTGTCAATGTCGGCTTTATGACCTGGATGCCTACCTATCTTCAAGAAAAATTTGGTTTTTCCCTGGCCCGGTCCGGTTTCGATGCCACTTTTTATCACTATGGTGCAGCTTTCCTGGGTGTAATGATCGGAGCATCAATGGCCGACCGGTATTGCCGGACGATTACCGGCATGCGCGGACTGGTTCAGGCCGGCGGATTGCTGCTTGCCGCTCCCTTCATCTTCCTGCTGGGTACCGGCGGAACACCTTTCATCGTTTATATTGCCTTAGCGCTTTTCGGCCTGTTCAGAGGCATTTACGACTCAAACATATTTGCAGCGCTTTATGACGTAATCGAACCCAGGTACAGGTCGACAGCAACCGGCCTCATGCTGATGTTTGCTTTTGTAACCGGCGCTTCTGCCCCTTATATGCTTGGAAAGATCAAACCGGTGCTGGGGCTCTCCTGGGGATTATCTGCCCTGTCGGTCGTCTACATCTTCTCGGCATTGTGTATATTTATATCTGTCCGCTTTTTTTATCGTAAAGACATCGTAAAATCTACATTATGATACAGGTTATTAACAGAGCTTTCGATATAATGGAACTGATCGCTCAGGATCGTTCCCGTCTGTATACGCTCAGCGAAATTGCCGGTCAGCTGAAACTGAACAACGGTACCTGCGCCAATATTATCAAGACACTTGTAACCAGGGGTTACCTGGAACAGGAAGGGAGAAAGACCGGATACCGCCTGGGGTCCATGTCATACCTATTGACCGGGAACTACTCCCATAAGCAGGAGCTTCTGGAAGCGGCGACCGATGCGATGAACCAGCTTTCCGGTCTGCTGAACGAAAGCAGTATTTTGTCAGTACTAAAAGATGATATCCGGCTGGTACTTTATGAGGTGAAAAGTACGCATGAGCTGCAGGTCATCAACAAAAAAGAAAAGGAAGCCTACCGGACATCAACGGGAAGGATGATCCTGGCCTGCGTGGATGAGAAGGAACAATCGGAATTTGTCAGAAAGTTTGGATTGCCGGCCCCCGATGCCTGGCCCGGAATTGAGGATGAAGAAGATCTGAAAACAGAATTGAATAAAATCCGGAAAAAACAACTGGCCATCCAGGTTTCAAAAGCGCAAATTGTGGGATTGGCGATCCCGGTATTTAAAAACGAAAAAGTGATCGCCAGTCTGGGAATTTACCTGCCCGAAACAAGATACACGCCGGCCATGCAGAAGAAAGCACTGGAGGAGCTTCGCAAAACAGGGGAGCTGATTAACGACAAACTGAATGGTCGTTTCGAATAGCAAGAGCAATGAATGTATCCTGGAGAAGCACATCAGCACCCGCTGAAACTCCCAGGATTAAAATAGAAAAAAATGAAGATTATTGATCTGAAAGCACGTACGGTGGCTATTCCGCTTAACGCACAGCTCCGGCACAACACCGGAGTACATCCCGGATACCTTCTCCGGACCGTCATTGAAATTGTAACTGATGAAGGAATTGTCGGATTGGGAGAAGTAGGAGGCGGCGATCAGCGCGCGGCATTTGCCAAACTGAAACCGCGCATTCTTGGCCTGGACCCCTTCCACCTGGAAGTCATCAAACAAAAGGTACTGCGAAGTATCTACTATATGTCGAACGCGCGCTTGTATGCCGCCATTGAGATTGCCTGCCTCGATATTCAGGGGAAGGTGCTCAACCGCCCGATGAGCGACCTGATCGGCGGAAAACTCAGGGATGAAGTCCCCTTTATAGCCTATCTGTTTTGGCGTTACGACCGCCCGGGCGGCGGACACGATCAGTGTGCCGAAGACATGGCCGATTTTTGTGCACAGCTTCATGAGGAACTCGGCGTTAATTCCATGAAGCTGAAAGCCGGCGTCATGGAACCCCGTGAAGAAGTCCGTGTTCTGGAGCTTTGCCGGAAAAATCTGGGCGAAAATTTCGGCATGCGCATCGACCCCAACGGCGTGTGGTCGGTTACCACCGCTGTCAGAATGGGAAAGATCATGGAAGATCTGAATATCGAGTATTTTGAAGATCCTTCATGGGGCCTGGAAGGCAACGCGTCGGTTCGTAAGCAGATCCGGATCCCGATCGCCACGAACATGTATCCCAACAAATTTGACGATCTGGGACCAGCCATCCGAATGGGAGCGGTCGACATTGTGCTGACCGACCTGCATTACTGGGAGGGACCCAAGGGAGTCAAGGACCTGGTGGCTGTTTGCCGTACCTTCAATCTGGGAGTGGCCATGCACAGTGGCGCTGAATTCGGGATCGAGCTGGCGGCCATGATCCACACGGCCTCAACCATCCCGACCATGACCTTTGCCGGTGACGCACATTATCATTACCTCACCGACGACATTATCCGGGGCGGCCTGATGAAGTATGAAAACGGCTGCATCAAGGTGCCCACAGGCCCCGGCCTCGGTGTCGAACTGGATGAAGAAAAAATGGAAAAGTACGAACGCTACTTCAATCAGAAGGGCGACTATTACGCCCGTTTCCATCAGGACGAATACCGGCCCGACTGGTTCCCGATTGTCGGAAGTATCTAATAAGACCAAATGGAGTTCAACACAATCATATCAGGATTGAATTTCCCGGAGGGGCCTGTCTTTGATTTTGACGGAAACCTTTGGTTTGTCGAGATCAAAGGCGGGAACCTCTCCCGCTGGGACGGCAGTGCGCTTACGCGCTTTCCCGTCGACGGAACGCCGAACGGCGTCCTGTTCAGCAAAGATGGCATACTTTGGTTTTGTGACAGCGGCAGGGGAGAGATCCGGATGTTTGATCCACAGACGAAGGCATTTAAAACGATCTGTAACAGCACTGAAGACGGCAGGCCCCTTGTCAGACCCAACGATCTGATCTTTGATAGTGCCGGGAACCTGCTGTTCTCCGATCATGCTGACGGCCGCGAAAGTCCGGTTTCGATGATTTATGTGTTGCCAAAAGGCTCGGACCAGGCCCGGGTGATCTCTTTCGGAAAGTATTTTACCAATGGACTGGCATTGGCGTCGGATTCAAAGACGCTGATCTTCGCTGAAACTTACCGCCAACAATTGTGGACAGCTCAATGGGATCCGGAGCAGCTTCAACTTTCCGGCGAGCGCCATTTCGCTAAAGCGGGAAATGGCCCATGGGGTCCCGACGGAATGGCTTTCGACATCCATGAAAATTTATTTGTCGCCATCTTCAACGAAAGCCGGCTAAATGTCTATTCGAAAGACGGCGGACTGATCCGGACTCTGCCCTGCTCCGGGAAAAGGCCAACCAGTTGCGCATTCGACCCTCTCGGCAGGCTTGGACTGGTTGTGACTGAAGCGGATCGCGGAGAAATCATTTCTTATCCCGATGCCGGAACCGGCTTACCAATTTATTATGGCTAACGAACACTGCGTCTTGATACTTGATACTAACTGTTATGGAAATAAAAAATTTATTCAACCTGAAGGGAAAAACAGCCCTTGTCACCGGAGGAAGTCAGGGAATTGGAAAAGCGATCTCGCTTGCCTTAGCTGAATTCGGGGCTGATGTAGTGATTAATTACCGTTCCGGAAAAGCGTTGGCTGAAGAAACCTGTCAGGAAATAAAAAGCATGGGGACTGAATGTCACCTCGTCCCCTGCGACCTGTCTTCGGCCGGTTCGGCAAAGACCATCGCCGGCTTTCTTTCTTCGCACGGCCTGCAAATTGACATTCTCGTACTAAACGCATCCGTTCAGTTCAGAAAGTCCTGGAACGAAGTAACGGCCGAAGAATTTGAATTGCAGATCAACACCAACCTGCGTGCTTCACTGTTCCTGATACAGGAGCTCTTCCCGGCCATGAAAGAGAAAGGCTGGGGACGCATCGTTACCATCGGAAGCGTGCAGCAACTCAGGCCTCATCAGCAGATGATCGCCTATGCGGCTTCAAAGGTTGCACAACTGAGCATGGTCAAAAGCCTGGCGCCGCAATTCGGACCCTCTGGCGTAACGATCAACAACCTGGCTCCCGGAGCGATTCTCACAGGACGAAACGAAGAAGTGCTCCGCGACGAAAACTATAAAAAGAATGTAGAGGCCAAAATCCCGCTTGGCTTCATCGGTGAACCTGCCGATTGTGCGGCAACAGCGCTGCTGCTCTGTGCCGACGCAGGACGTTACATCACCGGTCAGGATCTTTTGGTGGACGGAGGACTGGGTCTGAATTTTTA
>JBFXKJ010000177.1:0-8160 GCA_050173895.1 Mangrovibacterium sp. | reverse complement strand
TTTTAATTTCTATGTTTGTTAACCCGTTGCAGTTGTTATGGCATGGATTGGATCAGGACTTTCATTTTTTCAGAAAGTAGGGCATAGTATACCTGGCTCTCTGTGTCCGTGTTTTTTTTAACAACCAGAAAACGCAGATTTTCCAGATATTCCTTTTCCGATATTTTTTTTCTGTAGGTTGAAATCACCAGGTTCCGGGCAAGGGTTAAGAGATAGGCTTCCAGATTGCTGTCGCTGCTCAGCTTTTCCCTTGTCGTCCACAAGCGGATAAACACTTCCTGAACCACGTCGTGCGCATCTTCTTCCTGTTTCAGATAGCCAAACGCAAAACTAAAGACTCTCCGGCTGTACATCGCGTACAGCTCGTTCAGCGCTTCTTTCTCTCCCGCTCTCAGTCGTTTGATGATATTATTTCTGTCCATCTTTTCTCTGGAATCTTCCCTGAGGCCGTCAAAATTAAAAAAAAATTACATGCAGACCGGGGTTTTGTTTTTGTCAGGCGTTTACTGGTATAATGAACGGACAAAAACCGGTAAAATCCTGGTGAAACCCAAAACGAATGAAGGACTTTTTAAAGAAATACCTGGCGAACAGCTGCACCGAAAATGAATTCAGATCAGTGCTCAACCTTTTTACCAGTCCCGAAAAACAAAGGGAACTGGAAGAAAATATGCAGGAAGACTGGTCCTCCCGGCGTCCGCAAAGCGATGGACCTGATCTGACTCCGGACCTTCACAAAATCCATTTTGAGATCAGCCGGCGTGAACACGTGCGAACCGGACCCAAACGGCTGTTGGTTTATTTGACAAGAGCAGCAGCTGTTTTGTTTATTCCCCTCGCGATTGCTTTTTTGCTGCAGCTGCAAAAGAAAGTTCCGGCTCCCGGAATCATGCAAACGATCTCCACGCCTCTTGCTTCAAGGACAACTTTCGATCTGCCCGACGGGTCAAAGGTTTGGCTGAACTCCGGCTCATCGGTCAGCTTTCCGGCCGACTTTAGCGGCGAGCGAAAAGTGAACCTGAAGGGTGAAGCATTTTTTGATGTAAAAAAAGGAAGTTCGCCTTTCCTGGTGGAGGCTTCCGGTTTCACGGTGAAGGTACTTGGAACGGCTTTTAACGTGATGGCTTATCATAACGAACAACCCGCCGTGACGCTTGAAAGGGGTAAAATCTTACTGCAGTCGGTATCGGGACAACAAATGGACCTGCAACCCGGGCAGCAGGCTATTATCGACACCCTGAACCATTCGGTCAGGAAAAGGAACGTCGAAGCCCGGCTGTATTCGTCCTGGACCCAAAACCAGATGATCTTTCAAAACGAAGAACTTGGCGAGGTAATTAATCGCCTTGAACGGTGGTATAATGTGGATATTCAGGTGAAAGACCCCGGCCTGCTCAGGACTCCGCTGACGGCCACCATCGAATATGAAAGCATTTGGGAAGTCATGGAACTCATGAACCTGACCTTGCCCATTTCATTTGAATACGATAAAAATACCAGAAAATTGAAAATTGACCGAATAAGAAAATAAATCTGCAGCCTATGAGGAAAGCCGACTAAAGCAAAGCTGATCGAATAACATCAAAAAAGGTGAGAAAGCCGCGAACCTTCTCACCCCGAGAAAAATAATTTCAAAAAATTATTCATCAAACACTTCAAACATATGAAAAAATTGGATTTGAAGAAAGTCCCGTTGGGACATTTCTTCATAAAACTTCTGAAGATTATGAAGCTAAGTATTTTTTTACTGCTATTTTCCGCATTCTCGGTCCTTGCTTCAGAATCCTGGTCTCAGTCGACCAAGCTTTCGCTCTCGTTGAAAAACGAAACGATCGAAAATGTGCTGAGAAGGATTGAAGACCAAAGTGAATACCGTTTCTTTTATGCAGGAAAGATTGATACCGATAAGAGGATATCGATCGAAAGCAGCCAAAGCGGGATTCAGGATATCCTGACCGAAGTTTTTAATGGAACGAATATAGACTACCGGATTGTAGGCCGTCAGATCGCTTTATTTCAGAAAGGACAGGATCCCGGTACCGGGACAGCTGTACAACAGGCTAAAACCGTAAAAGGGAAGGTAACCAATGCAGCAGGAGAACCCCTGCCTGGTGTTACCGTGGCTGTGAAGGGTACCAGTTCGGGGACCATTACCGACATTGACGGGAATTACTCGCTCAGCCAATTGCCCGACCAGGCGGTGTTGGTTTTTTCCTTTATCGGGATGACCACACAGGAGGCTGTAGTGGGTAACAAGGCTGTGCTGAACGTGGCACTGGAGGAACAAACCATCGGAATTGAAGAAGTGGTGGCCATCGGCTACGGAACCCGCCAGCGGAAAAGCATTACAGGTGCCATCGATCAGGTAAACCAGGAAATATTTTCAGACAGGCCGGTCAATAATGCCATGCAGGCCCTGCAGGGTGCCTCGGCCAACCTGATCATTCAGCAGAAAAGCATGAACCCGAACGATAACAACATGAGTATCAATATTCGCGGTGTGAGCACGATGAGCAATAACGACCCGCTGATCGTGATCGACGGACTGATTTCGGGTGCTTCGACATTGAACAACCTGAATCCGAACGATATTGAGAATGTCTCGGTGCTGAAGGATGCCGGTAGTTCCGCAATTTACGGATCCCGTTCCGGAAACGGGGTGATCATCGTCACCACCCGCCAGGGAGCAAAGACCGGAAAACCTGTCGTCAGGTTCAGCAGCATGGTGGGTTATCAGGATCCCGATATTTTGTTCCATCCGGTGAAGGGCTGGGAAAATGCCATGCTTCGCAATCAGGCAAACATGAATGTGGGAAGTTCGCCACTGTTTAGCCCGGGACAGATAAGAGATTTATATAACCATCAGAACGAAGAATACTGGTATCTCAGCGAAATACTTGAAAGAGGCCTCCAGCAGAATTACAATATGAGTGTTTCCGGAGGCAACGAGAACAGTACCTATATGATCTCGGCCGGCTATTTTGACCAGGAAAGCAACTTTGTCGGAAATTTTGGACTGGAACGTTATAACTTCCGCTCCAACCAGACCACCGAGTACGGCCGGTTCAAACTGACCTCCTCCATGGCCTACACCCGCAGGAATGAGCGGACGATCGCAGGAGGAACAGGAAATACGATCATTAATTCTTCCCGTATCCCGCCTTATTATTATTATAAATTTCAGGAAAACGGCAAATGGCTGATCAATGATGTGATTGGCGACGACAATACGATGGCTAATCTGAAAGACGGAGGGTATGAGAAGAAAGATGAAGATAATTTCATCGGAAGCCTGGGCCTGGACTTTACCATCATGGAAGGACTGAAGGCAAGAGGGCTGGTGGGCCTCGACCTGACCCAGCACCACCGCTTCCGCAGAGATCTGAAAGTGCCGCTGTACGCTTCAGCCAACGATGAAACTCCGACGCTGTACATGCACCCAAAAACCATGACCGAAGACTACAACAACAAAAGGTACACGCTCAGTACCCAGTTTCTGCTGGATTTTGACCGTACGTTCAATGATGTCCACCATGTAACCGGATTGTTGGGTGCATCGAACGAATCTTACACCTTCAAAGCCAGCCGGATCGCCTGGGAGTATACGGACGAAGATCTCGGTCTTCCGACTACCGATGACGCCGAGCAAAACAAAGACAATAAAAACAGCAACGCCGATACCGACGAAACCAGTATTACCTCCGCCTTCGGCCGTGCCGGCTACAGCTATATGGATAAGTATTACCTGGACGCCACCTTCCGCTACGACGGATCGTCAAAGTTCGCCAAAGATGAGCGCTGGGGTTTTTTCCCTTCTGTTTCAGCCGCATGGAGGATCTCTTCCGAGCCTTTCATGGAACGCTATAACACGAATATAGGTGACCTGAAAATCCGTGCCTCCTATGGGATACTGGGTAATCAGAATGTCGACAATTATTCGTATCAGACCGTTTATCAGATGTATCAAAACAGCTATGTGTTCAATAACGAAGCGGTACCGGGAACGGGATACACCTATGGCAATCCCTATCTGACCTGGGAAAAGTCGGCCAACCTGAACATCGGGGCCGATGCGGCTTTCCTGAAAAACAGCCTCTACGTGTCGCTCGATTATTTTAACAAGGAAACGACTGACATCCTGCTCACACCCGAAGTGTCTACTGTCTTCGGAAGCGGAGCGGCAAAGGAAAATGCCGGTAAAATGAGGAACAGGGGCTGGGAAACGACCATCAGTTACCAGCTTTCATCCCGGAACTTCAAACACCGGTTCAGCCTGAATGTGGCTGATTCGAAGAACGAGGTCACTGATTTCGGAGGAAAAGAACGCATCGACCAGAATGACCAGTTATATAAGCTGATCCGGGAAGGGGAAGCGCTGGGTTCTTATTACGGCTATAAAACCGACGGATACTTTCAAAGCTATGATGAAATCGCCAACAGTGCGCTGCCCGTGGGCGCATCGGTGCAGCCCGGCGACGTGAAATATAAGGACATCAATAAAGACGAGGTCATTGACGACAAGGACCGCGTCGTATTGGGAAATGCTTTCCCCCGGTATACCTTTGGTTTTACCTATGATGTGTCCTATAAAGGTTTCGATTTTGGTGTGATCCTGCAAGGTGTGGGGAAACGCGATATGTATATCCGCGGCGAGCTGATCGAACCTTTTCACTCGAACTATTCATATGCCATTTATCAGCACCAGCTCGATTTCTGGACACCCACCAATCCTGATGCCCGCTGGCCGCGCCTGGTCGCTCCAAGCTCTTCTTCCTCTGCAAATAACTGGGGAAAAGCAGGAAGCGATATTTATCTGCTCAACGGCGCTTATCTTCGGGTAAAAAACATCCAGCTGGGTTATACCTTGCCCAGGCAGTTAACATCCAGACTTGGAATTCAAAAACTGCGCGCTAGCCTGAACGCCCAGAACCTGCTGACCTTATCGAAAAACTCGTTTATTGATCCGGAGTCGTCCGAATTCGGAAATAATATGGGCGGAATAGGAGGCGTTGGTGCGAACAGCGCCCGTAATTATCCAACCTTGATCTATTATGGATTTGGACTGGAAATGGAATTTTAATACGAAAACACCATGAGAAAAAGAATAATAACATATCGTGTAGGGATCGTTTCGATGCTGCTGGCATTGTTTGCGTCCTGTAATGACCTGGACCTGGCGCCCACGAACAAGTTTACAGACCTGAACTACTGGACTTCACCCGATAAAGCTTCGGCTGTTTTGAGCATGGCCTACAGCCAGATGTTCGATGCCAATTATTTCTTTGCGAACGAACGCTTGTCGGATAACCTGTATGAAGGCCGCGGAAACAGCGATGAAAAGATCATTACCTCGGGCCAGGCCGATGCGGCCCTGGGACGATTTGCAAACGAATGGAAAAGCTGCTATGAAGGGATCAAAACCTGCCATACCTTCCTCGAGTATGTGGATGTTGTACCCGATATGGACGAGGCGCTGAAGACCAGAATGAAAGCAGAAGCCCGTTTTATCCGCGCATCGCTCTTCTTCCGGTTGGCAAGTCAGTACGGCGATGTCCCCTTATTCGATCACAATCTGAATATACAGGAGGCCAACTCGATTGAACGTTCGCCAAAAGCCGAAGTTATTGATTTTGTCAGGAGTGAACTGAACGAAGTGGCTAATATCCTTCCGGCAAAAGGCGAATATGCCGCTTCCGATAATGGCCGGATTACAAAAGGAGCTGCCATGACCCTGCTGGCACGGACTTACCTGTACGAAAACGACTGGGCCAACGTGGCTTCCATCTGTGAGAAAATAATGGCCGGAACTTACGGTCAGTATTCACTTTTCTCCAGCTATTCAGGCCTTTTCCTGCCCGAAAATGAATATAACGACGAGGTGATCCTTGATTTGGGATATGTCCTGACAGACCGGACCTGGAGCCAGTTTTACGATGCCATACCCCTCTCTGTCGGCGGCCGGATCAATGCCTTTGCCCCTACCCAGGAGCTTGTGAATGATTATATCATGAAGAATGGAAAGGCGATCGGCGATGCCAACTCAGGTTATAGCGAAGATGATCCGTATGCGAACCGGGATCCGCGCTTTGGTGCCACAATCGTGTTCCATGGATATCAGTGGAAAAAAGGCGACGGAGCGGTTTCGACCATTTATATCAAGCCGGGCTCTTCGAAAGAAGCGGGTGCTTCCAATCTGGATGAGTACGCCGGACCTGGACAGAACTCGACCGGAACCGGATACTACCTCCGGAAGTATTTCGATCCGACTGCCCCTGCCGGCATCGAGGCGGGGCTGAACCTGATTTTGATGCGCTATGCCGACGTGCTCCTGATGTATGCAGAAGCAAAAAATGAACTGGGACAGATGAATGAAGACATCTGGAACAAAACCATCCGGGCAATCCGTGTACGGGCCGGTTTTACCGATGCCAGTGCCCTCAGTTATCCGGGAGCGGACCTTCAGCAGATCATCCGTCGTGAACGCCGTTGTGAACTGGCTATTGAAGGTTTGCGGATCTTTGATATCCGTCGCTGGAAAACCATCGAAACAGTGATGAACGGTTATCCGCACGGAGCAAAGTTTGCTGCCGGTAATACCCAGTACATCCAGCTGGATCAGCGGAAATTTAACAAAGACCGGGATTACCTGTTCGCAGTACCGCAGTCACAACGTGATATCAATAAAAACCTGACTCAAAATACGGGCTACTAATTCATAAACGATCTACGATGAAATAGCCATGAGAGAAAATCGCACACAAACCGAAAATGAACAAATGGCTATTCCATGTGACAATTAAAAAGCAAATTATTCACACATGAAAAATATAGTTATCAACCAGTTAATCCTCTCGTCCCTTATTCTTGCCTGTGTCGCCTGCAGCGATGACGGCGAAGTAAGAGACCTGAATGTAACGGCTGTGAAAGCGCTTTATGAGCCGGATAACGGCAAAACAATCGCGCTCCAGGCTCCGGCCTCACTGTACTTTGAATGGGAACCCGCACGCGCCGAAGACAGTGGAATGACCTTGTATGAAATAGCCTTCGACAAAACCGACGGAGACTTCTCTGACCCGCTCTATATAATGGCATCCGGCAACAATGGGGGCGATAATTCCGCCACCATTTCGCATAAGGAGCTGAATAAGATCGCCGCACTGGCAGGAATCGAAGCCTCTCAGCAGGGGACACTTAAATGGACCGTCTTCTCGTCTAAAGGCATCAATCCGGTGAAAGCGGAACAGGAACGAACGCTCACTTTAACCCGCCTGTCGGGACTTGCCAATATTCCCGAGAAACTCTACATCACAGGAGAAGCAACCGAAAACGGGAATGAGCTCTCCAAGGCACTTGCGATGAAGAAAACCGGCGATGGCGAGTTTGAGATCTATACCAAACTTACTGAAGGAAAGTCTTTTATGTTTGTCAGTGCCACAACCGGAACGCCACTTGGATTCTCCGTATCAGGCGATAAGCTGGTTGAAGAAGGAACTTCCACGGTTTCAAAAACCGGGATCTATAAATATGAGCTCGACTTCAATACAGGATCTTTTACCGTGAAAGAAGTCACAAAAGTCAGCCTGTTCCTCAACTGGTCACAAAGAAAGATTGAGCTGCCTTACAAGGGCTACGGTGTATGGGAACTGACCGGCCATACCATTACCGGCCTTACCGGCAACGATAATACCGACGACCGGTATAAGTTCCGGATGGAAAGTTCGGCGGGAGAAACTGAATGGAGGGCCGTGAACAACGACAGTAAACCCACCGGAAACGAGGCCTACTATTATATGGTCGAGAAAATGGACGTGACGCAATGGACAAACAATCAGGTATGGAAGAATCCGGCTACCGACGGGTGGAGCGACAAAACATACGACATCACGTTCTCCCTCAATGCTGAAGGAGCTTATACACACAATTTGGTCATAAAATAGCCTGAACATGGAAAAGATACGAATCAGAACGATCATGATCGCCTCGCTGGTGCTGGCCCTGGCCGCATGCGAAGATGAAGGAGGCGATACCGATACCCGGCTAACCGCGGTAAATGCACTGGTTGAGCCCCTCGACGGAAAAGAATTGGTGCTGGAACCCTCTGCCGGAGCTTCGGCGTACTTTGAGTGGGAATACTGCAAGGTCGAAGAAAGCGGCACAGCC
>JBFXKJ010000176.1:0-8173 GCA_050173895.1 Mangrovibacterium sp. | reverse complement strand
GACGGACGAACCGTAGGACTGGCCTGTCTGCTGTACGAACTGGAAACATTCCGCCGTTGGGTACTCCTGTTTGACGGATCATTGATAATCTGGGTATTGCCTGTTCCGGAAATGCTTCGTCTGCCGCTTACGCTCACAGCCGAACCTGCCGGCGTTGCCCTCCTCTTTTCCATAACGGTCCCACCCGAAGTGGATCTTGATACGTTCGAGGAAGTTGCGCCTGAAACAGAATTTGCTCTTCTCGAGGTCCCTGTTACCGGAATAACTCCGTCCTGACGGGTGTCAACCGAGTTGCTTCTGTAGGAAGAAGTGGACCCTCTTCTGAAGGAAGAGCTGCTTCTTGATCCGTAGTCGCCCCGGTCAATGGTGGAATACGATGAACGCCGGTGACCATAGCTGTGATTCTCATCGTTATAGTAATAACCACCTCCATAGTAGTGACCGTAATAGGGATAACCCCAGTCATAATAGCCCCACGAGTAATACGGACTGTACCAGGGCGAATACCATCCCAATCCCCATCCCATTCCTACACCAAACCAAAGGGAACTGCCCGGCCAGTACCAGTCGTAATAGCCCCAGGAGTAATAGGGTGAATAGAACGGATCGTAATACCAGGAATCCCAGTAAAAAGGATCATAGAACGGATAGCGGTGAAACCTGTTGATGCGGTAAGCAAAATCAATGTCGTCGCCTTCGTAATAATTATTAATTATCGTGCTGCCGCCACCTTCATTGTCCAGATAAGTCGTATCCGATCCGACCAGTTCCATATCGTCCATATTGTACACATGGGCATCAGCATTGGGCCGGTCGGTCGTGAAAATGTGGTTTTCCCTTTCTTCCGATTCGGAGATCACCAGGGGAGTATCTGTCTCATTTGCTTCTTGTTCCGCCCTCTCTGCAACAACAGGTGGCGGGACATCCCCCGGCGAAAAATAGATATCATCGTAACGATCTGTTACGTATGATCCGGTCGTACAGCTACCCAGGAGAAGCATTGCTGCTATGGCCGGGAAGAATGTAACCTTCGATTTAATGCCTCGTTTCATGATCACTCTCCTTTATCTTTTATGAAATTATTTTATTTACTTTGCATCTTCAAAATTCAATACTCAAAAAGCAAATACCATACCAAATCAAGAGCGATGGCGAAAGAATTAACCCTTAGAAGTGAAAATTATTCCCAATGGTACAATGATCTGGTTATCAAAGCAGATCTGGCTGAAAATTCGGTGGTCAGGGGATGTATGGTCATTAAACCTTACGGCTATGCCATCTGGGAAAAAATGCAGGCGGAACTGGACAGAATGTTTAAAGAGACGGGGCATGTCAACGCCTATTTCCCGCTTTTTATACCAAAGTCCTTTTTTAGCCGTGAAGCGGCTCATGTAGAGGGGTTTGCAAAAGAGTGTGCTGTGGTGACCCATTACCGGTTGAAAAACAGTCCCGACGGCAAAGGAGTAGTTGTTGATCCGGATGCAAAACTGGAAGAGGAGCTGATTATCAGGCCCACCTCGGAGACAATCATCTGGAATACCTATAAAAACTGGATTCAGTCGTACCGTGATCTGCCGATCCTTTGCAATCAATGGGCGAATGTGGTCCGATGGGAGATGCGGACCCGGCTGTTTTTAAGAACGGCCGAATTTCTCTGGCAGGAAGGGCACACCGCCCATGCAACAAAGCAGGAGGCATTGGAAGAAACGGAACGGATGATTAACGTGTATGCCGATTTTGTCGAGAAGTTCATGGCTGTTCCTGTAATTAAAGGAGCCAAATCGCCCAATGAACGTTTTGCAGGCGCACTGGAGACCTATTCGATTGAAGCATTGATGCAGGACGGAAAGGCCCTGCAGTCGGGCACTTCGCATTTTCTGGGGCAGAATTTTGCAAAAGCCTTTGATGTCCGGTTCACGAACAAGGAAGGTGCTGAAGACTTTGTTTGGGCGACCAGCTGGGGGGTTTCAACGCGCCTGATCGGCGCCCTGATCATGGCCCATTCGGACGACAATGGGCTGGTGTTGCCGCCCAGGCTTGCCCCTTATCAGGTCGTGATCGTTCCTATTTATAAAAACATGGAGCAACTGGCCCTCATTTCTCAAAAGGTACAGGAGATCATCCCAATGCTGAAAGCGAAAGGAATTTCAGTGAAATATGATGATCAGGACACCAAAAAACCGGGTTGGAAGTTTGCGGAGTACGAGCTGAAAGGCGTTCCGGTGAGACTGGCCCTGGGCCCGAGGGACCTCGAGAACGGAACAGTTGAAGTGGCCCGGCGTGATACCCTGACAAAGGAAGTTGCTTCGCTCGATCATATCGATGAGTTTGTGGCTGACCTGCTGGAGGATATCCAAATCAGCATTTTCAGGAAAGCCGCTGAATTCAGGAAACAAAATACAACGAAGGTTGATTCGTGGGATGAGTTTAAGGAAGTGCTGAACACGAAAGGCGGATTCATCCTTGCCCATTGGGACGGCACAACGGAGACTGAAGAAAAGATAAAGGAAGAGACCAAGGCAACGATCCGTTGCATTCCTTTTGACGGCGAAGAAGAGGAAGGCATCTGCGTCTATTCCGGAAAACCGTCTAAACAAAGGGTGCTGTTTGCCCTGGCCTATTAATAACCGGAGGTTGATAATTAAAGCAACGATAAGCAGTCTGTTTGGACTGCTTTTTTTATTTTTATGAAAAAATTGAATGGAACATGATTGCGCCGAACACAAACAGGTATGAATTGAGAAAGGCGAGCGCAGGAATGATACACAAAAACAGACAGAAATATGGATAAGGTAATTGAACGGTTTATTGGCTATGCCCGGGAATACACCACTTCTGACCCGAACAGTAAAACATTGCCCACCACGGCACGCCAGCTGGTCTTCGCAGAAAAGCTGGCGGCCGAGTTGAAGCAGATCGGATTGGCAGATGTGGAGAAAGACAAGAACGGTTATGTGATGGCAACGCTGCCGGCCAATTGCACCGAATCTGTGCCGGTGATCGGATTCATCGCTCATATGGATACCAGCCCTGATTTCCGGGGAGAAAACGTGAACCCTCAGTTCCATATTTATACAGGAGCCGATATTGTATTAAATGACCGGGTCATTTTGTCTGCTTCACAGTTTCCGGACCTGAACAGCTATGTCGGGCAGCAGATCATCACTACCGACGGCCGGACGCTGCTGGGTGCCGACGATAAGGCCGGCATTGCAGAGATCGTGACGGCCATGGAGTACCTGATCGCTCATCCGGAGATCAGGCACGGCCGTGTGCGTGTCTGCTTTACGCCCGACGAGGAGGTTGGCCGGGGGGCAGCTAATTTCGATGTTCCCAGGTTTGGCGCGGCCTTCGCGTATACCCTCGACGGCGGTGAAATCGGCGAACTGGAATATGAAAACTTCAATGCCGCAACTGCCCGGGTGACCATCCAGGGCCGGAGCGTACATCCGGGAGCCGCCAAAAATAAGATGATCAATGCCATTCATGTCGGTCAAAAGCTGAATTTCATGCTCCCCGCCGGGCAAAGGCCTGAATATACTGAAAAATATGAGGGCTTTTTCCACTGCATCGCATTCGACGGGAAAGTGGAAAAAGCTGAAATCACTTACCTGATCCGGGATCACAACCGAAAACTGTTTGAAGGCAGGAAAGAGACGCTGACACAGGCCTGCCTGTTTTTGAACGATCAATTCGGGGAGGGTACCCTGCAACTGGATATCGAAGACCAATATTATAACATGCGGGAGAAAATCGAACCGGTACGCCATATTGTTGAGTTGGCCGAGGAGGCCATGCACGACGCAGGTGTCAGGCCGCTGATCCGGGCCATCAGAGGCGGGACCGACGGAGCCGGGCTCTCTTACAAGGGCCTGCCTTGCCCCAATATTTTCGCCGGAGGGCATAATTTTCACGGACCCTACGAATATATCCCTGTGAACTCAATGAAAAAAGCGGCTGAAGTAATTGTGCGCATTGTCGAAAAAGCGGTGAAAAGGTTATGATCGACGTGGTAAGGTCATATATTACCGAAGAACGCCTCTTTACTCCCGACCAGAAAATCATTCTGGCGGTGAGCGGAGGAGTCGATTCGATGGTCATGCTCGATGTGTTTCGGCAGATACATCCCGACTTTGTAGTGGCGCATTGCAATTTTCGCCTGCGGTCACTGGAGTCGGAGAAGGAAGAGTCGTTCGTCAGGGAATTCTGCGCAGCCAATGGTATCGAGTTTTACGTGAAGCATTTTGATACACGCGAATATGCTGCATTGGAGGGAATATCGGTCGAAATGGCCGCCCGGCAGCTCCGCTATGGCTGGTTTTTTGAACTCCTCAGTCAGCTTTCTTTTCACTATATTGCAACTGCCCATCACCTGGACGACCTGGTCGAAACGATGCTGATCAACCTGAGCAGGGGTACCGGGATCCGCGGCCTCACCGGAATACCTTCCAAAAACGGCCGCATCGTCCGTCCGATGCTGGCGCTTACACGGGCTCAGATTCTTGCTTATGCGGCCGGGTGTCACCTCCCGTATAAAAACGATTCCAGCAATGATGAACTGCTTTATCAAAGGAACGTGATCCGGCATCAGATCATCCCCATGTTCGAGGAAATCAATCCGGCTTTTCGGAGAAATGCAGTAAAAACAGCAGCGATTTTGAAGGATACGGCACGGCTTTATGAGCAGAAACTGGATGAAATAAGAAACAGCGTATTACAACCGGATGGAGTGAGGGTCAGGCTTTCCCTGGAGAGGCTTAAAGGACTTCAGCCTTTAGCTTCCATTCTTTTTGAACTGCTTTATCCCTATGGGTTTAATTCACAACAGGTAAAGGAGATCATCGCGTCGTTCGACGGCGAACCAGGAAAGACTTTTTTTTCGTCCACGCACCGGATTGTGAAAGACCGGGATGTGCTGATCGTAACCCCCTCCGAAACGGAACAACCATCAATGTATTATTATATTGAAGAAGAACAGCGTGAGATCCTTCAGCCACTCCGTCTCCGGATGGAAGTTATTCCCAGGGATCCGGGCTTTCGTTTTTCACGCAGCCCGATGGCCGCGGACGTGGATTATGAACTGCTCCAGTTCCCGTTGTTGCTGAAAAAGTGGGAGGCCGGCGAATATTTCCAGCCTTTGGGAATGTCGGGATTCAAAAAGATCAGTGACTATTTTACCGACGAGAAACTGTCCATTCCCGAAAAAGAATCGGTATGGATTCTTTACAGCGGGAGGAACGTTGTCTGGATCACGGGAAAGCGCATGGATGACCGGTTTAAGATCACGCTCCGGACCAAAAAAGTGTTTCGGATTATCATGGGAGAGGACACCTGAACGGTGGGTTGTGAGCCAAACTTTATTACCTTTGTATGCAATTTTAAAAACTCATGGCAAGAAAGATTTCCACAAGGAAAACAGCAAGAAGGCCGGGCTTGTTTGTCCGTTTTAAAGCATTTATCACCGGAGATAAACTGAAATATACGCTCGGTTTATTCTTTTTTCTGTTCAGTATCTACCTGCTGGTTGCCTTTGTGTCGTTCCTGTTTACGGGGCATGCCGATCACAGCCGGCTGGATCTGTCGTGGAGAGACCTGGTAAGTGATCCCTCCATTCAGGTTGAGAACAAAGCCGGGAAAACCGGCGCCTTCTTAAGCGAATTTTTTATGAACCGGGGCTTTGGGCTCGCATCCTTTTTGTTTGTTTATATGCTGGTGGTCACTGCCTTTCAGCTGTGGGGAAGGCCTCTTGTCAAATTTGGAAAAGCAATTCTTTTTTCGCTGATCCTTCTTTTTCTGATCTCGGTGAGCATGGGTTTGGCCTTAACGCTGGCAGACGACGACAGGTATCTTTATCTGGGAGGGGAAAACGGGCTGTTTATCTCAAACTGGTTAAGCTCCATGTTCGGAAGCATCGGCACGTTTTTTATCCTGGCATCCTGTCTCTTCCTGATCCTGGTAGTGCGGGTCGACAGTTTCACCAACTGGCTTAACCGGATTTTTGCAAGAAAGGTGAAAGAGCCGGTTACCCCGGACACCGCCTCCGCAGAAAAACCGGTTTCCGCTGCCACGGTAGTGACCCCACAGGAAAGCATCTCCCGTCAGATCACCGAACACGACGTGATCGAGACTGATTTTGATCCCGATGCAGATGAACTGGAAATTGAAGAGCGCATTGATATATCGCCGGTAACCAGGCATGTGCAGGACCAGATGGGAATAGCCGGCAACGGGCATGAGGGACCTGAAATGACGGTGGAAAAAACAGAAGAAGAGCAGGACGAGGATTTTATGCCTGACGGCGGGGCGATGGAGGCATACGACCCGACCCTTGACCTTTCAAATTATAAATTTCCTCCGATTGAACTGCTCGACGATCATCCGTCAGGAAATGCGGAAGTCAGCAACGAGGAACTGATCTCAAACAAGAACAAGATCGTTGAAACATTGCGGCATTATAAAATTGAGATCACCAAGATCCGTGCGACTATCGGCCCCACTATCACTCTTTATGAAATTGTGCCGGCGCCGGGGATCCGCATTGCCAAGATCAAGAACCTGGAAGACGATATCGCGCTGAGCCTGTCGGCATTGGGTATCAGGATCATTGCCCCGATCCCCGGAAGGGGGACGATCGGCATCGAGGTACCGAACCAGCAGCCTGAAATTGTCTCCATGCGTTCTATCATCGCTTCCAAAAAGTTCCAGGAAAGCCCGGGTGATCTGCCTGTGGTCCTGGGAAAAACCATATCGAACGAAACCTTCCTGATCGACCTGACCAAGATGCCCCACATCCTGGTTGCCGGAGCCACCGGACAGGGAAAATCAGTCGGGCTGAACGCGATTATCACTTCCCTGCTGTATAAAAAGCATCCTTCGCAGCTCAAGCTGGTGATGATCGACCCAAAGAAAGTTGAATTAAGCCTGTATTCGACCATCGAGAAACATTTCCTGGCCAAGCTCCCTGACGATGAAGAGCCCATTATCACGGACATTCAGAAAGTGAAATATACGCTGAATTCACTTAATGTGGAGATGGACAGCCGGTATGAGCTGCTCAAAAAGGCGCATGCACGGAACATCAAGGAATATAATGTCAAATTTACCTCTCGAAGGCTGAACCCGGAAAAAGGTCATCGCTTCTTACCCTATATCGTGGTGATCATTGATGAATTTGCTGATCTGATCATGACTGCGGGCAAGGAGATTGAGCTTCCGATCGCGCGTATTGCCCAGCTGGCCCGGGCAGTGGGTATTCATATGATCATTGCCACCCAACGGCCTTCGACCAATATTATCACCGGAGTGATCAAAGCCAATTTCCCGACCCGGATTGCTTTTAAGGTGGCTTCGATGATCGACTCAAGAACCATTCTCGATACCCCGGGGGCCAACCAGCTGATTGGGAAGGGCGATATGCTGATCTCAATGGGGAGTACGATGACCCGCCTGCAGTGTGCTTTTGTCGATACACCTGAAATAGAGCGTATCTGTGAATACATCTCCGAACAACAGGGATACCCGTCGGCATTCATGCTCCCTGAGTATGTGGGTGATAATGAGGGAGCAGGCGGATTAAGCGAAGCCGACCTGGGCAGCAGGGACGAGCTTTTTGACGAGGCGGCCCGGGTGGTGGTGATGAACCAGATGGGATCGACATCGATGATCCAACGGAAATTTTCGATCGGCTACAACCGCGCGGGAAGAATTATGGATCAGCTGGAGGCTGCCGGTATCGTGGGCCCGAGCGAAGGAAGCAAGGCCCGTCAGGTCATGATCCAGGATGAATACAGTTTGGAACAATTATTGAAGAATAATTAGGAAGATAAGAAGACATAAGAGTCAAGAGTCAAGAGTCAAGAATCAAGGTAAGAAGATAATATAGAATCTAATAATCTCAAAAATTAATATGAAGAAATTGTCATTGAGCTGTGCTCTGGTCCTTGCGGTTGTTTTTGCTTTTGCCCAACAAGATCAAAAAGCTAAATCAATTCTGGAAAACGTAACGAAAACCACCCGCTCGTTCCAGTCGATGCAGGCTACCTTTGATTACATCATGGATAATAAGGAAGAAGGAATTCATGAGGAAAATAAAGGGGAGATCATGATGAAAGGAAACAAGTACCGCCTGATTCTTCCGCAATTAGGCCTCGAAGTTTACTGCGACGGAAACAGC
>JBFXKJ010000175.1:0-8223 GCA_050173895.1 Mangrovibacterium sp. | reverse complement strand
TGCGAAAAAAGGCAAGCATGCAAAATGCTATTTTCCCCGGGCACATTCCGGTACAACTAAAAAAGAACCTGCCCCTGAAACTCAGTTATTATCTGGTCTTATATAACGGCAGGATTTCCGAAACAAAAGTCGTCCGCGAACTGGAAAAAAAATAAGGATTTCCTTTTCAGCCAATAACTTCCAAAACTTACAGATTACATGTTTTGTAAGATAGTTTTATAACATCCGCCATTCCTGATATTATAAAACATTTTTCCTTGTACTGCATTAGCTGGGAATTGTAGATTTGTTCATAATGAAAATGCGGCAACGATGAACATTTTAAGCGAAACAACCAAAGGCAGGCCGGGCAAAGGGAAAGGGAGCCCGTATCCGGGGCCGGTCATCCTGATTTCCCGGGAATGCGGATGCTCTGCCAAACGGATTGCCACCAAGCTGTCCAAAATCCTGACGGGTTACAGCTATCTGTCGGAGACAAAAACCGACGTGGAGTGGAAATGGGTAAGCAAGGAAGTCATAGAAGAAGCGGCTCTTGAACTACGTAAAGATCCTGTGCAAGTAAGACAGGTATTCCAGTCTGAAGCAAAGATCGACATCCGGGAAGTTGCCAATGCTTTTTCGACCGACAAAGTGTACGATGCCGACGACCAGGATGTCATTGACTCGGTCAGAAAGGTGATTCACCGCCTTGCAGAAGAGGGTAATTACATTATCGTAGGAAGGGCTGCAAGCGTGATTGCCGCAGATATTCCGCGAAAACTCAGCATCAAATTGCAGGCGCCGCTCGAATGGCGCATCAACAGGATCATGCAAATCAGCAACATGTCGCACGCAGAAGCCCAGGAGTATGTGATCAGCATTGACCGTCAGCGGGATTTATTTATCGAGCACGTTGCAGGAAGAAAAATCAACAACAACGATTTTGACCTTATTTTCAATTATTCCACTTTAGTTGACGACCACATTGTCGATGCGATTATGACGGTGATCAAAAACAAGCATTTTTTTGAGGAGGAGCAGGAGTAGCAAAAAAGAAGCCGGCTGTGTGTGAAGCAGCCGGCCCTATTCTGTTTGTTTGAAAAAACGTGCGAAATTGTGATACAATTAATTAAATTATTCAGAAACAACTTCAAAACCAAAATCAACGGTAACTTCCTTGTGAAATTTGATCTTGGCCGTGTAGGTACC
Source organism: Mangrovibacterium sp. (assembly GCA_050173895.1). GTDB lineage: Bacteria > Bacteroidota > Bacteroidia > Bacteroidales > Prolixibacteraceae > JBCFBK01. Next base: position 7,035 of record JBFXKJ010000175.1, on the reverse strand, counting down.
TACTTCCTTGATGCTGTCTTCTGCGATCTTAATCTGTTTTCTGTCAATTTCAAATCCAAGCTTGTTGATCGCTTCAGCAAGCTGAATGGTATTAACAGAACCGAAAATCTTGCCTGAAGAACTGGTCTTGGCGCCGATCGTCACGGTTTTCCCCTGCAACTGCGCTGCAAGTTTCTGTGCCTCTTCTTTTAGTTTTGCTTCCTTGTGGGCACGCTGCCGGATGTTTTCAGCCAGTACTTTTTTGGACCGTTCATTGGCAACAATAGCCATTTTTTGGGGTATCAGATAGTTACGGCCATAACCATCACGTACATTGACAATGTCGTCCTTGCTCCCCAGGTTCTGAATATCTTGCAATAAAATAATTTCCATTTCTTTTTCCTTTTTTTATTTCAACATATCGGTAACGAAGGGCAGTAAGGCTAAATGGCGTGCTCTTTTCACAGCTTTTGCCACTTTCCGCTGATACTTCAGTGAAGTGCCGGTGATACGCCGCGGCAGAATGCGTCCCTGTTCATTGAGGAACTTCTTCAGAAATTCGGGATCCTTGTAATCCACATACTTGATCTTGTTCTTTTTGAAGCGGCAGTATTTCTTCTTCTTAATTTCTACTGACGGGGGGGTCAGGTACCTGATTTCACCTTGATTGTTTGCCATAACTTAACTCTCCTTTTCTGTTTTAGCTTTCATTCTTCTTTTTTCACTGTACTCGGCCGCATATTTGTCCAACTTGAAAGTCAGGAAACGAATAATGCGCTCGTCACGTCTGTACTGGATTTCCAGTGTCTGAATGAACTCAGGCTCAGCCTTGAACTCAAACAGATGATAGAAGCCTGTGCTCTTCTTCTGAATGGGATAAGCTAATTTACGCAATCCCCAGTCCTCTTCATTGACAATCTCAGCCCCACCCTGGGTGATGATGTCCCTGAATTTACTTACCGCTTCCTTTATCTGTACATCAGATAAAACGGGAGTTGCAATGAAAACGGTTTCATACTGGTTTTTCATCTTAATAATGTGTTTGTTAAAAATTTCAAACCTGTTTTTTAGGTCGCGCAAAATTAGGAATTTTTTATTCTCCGACAAAAAGATAGAGGTTTATTATTGCAAACAGACTAAAAATGTCCGCTTTACAACTACCTCACCCGCCAAAGCACCATTGAGGGACCGCAGCTTTCTTACCATTTCCTTAATTCTCTGTTGAAACTTTCTGATCCGGCGGGGCTTCCGGATCAGTTTTTTAACTTTGCACCGGATCTGTTTAGCGGGATCGATTGTCCCGGATAAATGAAATTGGTTGAAATAATGAAGTTGGAAATACATCCAGGAGCAAAAGCCCTGATATTTGATCTGGACGGCACCCTGTCCGATTCGCTGGCGGTTCACCTGGCCACCTGGAACAAGGTATGCGCCCATTATCACTGCACCTTTGACAAAGAGATTATGATCGAAATGACCGGTGCGCCCACCATTGACTTTGCCCGGCGTGTGATCGCCGAAAATGGTCTTTCGGGGGTGGATGCCGTCGAAATGGTGAAAATGAAGCAGCGGACTTTCTGGGACAGTGCACATCTGCTTAAGCCTGTTCCGGAAGTGGTCGAACTGGTCTACAAATACCATGGCATTTACCCCATGGCGGTCGGGACGGGCGCCAGTCGCCGGAGCGCCCTGGTGCAGCTGGATCAGCTGAAACTGACCGGCTATTTTGACGCGATCGTTTCGGCAGATGATGTGACCGAACATAAACCAAAACCACAGACATTCTTAAAATGCGCCGAACTGATGGGAGTTGACCCCGCCTCCTGTCATGTGTTTGAAGACGGCATATTGGGAATGGAGGCTGCCAGGGCTGCCGGAATGTACGTGACCGATGTAAAACCTTATCTTGCAGACGGCTATCCGATCGAAAGTAAAACAAAATAAACGGGTACAAACCGGCGAGAGATTTGACAGATGAAACTATTCAGGCAATTATTGATCATTCTGGGCATAAATTTAGCCGGAGAAATTATCAGTCATCTCCTTAAACTTCCCCTGCCGGGAAGCATTGTTGGCCTGCTCCTCTTGCTTGTTCTGCTGACCACAGGCATTGTGCGTGAAAAACAGATCGCAGAAACAGCCGATTTTCTTCTGAACAATATGGGTTTTTTCTTTATCCCCGCCGGTGTGAGCATCATGATCTCCCATCAGGCACTAAAGGGAAATTATCTGCAAACCCTTTTTGTTATCCTGGTTTCAACCCTTCTGGTTATCACCATAAGCAGCCTGGCCACCCAGTTCCTGATCAAAAGAAAACACAAGGGCGATGGAAAAAATAACTGACAACTATCTGTTTGGGATCCTGGTGTGCGTGGCCTGCTTTTACGGCATCGCGTGGCTGCGCGACAAACTCCGGAAAAGCTGGATCAATCCTTTGCTGCTCTCCATTATCCTGATTATCGTGTTTCTCAGCGTGACCCGGATCCCTTTTGGTCATTTCATGAAAGGAGCAGGCCTGATCAATGCATTTTTGGGACCGGTGACTGTCGTACTGGCATTGCCCTTGTACCGCCAGCGAAAATTACTGTTTGTATATAAGGAAGCCATCCTTGGAGGGATCCTGGCCGGAGTCGTCTCTGCGCTGATCTCCGTGATCGGACTATGCCGGATACTGGGACTCAATGAACTGCTGGAACGTTCGCTGCTTTCTCATTCGGTAACCACCCCGATCGGTGTTGCGCTGAGTGAGTTGCTTGGTGCATCGGAAGGACTCACGGTTTTATCGATCATCATCACCGGCCTGTTCGGGGCGGTCATTGCCCCCACGGTTTACCGGTTGCTGAAAATCGTCCATCCGGTTGCGAAAGGTATTGGACTGGGAACAGCGGCTCACGCACTGGGAACGACCAAAGCCATTGAAATGGGCGAAACGGAAGGCGCCATGAGCGGCCTCGCTATCGGAGTGACTGCACTGGCAACGGTGATCGCAGTCATCCTGTTTCAGGCTGTGCTCTGAGACAATGGTTAAAAATCTCCTTCCTTCAGATATTCCTCAAGTTCGTAAATGATCCTGCCGGGATCGATTTCTTTTCCGATAAAGACAAGCGTATTGATTTTTTCCTCCCCCGGAGTGATCATCGAACCGGCAGTGTACGAAACACTTCCCCCTACCGACTGGACAATCGTTTTGGCGGGATTGTTCTCCGCATAAAGAATACCTTTTACACGATAAATCTGCGCCTGATTGACGGCAGCGAAATAATAAAACCAATGCTGGAAACGGGCCAGATCCACCTCGCCGGGAAATTTATGGGTAAAGGTCATGTATTTCTTTGACTCAATGAGGTGGAACATGAGCGGCCGCGCCAGCTTCCTTTCGAGCGTACCGTGAACTTCATCGGCAAAACGTTCCAGACTGAAATCAGTTGCCTGACCGTAATTTCCGGTTAACAACCTGGCTGAGGAATTATAGGCCAGCAGAAGCCGTTCCAATTGATCCAACGCCGGCTGACCGACTCCCTCCGATTTATTGATCAGCAGTAAATCACTAAGAATAACCTGCATCTGTTGCTCGCGGCCATTCAACTGTTCGTCATAATTTAACGCATCGACCAAACAGATACTTCCCTGATAGGAAAACCGGTCGGTAAGCTCTTTCTCCGTATGCAAAGGACGGATCACATTCCCCAGGTCAGCCACTCCGGTAGTTTCAATCAGCAGGTAGTCGATATCTCCGGCCTGATCGGCCAGGTCGGTCAGGGTTAGTGAAAATTCATTTGATATGCTGCAGCAAATACATCCGCTGCTCAGATCATATACGTTCTCACTCCGGATTCCGGCGATCAGATCGCGATCAACCGAGGTCGCGCCGAACTCGTTTTCCACAAGCGCCAGCTTTAAATGCCGGTGTGAACGGATCAACCAGTTGATAAAAGTTGTCTTGCCGGCTCCCAGAAAACCGGTCACGATCAAAACTGGTATGCGATAACGATCAGACAAATTTTTATTTTTAGAGGGTTCCAGAGCTTGCGTCTTGCGTCTTGCGTCTTGCGTCTTGCGTCTTGATTCTTGATTCTTGACTCTTGCGTCTTGACTCTTGACTCTTGATTCTTGATTCTTGATTCTATTCTTTTATATTCATCCTTGCAAAAGGAACGGCATCCATCCCGGCAAATTCACTGTTCTGATACTTGTAATATCCGGTGATCGCGATCATGGCAGCATTATCCATGGTAAAGGCAAATTTCGGAATAAACAGGTTCCAGTGCCGTTTCTTCGCTTCAGTCCGGAGGGCATTCTGAAGCCCGGAATTCGCGGAGACGCCTCCCGCCACGGTGATTTCCCTGATGTCCGTCATTTTAGCCGCTTTGACAAGCTTATCCATCAGAATTTCGATGATGGTCCGTTGCAGGGAAGCACAAAGGTCGGCTTGCCGTTCGGTGATAAAATCAGCGTTTTCCTGCAGCCGGTCGCGCAAAAAATACAGGAAACTTGTTTTCAGTCCGCTAAAGCTGTAATCCAGATCCGATATGCGCGGTTTTGCAAACCGGAACGCATTCGGATCGCCTTCCCTGGCAAGCCGGTCGATCACCGGTCCTCCGGGGTAAGGCATGCCCATCACCTTGGCACATTTGTCAAAGGCTTCACCCGCAGCATCGTCGATGGTCTGGCCGAGGACTTCCATGTCGAGATAATCTTTCACCAGCACGATCTGTGAATTGCCTCCGCTCACAAGCAGACAAAGATGAGGGAAGGCCGGCGCCCGGAATTCAACATCCTTCTCCCGGATGAAATGTGCCAGCACGTGTCCCTGCAGGTGATTGACCTCAATGATCGGAACACCCATCGACAGGGCGAATCCTTTGGCGAATGAAGTTCCTACAAGCAGCGATCCCAGCAAACCCGGCCCGCGGGTAAATGCAACCGCAGTGATTTCATCCGGCTCAATACCCGCCTGCCGGATAGCCTGATCAACCACCGGAACAATATTCTGCTGGTGCGCTCTCGATGCCAGCTCGGGCACTACCCCACCATAAGCCTCGTGCACTTTTTGTCCGGCAATAATATTTGAAAGCAGACAGCCGTTTCTGATAACAGCAGCCGATGTATCGTCGCAGGATGATTCAATTCCCAGAATCGTGATATCATTCTTATTTCGCATCGTCATATATAAGGTTAATCCTGTATAAAAAATTCAAACGGATCACATCTAATCCGTGGTTTTTAATTTATTTTGCTATCAAAAGCGAGGTCAAAATTATTAAAAAAACATTCAACATATTGCTTTGGTTTTCGGGGACGGTTCTGGTCGTTCTGATAGCGCTTTTGCTGGCCTTTCAGACCAGCAGGGTCCAGACCTGGGTGATCCGGCAAATTGCCGGACGGCTTTCCGAAAAGCTGAACACCACGATCAGCGTGGAAAGCGTCGATATTGTTTTTTTCAACCGCCTGAGCCTGAACAAAGTGCTCATAGAGGATCAAAATTCGGACACCTTGCTTTACGTAGGAAAACTGGTGGCCTCGGTCGACAATTTCAGCATCAGGAGGAAGATCGTCAACCTCTCGTCGGTCGATTTTCAAAATACAAAAAGTTATATTTCACTCGACGATAAAGGGCTTCCCAATTATAAATTTCTGCTGGATGCCTTGCGAAGGTCTTCGGAGGAAGCCCCCGGGAAGAGGGGGGATTGGTCGGTGAGTTGCCGTAATTTTATCTTTAACGATACACGGCTGGGCTATTCATGGTTCCGGCAGGACCAGGTACGCCTGATCGATCTCTACGATATTCACCTGGATGTGGCCGATATGAACCTGAACCGGGACTCGATATCCCTGCGCATCAATCATCTCAGTTTTAACGATAACAAATCGCTTTTGGTGACCGACCTGAGTACCCGGCTGGTTTCCTACCCGCACATGATTAAGCTCACCGATCTGCGGCTCAGCACTCCCCATTCGGCCATTAGCGGAGCCAGTTTTATATTTGACCAGACGGAACTCGGCAAGGGAAAAGATTTCACAGCTACAAAAATCGACATGGACGTGCAGCATTCGATCGTGGATCTCAGGGATATCTCCCCTTTTGTGCCCTCCATCGGAGGGATGGACCTGCGCGTCACAGTTTCAGGTCATGTATACGGAAATCTTGCCAACCTGAAAGGAAAGGATGTCTCGCTCGGTTTCGGAGAGCACAGCCGTTTAAACTGTGAATTTTCTGTGAACGACCTAAGCCGCCCGGAAACAGCCTATATTTACCTGGATCTGAAAGACCTGTCGGTCGACTTCCGCGATGTGGCCGGGATCAGACTGCCAACCGCCGCCGGAAAGAACCATCTCGAGATCCCCTCCTTCCTGCACAATGCCGGCCTGATCAGTTACCAGGGAAATTTCACTGGATTCCTGAGTGATTTTGTCGCTTACGGAACCCTCCGCTCCGGATTCGGAACGCTTACCACAGACCTTTCTTTCAGCCCGTCGGGCAACAATGTCCTCGACATTGAAGGTCATCTGAAAACCGTAAACTTCAGGTTAGGAAATTTCGTCCGCATTCCAGATCTGGGAGCCATCACCTTCAACGGAGAGGTGAACGGGCAGTACCTCAAACGGCAGGAAAAATTCAATGCGCTGATCAAAGGCGTGATCGACAGTGTACAATACCGCACATACCGCTACAACAACCTGGTGCTCGACGGTAAAGTGCAGGATGAGAAATTCGAGGGGAATTTCAATATCAATGATGAGAATCTGAAGGGGAATTTTGCGGGGAAAGTCGACCTGAATCCCGATACGCCTGTTTTCGATTTTGAATTATTGCTCGAGAAAGCGAACCTCACGGCGCTGAAAATCGATAAAACACACAGGCAGTCGGATCTGTCGCTCGACATGAGGGCGAATTTTACCGGTAACAGTATCGACAATATCAACGGTACAATCTGGTTCGACGAGGGAGAGTATACGAACGAGAACAACTCATTCACACTGAACAGCCTTACGCTCAGCACCTTCAGTGACAGCACGCATCACCTGCTGCTTCGTTCTGACTTTCTGGATGCCGAT
>JBFXKJ010000174.1:0-8255 GCA_050173895.1 Mangrovibacterium sp. | reverse complement strand
TTCGATGATCACCGGAAGATGGTTGGACAAGGCAAAGATCTTCATGGTATGGATGGAATGACTGGCTCCAAACGACAGCATTCCACGCAGCACTGTTGCTCCTGCAATCCCCCTTTCTCTGGCTTCTTTCACAATTTCCTCATAAAGAGGAGTCCCCCCGATTTTGTCTGAATCGGAAATATAAATTTTCAGAAGACTTGTCGCTCTTTCCATAATATTTCAGGATTATGCCGATTCAAAAACGTTACACCAAGATAATCTATTCTTTAAAAATTAACAATAGGGGTAAATCAGCAGAAATACGGCCTTCGAAAATAGCTGCCATCCAGACTAAATCGGAATGCGGACCGTTACTATTGAACAGATAAGAAAGCAATTGATGGGAAATGTAAAAACAAAAGTGTTTCTGGGCTATTTCACCCTTGTTGTTCTCGCCTCGTTCACGGTCTGGATCATTTACTCCGAATTCATGGAGCGTCCGTCAACGGGGGGTGAGTTGACGCCCGCCAACAGTAAGGTCATGCATATTAACAAAATCCTGACTTATCTGTATCAATCGGAGAGCGTAGGCAGGAATTACGCACAGACAGGACAAGCAAAGCAGTACCGTGAATACCTTCAGTTAATGGACACCATCGGGGCACAAATCGAAACGCTGGCAGAGCTGACGTTCGATCCCTATCAAAAGGTATATACCGACAGCATAAAGATTTTGCTCAAAAAAAAACATCAAAACCTGCGTGAATTATCGTCTGTAAAAAAAGCAAACTCGCCCGAAGCAAGATACCGGGAAGCTGTCGGCAAGCTGTCGACGGGAAGAGATTCGATCATCAGGCTGGCGCAGGATTCCGTGAGCCAGCCCGCAAAGATCAATAAAACAGTCACCACCAATTATGATTCCGTCTATGTGAAGCAAAAAAAGAAGAAATTTTTTGCACGGCTTGCAAATGTCTTTTCCGGGAAGAAGGAAAAGGATTCTACCTTATATGTAACAGTAAGCCAGACGGTCGAGTTTGACAGTCTGATGAACTCGGCCAGCTCGGCCGATTCGATTGTCAGTTATTTTACCGGACTGATTGAAAAAATCCGGAATGAGGACCTGCGCATTGAACAACAGCTGAAACAAAAAGAACGGGAGGTGCTTGAAAAAGACCGGGCCATTACCCAGCAATTACGCGAGGTTCTTTCGCAAATCGAAAATGCGGAACTGATCAGTTCGTTTCGCCAGATCAGTGCACAACAGGAACGGATGAAAAAAGCAACCTGGCTGATCATTGCCCTGGGCGCTCTTTCCCTTTTCACGATCGTTTTCTTTTTAACAAACATTCTGAAAGATCTGACTAAAAGCAAACATTACCGGCAAAGCCTGGAAAAGGCCAATGCCTATTCCGAATCACTGCTTCACAGCAAGGAGCAATTCATGCTGAGTATTACACATGATCTGAAGTCGCCCCTGAGCTCGATCATTGGCTTTACGGGCCTGCTCATGGAAGGCAGTGAGGATATGAGACAGAATCACTACCTCCGTCGTATCCGGCTTGCTTCCGAACACATCCTGCGCCTGATCAACGACCTGCTCGACCTGGCCCGTCTTGACTCAGGAAAGCTGACCATTGAAAGTGTGGCTTTCAACCTGAAATCGCTCATATCGGATACAGTAGGCAGCTTCAAACCCCAGGCAACTGAAAAGAACATTGCGCTCAGGTGGGAATACCTGCCGGAGACGAGCGGGTACAGAAGTGATCCGGTCCGCATCACCCAGGTCCTGTCGAACCTGATTTCAAATGCGGTCAAGTTCACCGAACACGGATCGGTAACCGTTCGCGTATCGGCCGAACCACTTTCAAAAAAGAGCGATTCTATCATTGTTGAAGTGATCGACACCGGGATTGGGATCCCTCAGGAAAAAATCCAGTATATTTTTGAGGAATTCGGCCGGGTGACCAATTCTGTGAAACAATATGAAGGAACAGGTCTTGGACTGACCATTACGCGGAAACTGGTTCATCTGCTGCACGGATCTGTCCGGGTAAAAAGCACACCCGGCAACGGGAGTCACTTCATTGTCGGGCTACCGCTCGAGAGAGATGATTCGGCGGGCGCCGGGGACACAAAAAAAGACCTTCTTCCGCCAACGAAGCAGGCGGAGTTCCCCTTAAAAGGGAAAAAGGTCTGGCTGGTGGATGATGATCCGGTCTTGCTGGAAATGATCAGCCGCGTGCTGGAAACGGCCGGAATGGAGGTGACAGCTTTCAATGATCCGGAAACGGCGGTCCGGGAGTTTCAAAAAGGCTGTTCCGATTTGCTGGTGACCGACATTCAGATGCCGGGGATGAACGGATTTGAAGTGATGAAACGGATCCGGCATAAAGGCGGGGAGGAACTCAGGGCAATTGCCATGTCGGGACAGTATATTGAGGAAAACAGGAGGGACGGGTTTTCCTTATTCATTCAGAAACCATTTTCACCGCAGGCGCTTCTCTCGGCCCTGGCCGGGCAGAAGAGAAACGTGCCGGAGCTTCCCTCCGGCACAAGACCGGCCGGTCGCACCACCGTTGGCCCGAAATACAGCCTGCGCCAGATAGCGGCCTTTGCTTCAGGCGAACCCGACAGCCTGCGTAACATTCTGGTTTCATTCCTGAAATCGGGGCGGCAAAATGCGTTGCTTTTCAGAAAGTACCTGTATGATGATAATGAAAAGGGTATTTCTGAACTGGCACACAAAATGCTGCCGTTTTTCCGTCAGCTGGAGGCAGGCGATATTGTTGAACTGCTCGCCGCACTTGAACAGAAAAACAGGACCGGCATCAGTCAGGCTCAATGGTATGCTTATGCCAGTACCGTTCTTGATAAAATTGAGGACCTGATGACAACGATTCAACAGGAAAAAAATCTTCCCGTTGGCTGAGACAGAAGGAACTAAAAATTTTCATGGCGAAACAACGACCACCGATAGGCAACGGCATCAGTTCAGACCATCCTTTTCCGGTACCTCAATTTCATAGATTTTGAGTTTATTATACAGGGTTTTCCGGTCGATCTTCAGCAAATGGGCGGCTTTGCTTTTATTGTTTCCGGTCACCTCCAATGCCTTTTGTATCCGTTCCTTTTCACTTTGTCTGTTATAAAGGCTAAACATATCGTCTCCCCTGACGGTATAAAGTTCGGCGGGGATCTCGCTGAGGGTGATCAGCTTCCCGCCTGCCAGCAGCGTAGCCCGTTTGACCACATTTTTCATCTCCCGCAGGTTTCCCGGCCATGCGTAATTCAGAAAGACTTCATCTACCTGGGGATGAAAACCCTCGACCGACTTATTCAGGTACGAATTAGCCTGTTCCAGGAAATATCTTGCAAAAAGCATGATATCTTCCCGTCGCTCGCGCAGCGGCGGCACCCCGATCTGAAACTCATTCAACCGGTGATAAAGATCCTCGCGAAACGCCCCTTCCTCCTTGGCCTGTAGCAGATTTTCGTTGGTGGCGGCAATAATCCGGATGTCAACCGGAATTTCGCGGTTGCTGCCCACCGGCTTGATCATTCTTTCCTGCAATACGCGAAGCAACTGAATTTGTGTCTGATAAGACAGATTCCCTACTTCGTCCAGGAACAGGGTTCCCCCGTTTGCAGCTTCGAAATACCCTGTCTTATCTGAAATAGCTCCGGTAAAGGAACCTTTTATATGACCAAAAAATTCACTGGCCACCAATTCTTTTGGGATCGCTCCGCAGTCGACCGCCACAAATGCCCGCCCCACCCGGTCACTCAGCCGGTGCACCGATCGGGCAATATGCTCTTTGCCGGTTCCGCTTTCTCCGGTGATCAGCACCGACATAGGAGTCGGCGCCACCAGCTCAATATACTGTTTCAGCCGACGGGACGCCTTGCTCACACCCTCGAAATATCCTTCGCCTTTGCCAGAAGATGACGAGGCAGATACTTCCTTTTTCCCTTCTGCCACCTCCAGCGCCTCTTTGATCAGGTTCAGCACTTCCTGAGGCTGAAATGGCTTCGGGAGATAATTGAATGCCCCTTGCTTGATCGACTGAATTGCAGTCGTTATGTCGGCGTAACCGGTCATCATAATGATCTGTGTGCCGGGCGACTCTTTACGGATCATTCCGATCAGATCCATCCCGCTCACATCAGGCATCCGGAGATCGGTCAGCACCACTTCATAAAACCGTTGTTTGATAAGCGCTCTCACCCCGGAAGGTGTAAACACCGTTTTTACATGGTACCGGTGCTTCTCCAGTAATGTCTTCAACATCAGACAAAACGTCACATCATCGTCAACAATCAAAATATTAGCCATCGGCATGTTTCATTCTCATGGTTCTATAAAACGCGAACAACTTCCCAATAGTATTAAACGTTCTATATTCATTTATTCGTTTCATCTTCGATAGATCTTTCTAACGCTCGGCAAAGCTCAAACAAGCTTGGCTTTGCTCTCGCTTAACCGAAATATTCATCTTCGACAGTCGTTTCTCACGCTCAGCAAAGCTCAAACAAGTTTGGCTTTGCTCTCGCTTAACCGAAACGTTTTCCCGCCCGACAAAACTCAAACGTTCCTTTTTATTAATTTGTTTAAGCGGTCTCCAAAACAAAAAACTTCTGCCAAGCGGGCTCTCCCGCGGCAGAAGTTTCCTATAAACACCTAACTCAGTCTTTTCTTACATTATCCGTTTTTACATCCTCATGAATGAATCGTCGTTTTATGGTTAAACTTATCTTTACTTCATCTTATTTTTACTGCATCGGGATGCTGTCATTTTGCATATCATCGATTTCGTTACCGGCATCGTCCATACCTTCTTCCACATCATCGGTACCTTCCTTTACTCCTTCTTCAATGTCCTCGGTTCCTTCTTCGATATTCTGCTTAACATCCTGTCCTTCCGGTTCCTCTACCTTGATCAGTTCGCCGTTTTCCTTGTAGAAAATACTGTACTTGATATCAGCCTGGCTCACGTCCAGTTTATAACTTCCGTCGTCGCCCAGATAGGCTTTGTCGATCGTGTAACCGGCGTAATCCTTATCAAGCGCATCGGTTACGGTTTCAGGCAAGTTCCCCGCCGGGATTTCCTGATAATTGATATCCTGTGAGATCACAGTTTCATTCCGGTTCGAACCGGCCGACACCAGCTGCGGTGCACTCAAACCCAATACCAGGGCTATAGCCGGCAAATAAAGTGATTTCTTCATATTGTCCTTTTTTTATGCATTTACTACTATTTGTTCATTTTCCTTTCCATGTAGAAAAAGCATGCCAAAAAGCAGAAGCTGTGAATACAGAACAGCCAGAGTACAGTTTATCAGATAGTTATAAAAAATCTGTTTTTATAAATCCTGGGCAGAAGAAAGAATTTAAACGGGAAATCCCCGGAAAAATGTAGAGAAAATCTACAAAGCAGATCCGGCTGTTTTAGTTTAAAGGCAATCCAACCTTTTACGAAAGCTGCTCCTTAGGCTGCTCAGCCTTGATCAACTCTCCGCTTTCCCTGTAAAACAGCATATAATGAATACTTTCGCGGCTCACTTCCAGCTTATAAGTACTTTTATCTCCTTTAAATACTTTGTCGATCTGGTAGCCGGAGAAAAAATCCTCAAACGACTCCATCACTGCTTTGGGTATGTCTTCGGCCTTTATCTCCACATACACTTCTTCCTTATCCTGGATTAACAGGAAATGACCCGTTCCGTCCATTTCGCACAGATTGGTTTCCGGCGTGCCGGCCGCCAGAAATAAAGCCAGGTATAACCCTCTCATCATTTTGTTGTTTTCGGTATTGGTTATATATCCCCAAAGAGGCCGGCGTACCGGCGAAGGATGAAGCAAACAGGATGCTTTCGCGATTCCCAAACGGGATCATCCGGCACATGATGCTTCATGCTCCCAAAGAGAAGCGGGGCCGGACAATACAGACCAGTCCTGACCAAAGAACACGAAAATATACTTTATGTTTTCAGAAAGGCTTTAAATCGGCCGGCCGTTGGTAAAAATTTTCCCGGCGATCTGCTGTTACACAGGCAACTTACGCACCTAATACACTCAGGACCAAATGATTCGAACCACAATAATTCCCAGATAAACTGCCAGTAGGCCAAAAAAAAGATTCAAAAAGATGTTGCCAAAAAACTGAAGGAGGTTACTTTCACTCAACATGACCAGGTTGTTGTAGGCAAAGGACGAAAAAGTGGTGTAGCCGCCGCAAAATCCAACCGTTAAAAACATTCGCCATTGAGGGCCGGGCAAACCACCTTTCTCAGAGAGTGCATAGATCAGTCCTATAATAAAGCATCCGCCCACATTGGCGGCAAGTGTTCCCCAGGGAAACGCACTGTGTAACATTCTCTCCGAGAGCAGTTGAGTCAGATAGCGGGCAACACTCCCCAGAAAACCTCCGGTACCCACGATCAACAGAGTTTTTAGCATGATCTTTTATTTTTCGCCCAAAAATAAATACCTTGAGGCCAAAAATAAGAAATAAATCCGGTAATCTGAGAATGGAAGAAGCATACATCGGGAACTTAAGGGGGACCAGGAGAGTGACTTTTACAGGACTGCTGATTTTTGCACTGTTGATGCTGTCAAATCAGGGCTTTAGTCAGGGGTCAACTGCAATCGACAGCCTGGTTGCCCGGTGGGCACGGCAGGATTTGCTGAAGGGTGCGTCGGTGGGAGTTGAAGTACGGGACGCTGCGAGCGGAGAACGGCTGGGATCGTGGAATGCAGAAGTCAGTCTAACTCCGGCATCGACGCTCAAAGTCGTCACCACTGCAACCGCACTGGAAATCCTGGGGCCGGATTTTCATTTCCGAACCCGTCTGGCATATACCGGTACGCTCAGGAACGACAACCTGTTAGGCGACCTTTTGTTGATCGGAGGTGGGGATCCGGCACTCGGATCGGCCTATTTCAGCAACCATGCCCGGGCGAAGCATTTCCTTGACAACTGGATCGATTCTTTAAAAATGCGCAAAATCCGGTATATCCGTGGAGACCTGGTAACCGATGCAACTGTTTTCGACGACCAGTCCGTCCCTGACACCTGGATATGGGAAGATTTGGGAAACTACTTTGGCGCCGGGGTAAGCGGACTTTCCGCATACGACAATTCATTCGCTATTCATTTTTCGTCGCCTTCAGCTCCAGGTCAGCCCACTAAAATCATCTCGATGCGTCCCGAGGTGCCGGGACTCAGCGTTGAAAACAAAGTCCTCTCCTCTGATGACCGCCGCGACCTGGCCTGTGTATACGGAAGCCCTTTCGACGGAAACAGGATCATCCGCGGAACCATCCCAAAAGGCCAAAAGGATTTCATGGTCCGGGCTTCGCTGCCCGATCCGGCTAAACTTCTGGCAACGCAGTTCCGGCAGAAGCTGACAGAAGCAGGCATCGGCATTGACGGGAATATTCGCCGGTCGCCGGAAGGAATCAAAGGATCTGTGCTCCTGGCAACCACCTGGTCTCCGCCGCTGAGCGAACTGATACGGGTAACCAATCATGAAAGCGTTAACTTGTTTGCCGAGCATCTGTTCCGGCAAATAGCCCTGTCTGAAACAGGACAGGCCACCAATGCCGATGGCATCCGGGCGGTCACCGCTTTCTGGAAGAAACAAGGTATCGATACCAGCGGTTTCTTTATCTGTGACGGTAGCGGCCTTTCCCGGTGCAATGCGGTGACCGGGAAGCAGATCGCCGAAATCCTGCTGTATATGAAAAATAAAAGCCGGCACAGCGAACTCTTTTTCCGCTCGCTTCCGGCTGTGCCCGACGGGACCCTTTATTCCTTCAGCACTGAAAATTTTCCGGATAAATGCCTGCGGGCCAAAAGCGGAAGCATGACAAGAGTCCGCTGTTACGCGGGCTTGCTGAAAACTTTTTCGGGAAGACAGATCCTGTTCTCCGTCGCACTGAATAACTTTTCGTGCACGCAGGCACATGCCATCGATGCCATTGAACAACTGCTCTCCGAAATCGTCCGGCAATAATCATCTTCTTCTGAATGCCCGGTCAAGCGAATAATCTCCGCCGCCGAATACAAGCAGGTTCAGGTAAATAAAAAGGTAAAAAAGCGCCAGTTCTTTTTTTCCGAAAGGATCCGTTCCGTGGATCACAAAAAAAGCGACAGCCATGTTGATCACCAACGGGATCGATGCCAGCCGGGTGAAAAGTCCAAGTACCAGGAAGACGGAACAAGCCACTTCGGCAAAAACCACCAGGATTAGTGTCCAGATCGCCCCAATTCCCA
>JBFXKJ010000173.1:0-8341 GCA_050173895.1 Mangrovibacterium sp. | reverse complement strand
AGCAGGAATATTCCGAATTTGAAATCATCGTGGTCGATAATTTTTCGGAAGACAACACCCTGACGATTGTCGGGGCCCTGGCCAGACGATACCCCCGGCTGAAATATAGCGCACTGAGTCAGGAATTGCGGTTTTCGGAAAAAATGGCGGTCAATATCGCGCTGAAAGCGGCCAGACATGACTGGGTCATTTTTCTTTCGCCTGAAACGGGCGATATTTCTCCCTTGTTCCTGAAGAAAGTCGGCAATGAGATCAGGGACGGCCATTCGATCGCCCTGCATTACCTGAACTATGCACACGAGAAAGGTTTTTTTAGCCGATGGTGCCGGATCGAGCGGTTTTATTGCTTTCTCACATCGGCTGCCTATTCCCTGTCCGGGCTTCTTCTCTTTTTTCAGCAGAACAATGTCGTGTTCCGCAAGCAGATCTATTTTGAATCGGCCGGGTTCAAGGGGCGAATGAATGATGATTTTGCCAATATGGAGTTGCTCTTTCACAAGAAGAAGGGAAAGGTCGTGGTTTCTGTTGACCGGGAAACGGGACTGAGGGAGGAACTTTCCCCGGAGAGGAATGAGCTTGCCGAACTGGTCAGAAAAAGGATCCAGATCAGGAAAAACCTGAGCTGGATAAAGAGAATGATCCTGGGGCTGGAGGATTCGTCTGTGTTGCTTTTGTTGAGTGGCTTTGTATGGCTCTTAATCGGGGAAACAAAATACTGGTATGTGTATACAATACCTGTGGTTATCGTCGCCGGAGTGCACCTGGTTATTGTGAAAAGTCTCCTGAATCGTTTGAAGGAAAGGAAAATCTTTTTATCTTCGTTCATATACCTTTTGGTCAGGCCGGTGATAAGTGGTTATTCCCGGGCGGCTTTGGCGATTCATATGCAGCGGAATAGATGGATTTAAACCCCCATTTGACGGATAAGGCTCAGCAGGATTTTGCATTGGTTGAGGCCGCCTTGCGAGGCGAGGAAAAAGCTTTTGCAAGGTTGCTGAGCAAATATAAGGATGCGATTTATTATATGCTGCTGAAAATGGTCAATAACAAAAGCGATGCGGAGGACCTTACCATTGAAGCTTTTGGAAAGGCATTCAAGAATCTCCACCAGTATTCTCCCAATTATGCCTTCAGCACCTGGCTGTTTAAAATCGCCTCGAATAATTGCATCGACTTTTTAAGGAAACGGAAGGGCGTGCTGATTTCCATTGAGAACAATCCCGAAGGGAATGAGAATGATCCCCCCGTTAAGTTGAAGTCGATCGATCCCGATCCTGAGCAGAAAATGATCCGGATACAAAAAGCCATCCTGCTGAGAAAGATTGTGAGACGGTTGAAGCCCCGTTACCGGATGCTGGTTGAACTTCGTTATTTCAGGGAATATTCTTATGAAGAGATCGCCAAAGAACTGAAGTTGCCGTTAGGAACAGTGAAGGCCCAATTATTCCGGGCCAGGGAGATGCTGTTTAAAATGATTGAATCAACTGAAATGGAAGAACAGGATGATTGACGGGACGGAGATCATTCAGAAATATTTTCCGGGGCTCGATGAGGTTCGGATCAGGCAGTTTGCATTGCTCGGTGAACTATACCGGGAATGGAACAGCCGGATCAATGTCATTTCCAGAAAGGACATTGACCACTTATATGAACGCCACGTTTTACACTCGCTGGGAATTGCAAGGCTGATCCGTTTTACGCCGGGCAGCAGAATCCTGGATGTGGGCACAGGCGGCGGTTTCCCCGGGATCCCACTGGCAATCCTGTTCCCCGGATCAGAATTCACCCTGGTCGATTCGATCGGGAAAAAAATCAGGGTCGTCGAGGAAATTGTGAACGGGGCAGAGCTGAAGAATGTAAAAGCCATCCACCAACGGGCGGAAGCCATCCAGGGAAAATTTGACTTTGTTGTAAGCAGAGCGGTCACAGCGTTCCCGCAATTCGTATCATTGGTCCGGGCAAAGGTCAGCCCGGTTCAGCGAAACGGGATCCCAAACGGAATCCTTTATTTAAAGGGCGGTGAATTTGAGGAGGAACTGAAGCCTTTTAGGGGAAACTATGAACTGTTTAATCTGCGTTCTTTTTTTGAAGAAGATTTTTTTGAGACCAAAAAGCTGATCCAGCTGGTTATAAAATAAGAGCGCAGGGACGATTTTTTGTTGGAGCAGGCCCTAATTTTCAGGAAGATTAAAAAAATCCAAAAATGAAGGTTTATATTTTTTGGCCGGAAACAAAAAAGATTTATTTTTGCAGTCCGAATTTGAACGGAGTACATTCTTTGGAAAAGGAAGAAAAATAAAACAGATAAGAATCACATAAATCAGATATAATGAAAAGGACATTTCAACCCTCAAACAGAAAGCGCAGAAACAAACATGGTTTCCGTGAAAGAATGTCTACTCCGGGCGGCCGGCTGGTGTTAAAAGCACGTCGCGCCAAAGGACGGAAGAAACTGACGGTTTCTGACGAACCGAGACACAAGAGATAACAATTCGCTTTAGCACAATAAGCATATAAAAAGGTAAAGAATCCAGGTTCTTTACCTTTTTATGTTTTATCCGGCGGCACAGAATCTTTACCGGGAATGGGTTCTGCTTTTAAATTTTAAGCTATTTTTGTTCGGTATATCTATTTTTCACTATGAGTTTAAAGACCTTTTTGACAAGTAAAACATTTCTGATCCAGTTGGGAATCGCGGCGCTGGTCACATTGCTTCTTTTAATAATCGTCCTCGTGGCCGTAAGAAGCTATACCGACCATGGCGAATCATTTGCCGTTCCCGACTTTCAGGGAATGAATACCGTGCAGGTTGAGGACCTGATAAGGGAAAAGAACCTGCATTACGAGATTATGGATTCCCTGTACACGGAGAATGCTGCTCCGGGGACGGTCATTGATCAGTTTCCTGTTCCCGGTTTTGCGGTGAAAAAGGGAAGAACGGTATTTTTAACCATCTGCTCGAAAAGTCCGGAACAGGTAGCCATGCCGGCCCTGACTGATGTTTCGCTGAGGCAGGCGGTCAACATGATGCAGGGAGTGGGGCTGAACGTGGGAAAAGTAGAATATATTCCTTCCGAATATCCGAATCTGGTACTGGAACAAAAATTCCACGGGGAGGAAATCCTCCCCGGGAAAATGATCGATAGAGGGTCCGCCATTGACCTGGTGGTCGGGAAATCAGGATCGGGAGAGATGACGCTTGTTCCCGATTTAAGAGGGGTCTCCCTGGCGCAGGCGCAGAATGAACTGACCATAGTGAACCTTAGCCTGGGCGCGGTCATCTATGATGAATCGGTCTTGAATATCGGCGATTCGTTGAGCGCCAGGGTCTGGCAGCAACGGCCGGAAGCATCCGGACAGGTGGTGGATCAGGGGATTTCGGTCGACTTATGGCTGACGGCCGACGAAAGTAAACTAAATGC
Organism: Mangrovibacterium sp.; assembly: GCA_050173895.1. Taxonomy (GTDB): domain Bacteria; phylum Bacteroidota; class Bacteroidia; order Bacteroidales; family Prolixibacteraceae; genus JBCFBK01. The sequence continues at coordinate 4,919 of JBFXKJ010000173.1, read as the reverse complement.
CGGCCAGCCGGACGCCGCCGGAGTAGAACCGGATAAGGGGGTAATTGAATGGTAGAAGAAGATAAAGAGGATATTTTTGACGAGCAGGACGAGGGGAGTTTATTTGAACATTACAGGCTTACGGTCGATCCCGGGCAGTCACAACTGCGGGTCGACAGGTATCTTGTGAACCGGATCGACAGTGTTTCCCGCAACCGGATCCAGACGGCTGCCGACGCCGGTTGCATTCTGGTGAACGGGTCCCCTGTGAAATCCAACTACAAGGTCAAGCCTGGTGACGAGATCTCGATCGTGATGGATTTTCCCCGCCGGGAACTCAAAATCATTCCCGAGCCGGTTCCGTTGAATGTCGTTTTCGAAGACGACCAGCTGCTGGTAGTCAATAAGCCTGCAGGCCTGGTTGTTCATCCCGGACACGGAAACTATACGGGGACCCTGGTGAACGGACTGGCCTGGCGATTCAAAGATCTGCCGCTGTTCAACAACAATGATCCGCGTCCCGGACTGGTTCACCGGATTGACAAAAATACCTCGGGTTTGCTGGTTGTTGCCAAAACGGAGATGGCAAAAACAAAACTCGGGCTCCAGTTTTTTGAAAAGAGTACCAGGCGGAAGTATGTTGCACTGGTGTGGGGCAGACTGAAGGAACAGGAAGGGACCATCACCGGGAATATAGGGCGCAGCCAAAAGAACCGGCAAATCTTTACGGTTTATGAAGACGGAGAGCACGGAAAGCCGGCGGTGACTCATTATAAGGTGATCGAAGAACTTGGATATGTAAGTGTGGTCGAATGCCGGCTGGAAACCGGGCGAACCCATCAGATCCGGGTGCATATGAGCTATATCGGGCATCCGGTGTTTAACGACGATACCTATGGCGGCGATCAGATCCTTTGGGGAACAACCTTTTCAAAATACCGGCAGTTCGTGCAAAATTGCTTTAGTATCCTTCCCCGTCAGGCACTTCATGCAAAAACACTGGGATTTGTTCATCCGGCCACCGGCGAAGAAATGCTGTTCGAATCAGAACTACCCGCCGATATGAGCATGGTCATGGAGAAGTGGCGAAATTACATTGCAAGCCGGGAAAAGTGAGAAGATAAGACACAAGATACAAGACAAGAAGAATCAGGAGTCAAGACACAAGACATAAGATGAAAAAAAACATTGCTGTTGTTTACGGGGGTGATTCGTCCGAGTATGTCGTTTCTGTGCAGAGCGGCAAAAATGTATATGAATCGATTGATACGGAATTTTTCCGGCCCTGGCTGGTCGAGATGCGGGGTCTGGAATGGAATGTGGTGGCTGACGGAGAAAAGGTGGCGGAAGTGGACAGGCGTGACTTCAGTTTTGAAAGGAATGGTGAACGGGTCCGCTTCGATTATGCTTATATCATTATTCATGGTACGCCGGGAGAAGATGGTATTCTGCAGGGATATTTTGACCTGTTGAAGGTTCCTTATTCTTCATGCGGCGTTCACGCATCGTCGCTCACCTTCAATAAGTACTTCTGCAGCAATTATCTTCGTAATTTTGGAGTTGCGATGGCCCGATCGGTCCTGGTACGGAAAGATCAACAGCCGGATGTGGATATGCTGGTGAAAGAAGTCGGGCTGCCGGCGTTTGTGAAGCCCAATGCCGGCGGATCGAGTTTTGGAGTGACCAAGGTGAAATCGGCAGCGGCACTTTTGGCTGCCATTGAAAAAGCCTGGGCCGAAAACAGTGATGCACTGGTCGAAGAATTTATTGATGGCAAGGAATTTACCTGCGGACTGGTCAAGCTGAGCGGGCAGCAGTATGTATTCCCGGTGACGGAAGTATTGCCCCGGAATGAGTTTTTTGATTTCGAAGCGAAGTATACCAAAGGGATGACCGACGAAATCACGCCGGCCCGGATTTCGGCCGGACTGACCCGGGACATTCAGCAACAGGCCTCAGCTATCTATGACCTTTGTTTTTGCGAGGGGATTGTCCGGATCGATTTCATTCTCAAAGACGGGACCTTTTATTTTCTTGAGGTCAACACGACCCCGGGCATGACAGCCACCAGTTTCATTCCCCAGCAGATTGCCGCGATGGGAGAAGATCTGAAAACGATGTTGACCAGGATTATACGGGATAAACTGAAATAAATTCATTTTAAAATACTTTTCAGGGGGCCCGGGGTCTCCTTTTTTTATAACTTTAAAATCCGGTTCCTTTTATTTTTTGAAGCGGGAGGGTGTTGATTATCAATAAATCTATAAGTTTTCATGGCTGGAGAGAAAAAGAATACGAGGACAAGTTCGACGATCGAACAGATCAATGCGCAATACGGCAAACTGCCGCCCCAGGCTTTGGATGTGGAGGAGGCTGTTTTGGGAGCGCTGATGCTCGAACGCGATGCCTATGTCACCGTTGCCGATATCATCAACACCGACAGTTTTTACAAAGACGAACACCGGAAGATATTCGAAGCCATCAAGTATCTTTCCACACACGAGCGTCCGGTCGACCTGCTGATGGTCACCCAGGAACTGAAGAACCGGAACCAGCTCGACGAAGTGGGAGGGCCGCTTTATATTACACAACTCACGAGCCGGGTAGCTTCGGCAGCTCATATCGAGTTTCATGCCCGTATCATCGCTCAGAAATATATTCAGCGGGAATTGATCAGGGTATCATCCGAAATTCAGGCGAAAGCCTACGATGCGACTATCGATGTGGACGACCTGATCGACTTTTCCGAAACGGCCTTGTTTAAGGTTGCGGAAGGAAACATCAAGAAGGAAATGCTTCCGATTAAGCCGATCCTGAAGGAAGCGGCCCGGCAGATCGAAGAGGCGGCCAGGCGGGAAGACGGGCTGAGTGGTGTGCCCAGCGGATTTACCGCGCTGGACCGGATCACTTCGGGCTGGCAAAAAACCGACCTGATTATTATTGCTGCCCGACCTGCGATGGGTAAAACAGCGTTCGTCCTTTCCATGGCACGGAACATGGCGGTGGAGCACCGCAAACCGGTAGCCGTATTTTCACTTGAAATGTCGTCTGTTCAGTTGGTGAACCGTTTAATCACTGCTGAAACAGAGCTTGGATCGGAAAAAATCAAGAACGGCAGGCTGGCCGAATGGGAGTGGGAGCATTTTAACCGGAAACTAAACGTTCTGGAAGAGGCACCCATGTTTATTGACGATACGCCGGCCTTGTCGGTTTTTGAATTCCGGGCAAAGTGCCGCCGGTTAAAGATGCAGCACGATATCGGCGTAGTCATTGTCGACTACCTTCAGCTAATGACAGCAGGTACAGACGGGCGGGGCAACCGGGAGCAGGAAGTCAGTTTAATTTCCCGTTCGCTTAAAGCCATCGCCAAGGAATTGGATATTCCCATCCTGGCGCTTTCGCAGTTGAACCGTTCGGTCGAGTCGCGCGAGGGGAAACGCCCGCAGCTTTCCGACCTTCGGGAATCGGGAGCAATCGAGCAGGATGCCGACCTGGTGCTGTTCATTCACCGCCCCGAATATTACGGGATTACGGAGGATGAGAACGGTAATTCCCTGATCGGTATTGCTGAGATCATTGTTGCCAAACACAGGAACGGCTCGGTGGGTGATGTACAGCTGGCATTTAAAAAGCAGCAGGTTAAGTTTTGTGATCTTGACAGTGCGATTCCGGAAGAGATTGGCGGCGGCATGATGGGGCAAACCTTCAGTTCAAAAATGAACGCCGATCCGCGCTTGTCAGGCATGCCTGTCAATGCCGGCTTTGAGAGTGAACGTTCCGGCTCCTATGGAAGTGCCGGTGCGGACAACGTGCCTTTCTAAAATTGAGGTAGTTTCCTTTCGGGCATTTATTTTTCTCTCTACCTTTTGTGTAATTGAAACTTTGTTCTGATTTAGGAAATTTTGTTCTAATTTAGGGGACTCACTTTTCAGGGCAATGACAGACGAAGGTAACAGGGATCTTTCAGGATTTCAGGAAAGTATCAGTATTTCTTCTTTTGAGGATTTGTTCCGTGCGTATTACCACAGGATGAAGAAATATGCCTGTCATTTTCTGAAAGATGAGGAGGAGGCCAACGATCTGATCCAGAATGTTTTTCTGCAGTATTGGTCGAACCGCCACACGATGAACAACCGGAAGAATGAAGCTGCCTGGCTATTTAAGTCATTAAAGAATAGCTGTCTCAACCGGCTAAAACACAGAATTATAGAAGGTAAGTACTCCCGGGAGCAAAGCTTCTTTGAAACAGAGCGTCTGTATCATATCAGTTTTGAACAGAATAACGGTTTTATTTCCATGGCCGATTACCTCAGCCTGGAACTGGAGTCGATTATCGGGGCGATGCCGGCAAAATGCGGTCAGGCTTTCCGCATGAAATGGCTCGAAGGAAAGAAGATAAAGGAAATTGCCGAACTCATGTATATATCCACCACCATGGTCGATAAACACCAGAGCAGGGGGATGGAAATCGCGCGTCAGAAAATCAGACGGGAAAGCCTGATCCTGCTTAGCTTCCTGAAATAAATCAGATTTTTTTTTGAGTGAAGGTTGGTAAAACAGGAGGTTGATTGTATCTAGGAATATACATGATAACCGAATGATGGAGAACCAACGTTTAGTACCGGAGAATCTTGTGAGGCGGTTTATGATGGGAGAGCTTTCTTCTTCAGAGGAAAAAGCCCTGCTTGATTGGATCGATCAGTCACCTTTGCACCAGGAACAGTTCAGGGCCGAACAAAAAAGGTTGTCGGCGTTTATTTCGGCATCGGGCGATGCGCAGGCCGACAAACAGTGGAAGCGGCTTTCCCCGAAGTTACAGCGGACCGCCGGGAGCAAAAGGCCGTTGTAGTATCTGCCGGTCAGGTTTCGGATACCCGCTGCTGCGGCTGCCCTGTTGGTGGCAAAGATTGGTTATTTTGAGGCAGAAGAAATCAGGGAGG